>DASTNK010000128.1:0-2963 GCA_035720945.1 Burkholderiaceae bacterium
TTAAAAAAACGCCTGCAATCCAGTCTGGGCACGCCCCAGAATCAGGGCATGCACGTCGTGCGTGCCTTCATAGGTGTTGACCACTTCCAGGTTCACCAGGTGGCGCGCCACGCCGAATTCATCGGAAATGCCGTTGCCGCCCAGCATGTCGCGCGCCATGCGCGCGACATCCAGGGCCTTGCCGCAGGAATTGCGCTTCATGATGGACGTGATTTCCACCGCGGCCGTGCCTTCGTCCTTCATGCGGCCCAGGCGCAGGCAGCCTTGCAGCGCCAGCGTGATCTCGGTCTGCATGTCGGCCAGCTTTTTCTGGATGAGCTGGTTGGCGGCCAGGGGGCGGCCGAACTGTTTGCGATCCAGCGTGTACTGGCGGGCGGTGTGCCAGCAGGACTCGGCGGCGCCCAGGGCACCCCAGGCGATGCCGTAGCGGGCCGAATTCAAGCAGGTGAACGGACCACGCAGGCCTGACACGCCTGGCAGCATCTGGTCCTCCGGCACGGCGACTTCATCCATGACGACTTCGCCGGTGATGGAGGCGCGCAGCCCCACTTTGCCGTGGATGGCGGGGGCCGACAGACCCTTGGCGCCCTTCTCCAGGATGAAGCCGCGGATCTTGCCGTCGTGTTCGCCGCCCACGCACTTGGCCCACACCACGAACACGTCGGCGATGGGCGAGTTCGTGATCCACATCTTGTTGCCCGTCAGACTATAGCCGTCGGCGGTCTTGACGGCGCGTGTTTCCATGCTGCCGGGGTCGGAGCCATGGTTGGGCTCGGTCAGGCCGAAGCAGCCGATCCATTCGCCGCGCGCGAGTTTGGGTAGGTATTTTTGTTTCTGCGCGTCGCTGCCGAATTCGTTGATGGGCACCATGACCAGGGATGATTGCACGCTCATCATCGAGCGGTAGCCGGAATCGATGCGTTCGACTTCCCGGGCGATGAGGCCATAACTGACGTAGTTCAGCCCCGCGCCGCCGTATTCGACGGGAATGGTGGGCCCCAACAGGCCCAGTTCGCCCATTTCGGGGAAGATGGAGGCGTCGGTTTTCTCATGGCGGAACGCTTCGAGCACGCGCGGCGCGAGCTTGTCCTGCGCATAGTTCTGCGCGGCATCGCGCACCATGCGCTCTTCTTCGTTCAGTTGGGTGTCCAGCAACAGGGGATCCTGCCAGTTGAAGGAGGGGGTGGAAGACATGGGATGGCTCCGGCTGAGATGAGATGGGTCAGGGGTGAACCCACGCGCTTGTTGGTTCACCCATATAGTTTAAACCTAAAATATATGCGAATCCGTTCGCGACGATATCCGTATCCTGTGCATGTCAGCGTGATGCGGCTGCTGCCATCGCCTGCTCGCGGATCTTCGTCAGTGTCGTGGTGGGGGTGATGGCCTCCGGGTCGAGCCGGCAGTGCAGGATGGCGGGCTTGCCGCTGGCCAGTGCCCGTTCGAAGGCGGGCGCGAATTGCTCCGTGGTGTCGACCCGCTCGCCATGGCCGCCGAACGCTTGCGCATAGGCGACGAAATCCGGATTGTGCAGCGTCGTGGCGGATAGCCGGCCGGGGTAATGGCGTTCCTGATGCATGCGTATGGTGCCATACATGCCGTTGTCGACCAGGATGACGATGATGGGCAATCCATACTGCACCGCTGTGGCGAACTCCTGGCCGTGCATCATGAAGCAGCCATCACCGGCGAAGCACACCACGGTTCTATCGGGATGCAGCCGCTTGGCCCCCACCGCCGCGGGCAGCCCATAACCCATCGAACCCGACGTGGGCGCCAATTGTGTGCCATAGCGCCGGAAGGCGTAGAAGCGGTGCAGCCAGGTGGCATAGTTGCCGGCGCCGTTGGTCAGGATGGCGTCATCCGGCAGCGTGTCGTTGAGGTAACGCATGATGCCACCCATCTGCAGCGTCCCGGGATGCGAAATCCGGCTCGGATCGCTCCAGGCCTGATAGCTGGCGCGCAGCGCCTGGAGCCGTTCAGCGGTGCCGCCGGCCGCGCCGGCCCGCATGTCGCGGAGCGCGCCGGTGAAGGCGATGGGTGATGCCTGGATGGCGAGGCTGGCGTGGTAGACACGGTTGAGTTCGGCCGCGTCCGGGTACACATGCACCAATTGCTGCGCCGGCACGGGAATGTTCAGCAAGGTATAGCCCTGGCTGGCGACTTCCGACATGCGTCCGCCCACCAGCAGGAACAGGTCAGCCTCGCGCAGGGCCGCCATGAGCGCCGGGTTGCCGCCCAGGCCCACATCGCCGACGAAATTGGGATGCGTCGTGGGAAACAGCATCTGGCGCCGGAATTCGACCGCCACCGGCAGGGCATGGCGCTGCGCGAAATCGGCGAAATCCGACACCGCCTGTGCGTTCCAGCGCGCGCCGCCCAGAATGGCCACCGGCCTCTTCGCCTGGCTCAGCCGCTGCGACAGATCGGCCAGTTGCGCCGGCGCGGGCCACGCGTCCAGCGTCTGGTGGCGGGGGGCGTCGGACACCACCGCGCGTTCGGCCAGCATATCTTCCGGCAAGGCGACGACCACCGGGCCAGGGCGCCCCGAGGTGGCGACATGGAAAGCCCGCGACACCAGCTCCGGGATGCGCTCGATCTGGTCGATCTCGACCGCCCATTTGGTCTGTGTGCCGAACACGGCCTTGTAATCCATTTCCTGGAAGGCATCGCGTCCGCGCGTGCCGCGATCGATCTGGCCCACGAAGACGATGAGTGGGGTGGAATCCTGATGCGCGATGTGGATGCCGGCCAATGCGTTGGACGCACCCGGGCCGCGGGTGACCATGCAGATACCCGGCTGGCCGGTAAGCTTCCCGTGGGCCTCGGCCATCATGGTGGCGCCGCCTTCCTGGCGACACACAGTGACCTGGATGTCGGCATCATGCAGGCCGTCCAGCACGGCCAGGTAGCTTTCGCCGGGAACACAGAATACGTGCTCCACGCCCTGGGCGACGAGTTGA
>DASTNK010000129.1:0-20219 GCA_035720945.1 Burkholderiaceae bacterium
ATCTGGTGGGCGCTGTGCCTGAACGTCACGGCGGGCATCGGCGTCATCGGCCAGGCCTCGGTCATGATCCAGGAGAGCTTCAAGGGCGCCGTCACGCCTGCTGCCGCGGCCGGCTTCGTGGGCCTGCTCTCCCTGGCCAACATGCTGGGACGATTCCTGTGGTCGTATGCGTCGGATTACCTGGGCCGCAAGAATACTTATTACATCTTCCTGGCTCTTGGCGCCGTGCTGTACTTGCTGGTGCCCAGCGCGGGGGCGGCGGGATACGTGGCCGTCTTTGTGCTGTTCTACACCATCATCATTTCGATGTACGGCGGTGGGTTCTCGACACTGCCAGCCTACCTGGCCGACATGTTCGGCACGCGGTTCGTGGGAGGGATACATGGCCGCGCCCTGACGGCCTGGGCGGCCGCTGGCATCTTCGGTCCGGTTCTGGTGAATTACATCCGCCAATACCAGGTCAACCATGGCGTTCCCCCGTCGCAGGCCTATACCGAGACCATGTACATCATGGCCGGCCTTCTGGTCGTGGGCATCATCTGCAACTTCTTCGTGCGCCCGGTATCGTCGCACCACCACATGACCGCCGAGCAATTGGGCACAGCCACCGCCCAGCCCGCCATGGGCCATTGAATCTCAAGGAGACCATCACATGGAAGAGCGCACCACCACCTCACCCGCACTACTGATCATTTTCTGGCTGTACGTCGGTATTCCGCTGGTGCTGGGAATCTGGGAAACCTTGATCAAGGCGTCCGCCTTGTTCAAATAAACGCAAGACCCGCACAGCAAAACACCCTGGAACCGCACAGCGGCTCCAGGGTGTTTTATCTCAACAGATGTTCAGTCGGACTCTTTGACCCGATAGACCAGAACCGCCACCTTGGCAAGGCTCAGCACCTTGATGGTGACACTGCCCAGAAGCAGGCGCGACAAGCCGCTACGCCCGTGGCTGCCAATGAAGATGAGGTCGCATTTTTCATCTTCGGTCGCCTGCACCAGGCCATCGGCCACATTGAAATTGGACACGGCCTTGCCCACTGCCTTGACCCCGGCTGTGGAAGCGCGATCGAGCACGGCCTTGAGATACTTCTGGGCCTGCTCGGCTGCGGTTTTTTCGTAGTCTTCGTCGGTGATGGCGTAAGCGGCCGCCATGCCGTCGAACCCGACCGTTGCCGCGAAAGGCTGGGTGACGTACAGCGCCACGATCTCGGCACCGATCTGGCGGGCGAAACAAACGCCTTTGTTGGCGGCCTGCGCGGACAGGGGGGAACCGTCAGTGGGGATGAGTATTCTCTTGAACATGATCGGCCTCGCAAGTGATACGTGCTTCCACAAGGTTAACCAGAAGTCGTGAAAAAAGGAAGCCGGTCAATCCCTAACCCCGCCGCCGAACACGCTCTGACTATAGACCAATCGCCGCCTGATACAGATTGGTCGACCGTGTGCCGGAACGGCAATACGCCAGCACCGGCGCCGGAAGGTCTTTGAGCAACGCGGCGAACTGGACGACGTCTTCACGTGTCATGGCGCCACTGATCACCGGAAGGTACTCCGCCCGGACGCCGGCCGCCGTCGCCGCCGCGATGACTTCGGCGGACGGGGGTTGATCAGGCCCACCCTCGAAATCGGGACGGTTGATGATGATGCTCTTGAAACCCGCCGCCGCGATGTCGGGGACGTCTTCCACGGCGATCTGGGGGGACACCGCGAAATCGGGGGTCAGTACGCTGATCTGGACAGACATGATGCGCTCCGCAATGATGAGAATTCAGTTCGATAACATAACATCATTGTCGCGATGTCCAACGTTTGGAATCGACGACATTTGAGTCCGGCGACACTTGGAAGCAGCTCAGGGTATGGCATCCACCGACAAACCGCCCACCGACAAACCGTATTCCTCCAGCCAGGCCGCCGTGCGCTTGTCGGCGAGCACTTCGAATTCAGCGACGCGCTGGTCACCCAGCACATCACCGGCTGACTGACTGGCTGGATGGCACATCAGCACACTGGCCGATCCGGCCGCGCCCAACCAGGTTTTGAGCAACCGGCCATAAGCCTCGCGCCCGCCCTGGAAATCGTACACACCGAGGAATCCTTGATTCACGGCGAACCCTGCGCCGCGGGCCAGGCGGACCAGACTGGCCGCCCCCAACCCCTGGATGACGCCAGCCTTGAACCGGAACGAACCCGTCATGCCGAGGCGCCCCATGCGCGTATTGCGCACCCACAAGCGCTTGTGCGGATACCGGTGCACGAGCTCCGCCATCAGGCATTGGCGTATCTGGGGCAGTTGATGCACGTGCTGATGACCATCGACGAAATCGGGTGCGCGCCCCAACACCGATTCGAAGCGATCGAGTTGGCGCACGATCTGCCGCCGCACCCGGACTTCGTCGAGCTGCCGCAGATAGCTGCGTGCGATGAGCGTCGATACCGGCAGGCTCAGAGCCGCCGGATCGGGGGTGGTTTCGAGGCGCTCGGTAAAATTCAGGTGCAGACCGATCTGCAGCCCGGATACACTAAGCGCTTTTGCGTTGCGCGCGAATGAGGCTCCGTCGACCAGGCAACTGGTCGCCCCCAACCGCCCCTGCCCGGCAAGCTGCAGGACAGCGGTGTCGATCCCGGGGTGCATGCCGAAGTCGTCGGCGCAAATGACAATGTGCTTGATGTCGCCCATGGTCTTCATGCAATTCCTCCGGCATCCCGATAACAGCGAGTCATGAGAAAGATATTAAGCCAACTGAGCTGGTTCGTGGCCGTGGGCTGCGCCGCTGCCGCAACCCATTGGCTGGTGGTGGTGGCTGTGGTAAGCCTGGCATCGCTGGCGCCGCTGGCAGCCAATGTGATTGGCTGGCTGGTGGCATTCGGCGTGTCGTTCTCGGGCCATTACCAACTGACGTTCCGGCACCTGCGCGCCCCCGTGCTGAGGGCGGCAAGGCGGTTCTTTCTGGTATCGGCGCTGGGTTTCTGCGTGAACGAAGCCAGCTACGCCTGGCTCCTGCGCGCAACGACGATACGCTACGACGTGCTGCTCGCCATCATTTTAATCGCGATTGCCGGCCTGACGTTCATTTTGGGGCGGTTTTGGGCGTTCCGGAGCAAAATTTAAGTGGCTCACCGGCGGGTACGAACCATGCCCTGAGTTTTTTGCTCTTGAACCTCACCGGCAAGGTTTTCAAGAACGGGAAATCGCCAAGACTGTCCGTGTCCCCGACCAGCCAAAGATTCACCGCGCGTGGACCGCACAGCTTTTCCCGGAACGTTTGCGACGTGATAAGCAGTTTGTCGGCCGCGGCCGGGTCGAATTGGCCCGCATCGTACAGTTCCTTGCGCCAGCCGTCATGCAACAGGATTTCTGGATCCTTCCACCTGGAAACGATCATCGCCGACTTCGCCGTGCGCAGATAGAAGTTGAAGTCGTAGTAATAGTAGTCGAGCATCACTACTTTATCGGCCGGCTGATACTGCGTGCGCACCTGCTCGGCCAGATATTTGGTCGTGCGTCGTGGCGACACCACCAGCACAATGACGGCGATCAAGCACAGGCACGCTGAAACCACCCAGTATCTCGACAACACCTTCAAGGCGCGTTGGCTGCTGTCGCCCCCCAGCCGCTGGGCGAAGAGCTCGGCCAGGAAAAAAGCGAATGGCGGCAGCAACGGCAGAATGTAGCCGATCAGTTTCGAAGCGGGGATCGAGAAAAAGATCAGCACGACCAGGAACCAGGACACCATCAGTCCGCGAAACGCGCCCAGCTCCGCATTCTTCCAGTAGGCGCCCCGCGCCAGTCGCCACACTTGCGTGGACCACGGAAGCGTCATCACGAGCAACACTGGCACATAGAACCAGAACGGCTGGCGGTTGTTGAAGCTCGTCTCCAGGAAACGGTCGAACTGCTGGTAGATGATGTAGTAATGGAAAAAGCCCGGGAAATGCCATTCCATGTACACCATCCACGGTAGCGCCACGACAGCCAAGGCGACGAAGCCCGGCCAGATGAACATGCGGCGCATCAGGTCGAAGCGCCGCCGGCCGGCCAGCCAAAAGACGATGATTCCACCAGGTAGCGCGATACCGATCAGACCCTTGGCCAGGAAGCCGAAACCCGCCGCGGCATAGGCCAGCGTCAGCACAAGCCGGTAGCGCTCGCCACGCTCCATCCTGAAGACCGCCGCGGCGCCCAGCACCACCGTGGCGGTGATCGCGGCGGCAACGGTCATATCCATGTTGGCGTACTGCCCGCCACCGACAAAAAACGGCGCGGTCACCAGGACCAGCGTGGCGAGAATAGCGACACGGCGGTCGGCGAAAGTCTTGATCAGCCAGAAGAACATGGCGGCCATCAAGGTGGCGGCCAGCACCGAGCACAGCCTGGCAGCCCATTCATTCACACCAAACAGCCACAGCGACAACTCGGTGACCCAGTAGAACAAGGGTGGCTTGTGGAAGAATGGCAGGCCGTCCAGCCGCGGCACCCAGGCCTGACCGACGTCGAGCATTCCCCACGCCACGCCCACGTAGCGCCCTTCATCCGGCAGCATCAACGGCCGCGTCCAGGTCGTGGCCGACACCCATAGAAATGTGATGATCGCCACCAGCCACGTGGATCGAATTTCCAGCATCCTGGAGGTCAGTTGCACCAACCGATTCATAAACAGATTTCCCGAATGGAGGCTGAGTCCCCGACGGGAATCAAGCCTGGTATCCTAAGTTGGAGGTTCGTTGAACAATAAATCAGCCGAGATCGGCACCAGTGCGGTATTTGACGCTAGCGGGAACAAATAAAACCGATGGCTTCTTGGTCTGGGCAAGGCGCAAACCGCAGCGATAGCCTGTGCCACCGAGAGGATTTGCAACGCCGCCCAGGCCGAAAAGACGCGGCATTATGTTCCAGACAGCGCCAAACACTGCACAAGGCAGGTCGCGAATCATCAAGCAGCTTGATCCCGATCGCGCCCGGACAAGCCGTTGGCGTCGGCCGGCACGCCCAGCCCCGTCCCGATCCGGTCCTTGATCAGGTAAACAGGGCGCCCCTTGACCTCGCTGAAGATGCGCGCCACATATTCACCCACGACGCCCAGTGACATGAGATTCACGCCCGCGAAAAAGAGGATCACGGCGATGATGGTTGCCCAGCCCTGGACCACGTCGCCGTATATCCAGTGGTTGACCACGACATACAACCCGTAGGCGAACGACAGCAGCGACAAGCCCATCCCCGCTAGACTGAACATCCGCAGCGGCCATGTCGTGAAGGCCGTCAAGCCATCGAACGCGAAGCGCACCAGTTTGAACGGTTTGAAGGTCGTCGTCCCGTGCAGGCGCCCGGGCGGCGTGTAGTAAAAAGGTTCGGAACCGAACCCCACCCAGGCGAACAGGCCCTTCATGAAGCGGTCACGCTCGGGCAACATCCGCAGCGCGTCCACCACCCGCCTGTCCATGAGACGAAAATCCCCAGCGTTCTCCGGCACTTGCAGCCCATTGGAAGAGCGCATCAAACGGTAAAAGAGTTTGGTGCCGACCCGCTTGAACAGGGATTCATCGGCGCGTGTCTCGCGAACCGCATAGACCATGTCCACCCCATGGCGCCAGCGATCGAGCATTTGTGGAATGAGCGCCGGCGGATGCTGCAGGTCGGCATCGAGACACACCACCACCTGGCCATGCGCCGCCTCGATACCGGCACTGAGCGCGGCCTCTTTGCCGAAATTGCGCGACAGACGCAAATAAACGATTTCAGGGTGGGTATCGGCCCACGACGTGAACAGGCCCGACGTGGCATCAGTGCTACCGTCGTCGACGACGATGATCTCGTAGCGTGGCGCCAGGGTTCGCAGCACCGCGATGAGCGCCGGCAACAGCACCCTGAGATTCGCCTCTTCGTTCAGGCTCGGCACCACGCAACTGATCGAGTCGGGTGAACGAACGACACCTTCCTGGACAGTCGTGTTGTCTGCGGCCGCGAGGGGTGGGTTAGGCACGGAACAGCATCTCGGCAATGGATGGATGGGCGAAAAGAGGGGAACGGAAGCGATTATTGCACATTCACTTGCGATTCCACTTAGCACAGACACAGCGTAGACGGTAGAGAGGGATTTGACTAGGGTTGTGGATTTTTATAAGATTCATTTTAAATATATCTTAAAGGCTCATCATGCCCGAGGCCGCGCTCTGTACCGAAGAAGAAGTCACTCGTCTGGTCCATGGTTTCTATGGTCGCGTCCGCGCCGACAGCCAATTAGGGCCCATTTTCGACGCGCACGTGGGCGATTGGGACACTCATCTGGCCAAGATGGTGCAGTTCTGGTCCTCCCTGCTGCGAGGCACCGGCACGTACCGCGGCGCCCCCATGCCCGCGCATATCGCCCTGCCAGGGCTGAACGCCGGCCTGTTCCGACAATGGTTGGCGTTGTTCCACGACACCACACGCGAGATACCCAACCGGCCGTTCGCGGAGCGGGCCGAGGAATTCGCGCATCGTGTCGCACGAAGCCTTTGGTTCGGGTACCAGATCAGCCGCGAGCCCGATCGCGCACCGCTGGAGCTCACCGATGACGAGTATCCCCAGCACGCTTGATAACAGCATGCCCACCACCACCGCTCGCCCCCAATGGCGGGCATTCCTGAGCCTGGGCTTCCGCCCATTGTATTTCGCGGGCTGCGCTTGGGCGGCCGTGGCGATCGCCATCTGGATCTTCGCCCCCGGACTCTTGAAGCAACCTTTAGGCGGCCTGGCTTGGCACGCCCACGAAATGCTGTGGGGGTTCGTGGCCACCATCGCGGTTGGGTTTTTGCTGACGGCCAGCGCCAACTGGACCAAAACCAACCCCTTGCATGGCTGGCCGCTGGCCGTGCTTGTGTCGCTGTGGCTGGTCGCCCGGATCGGCTATCTGGCGGGCGGGCGGGCCGCATTCCTTCTCGCCGGCGCAGCGGAAACCGCATTTTTCGTCGTGGCCGGGGTGGCGGTGTTGCGCGTCGTGATCATGGCCGGCAGCCGCCGCAACTACGGCATCCCCCTGCTGCTGTTCGGCCTGGCCACCGCCAATGTCCTGTATCTGCGCGCCGCGCAGCAAGGCGATTATGCCGAACTGATGCGTCGATTCGATCTGGGCCTGCTGTGCATGGCTGTCATCGCACTGCTGATCGCGCGGCGCGTCATCCCTTTCTTCACCATGCGCATGGTGCAAGGCCTGAGCATCCCTATGAACACACGCAGCGGACAGGCGCAGATCACATTGGGACTCGTCGCCATCCTGACTGGCATGGTCGGCTTTTACCTGGTCATGGCCGCCGCCCTCGCCGCCACCGGCCTGATCGGGCTCTACCAGATCGTGGCCTGGCGTCCCCTGGCCTCGCGCCACCGGCCCATCTTATGGATACTGTATCTGGGCTATGCCATGCTGAGCCTGGGGCTGGTATCCGCCGCGATCTACTTGGTAAACCCCGTCCCGGGTGTTCTGGCACGGGCTGCCACCCATGTGCATATCATCGGCGTGGGCGGATTTTCCATTCTCATCATAGGCATGGTCACGCGCACCGCACTGGGTCACCTGGGACGCCCACTGAAGCTGGACGCCAGCATGCGCGTCAGCTACCTGACCCTGATCATCGCAACAGCGCTGCGGCTGGCCGCCCTGCCTGCCACCGGCCCGGCCAACCTGTGGCTGTTGCGGTTGGCCGCCGCCTTCTGGATCGCGACCTTCGTGTTGTATCTTTGGCGCTTCGCACCCATGCTGATCCGCCCGCGCCCGGACGCGGCGCGATCCTGACGAGGGGCGGCCATGCGACTCACGTCGATGACGGACTATGCGATACGCCTGTTGATGTACGTCGCGTGCCATCCCGGGCGCCTATGCACGATAGGCGAGATCGCCCAGGCCTACCATATTTCCGAGCCGCACTTGATGAAAATCACCAATCGACTGAGTCAATGCGGATGGATAGAGACCGTTCGCGGCAGGAATGGCGGCATGCGCCTGGCCCGGACGCCCACCGACATCCGCCTGGGGGCGGTGATGCGCGACACGGAAACGGATTTCGAACTGGTGGAGTGTTTCGGCCCCGGCAGCACCTGCACACTGACCGGACAGTGCCGTCTGACGGGCATCATCGACGGCGCGCTACGGGCATTCCTGCGGCATATGGATGACTACACCCTGGCCGACATCCTGCCCGCGGCGTCCTACCCCATTTTTCTGGATACCCACAACGCCACGGTGTCCCAGGCCCGGCCGAAGAACCCCGCCTGACCCACGGGATGCAGTGCCACCAGCGGCAGCGTGACCGTGCGATCACCCACGGTTTCCGTCAGGGACGCGACCTGCGCATCCGCGGCGATGGGGGCGACCAACGGCCCCTTGGTGGTGACCTTGGGCACCCCCAAGAGCTTCGCGCCACGCCCGACCGTCAGGTACACATCGTGGGTGAAACCCACTTTGACCTGATCCTGCTCGCCCTTCCAGACCCTTGGCGTGGCGACCACTTGTTGCTTGCCATAGAGCTTGACGGTGTCGAAATTGCCAAAGCCCCAGTTGAGCAGGGTTTCGCTTTCCTGGACTCGCGCCTTGCTCGAGGGCGTGCCCAGCACCACCGAGATGAGCCTACGGTCAACAGTGGCCCCGGGGCGGTGCGCCGACGCGATGAGGCAGTACCCCGCTTCAGCGGTGTGCCCGGTTTTCAATCCGTCGACCGACGGGTCGATCCACAGCAGCTTGTTGCGGTTCTGTTGGGTGATCTTGTCGTACGTGTACTGCTTGATCGTGTCAAAACCCACGTACAACTTGGGATAATCCTGAATGAGATGGCGCGCGAGTTCCGACAGATCGCGCGCGGTGGAATACGTTTCGGGGCTGGGCAGGCCATGCGGGCTGGCGAAATGCGTGGATTTCAGGCCCATATGCGCGGCCATCTGGTTCATTTCCGCCACAAAGGTTCCGACGCTGCCGGCGGTTGCCTCGGCCAGCGCCACGGCGGCGTCGTTGCCCGAATCGACCAGCAAACCCGTGAGCAATTGCCTGATGGTGACACGATCGCCGGGCTTGAGGAACATCTTGGAGCTCTCGGGATCCACCTTCCAAGCCAGGGTCGACACCGTGACCGTCTGGTCCATGCTGAGCTGGTGGTCGTGAATGGCCTTGAAAACCAAGTAGGCCGTCATGATCTTGGTGAGCGACGCCGGCTGGATGCGCGCGTCGGCATTGTGCTCGGCGATGATTTCGTTGCTTTTGGCGTCCAGCAGCAACCATGCGTTGGCGTCGAGCGCCGGGGCGGGAATCGACAGCGCAAACGCCCGGGACGCCACCAACAGGCTCGCGCCCAGACCTAGTATCCATTTCTTCATACAGAGACTTTCTTAACCCTTCGTCTTTTCGCAAGCCGCCACCGGAGATAGGCTTTGCGGTCACCTTCTTCGTGCAGGCGATGTACCCGCACACGCAGTAAGTCTTTGCGGGCGATCAGGCCCAGCAACTGATCAGTGTCGCGATCGACGATGGGAATGCGGCCCACACCCGTGACCGCCATCCTGTCGGCGATGCGCCCCGCCATTTCGTCAGGATATCCGATCAAAAGTTCCTGATCCCGCAAAATTTCCTGCAATGTCGTGGCGCCGCGATCATTCCCGTTTTCGCGGTCGACCGTCCAGGCCAGGCTGTCAGCCCGCGTGACCAGCCCCAGCACCCGCTGGCCATCGTCGACCACGGGATAGCTGCTATGGCGGAATTCGGTGGTCGTGAAAAACTCGATGGCCTCGGCGATGGTCATGGTGCCGGGCAGTGTCTTGACCGACTTGGTCATGACACTGCCCGCCCGTTCCAGATCGAACGCGTCGACATGATACTCCCGAGTCAGGTGGTGCCCGTGGCGCGCGACTTTCTCTGTGAGAATGGAGCGCTTCAACAACAGCACCGTCAGGCCATAGGCGAACAGGCACGCGGTCAGGACAGGCAGCAGCACGGAATAGTTGCCAGTCAGTTCGACCGCGAACAAGGTGGACGTGAGTGGCGCGCGCATGGTGCCACCCATCATGGCGGCCATGCCGACCAGAGCCCAGAAACCGGGGTCGGCATGCGGAAACCATGGCGCCAGCACGGCGCCGATGGTGCCTCCGATGATGAGCAACGGTGCGAGCACACCGCCCGACGTGCCGGACCCCAGCGCCACGGACCAGATGATCACCTTGACGACCAGCAGCAGAAACGCAGCCTTCAGGGCGACGTCGCCGGCCAGCAGATGGCGGATGTTGTCGTACCCCACGCCCAGCGCCGCCGGTTCGATCAGGCCCCCCACCCCGACCACCACCCCACCCAATGCGGGCCACCACATCCAGTGCAATGGCAATTTTTCGAACAGGTCTTCGCAGGCGTAGACAATGGCCGTCAGCAGGCCCGAGCCGAAGCCGGCAACCACGCCCATCAGAGCCCAGGCCGCGACATGCCAGGTCGACAACGTGACGCCCCCCACATAGGGAAAGATGGGGGCCGCGCCGGGCATGAAGACCGGGCGCAGCGCCTGCGCGACAATGGCGGCGATGGCCACCGGCAGGAAGCTGCGCGGTTTCCATTCGAACAGCAGCAATTCCACCGCCAGCAAGATGGAGGCGACGGGTGTGCCGAAGACCGCTGTCATGCCCGCCGCCGCCCCCGCGACCAGCAAGGTCTTGCGCTCGCTGGAGCTCATGTTCAGGGTCTGGGCCAGCAACGAACCCAACGCGCCGCCCGTCATGATGATGGGGCCTTCCGCGCCGAACGGGCCGCCCGTACCGATGGAAATAGCCGACGACAACGGTTTGAGTATGGCCACTTTGGGCTGAATGCGGCTCTTGCCTATGAGAATGGCCTCTATGGCTTCGGGTATGCCGTGGCCACGGATCTTGTCAGAGCCATAGCGCGCCATGAGCCCGACGACAATGCTGCCCACCACAGGCACGAACACCATGTACCAGCCCAGGGGTGAGCCGTCGATCCCTTTGTTGACGAAGGACCATTGGCCGTAATAGGCCACGTTGGTGCACAGATAGAGCAGCTTGAAAAGCACCCAGGAAGACAGGTCGCCCAGTATGCCGACAACCACCGCCAAGCCCATGAGGTACAGAACGCGCCGATCAGTCGTGAAGTCGCCCAGCTTGGGTATGGTTGTTTTGGTGCTGGGGGACAAGACCTTGGGTGAGCGCATCGAGGGTTCTGCGGTTATGCGTTGAATGAACGAATCCTGAAATGAAAGGAAGCGACATTGGAACGGCACCGACCACATGGCGAAGGCGCCGCTGCGTTGAACCTGTTTTATATCGTAGCACGATATAAATAACGGGAGCAATGAAACCGTCTTTCCCGCCAGCGCCGACCAGCGTGCTGTCTGGTGAATGCGACTGCCCGGCTTCGAAAGCACGAGCCAACCAGGCAGCAACCAGCCAAACGGGGGGCTGTGTTTCCAGGGAACGGGGTTAGTGCTTCGGAAAGAGGCTAATGCTCGAAACGACCAAACAACCTGCCCATGAGCGGCCGGATCGCGCCAAGCTCCTTCAAATGGGCGCTGGACAGATTCTCGAGCTTGCTTTCGGCCAGGCGTGACAGCGACACGCGCACGCGCCGGCGATCATTGGGGTCGCGCAAGCGTTCCACCAGACCCATCCGGACCAATCGGCCGACCAGCTCGACCGCGCTATGTGGACGGATCATCAGATAGTCGGCGAGTTCACCCACGCTGGGGGCGTCGGAGGTGCTCATCGCCTTGATCGCGAGCAGCGCCTGGTGCTGTTGCGGCATCAGGCCGGCCGTGGCGGCTTCGGTTTCGCTGAACGCAATGAACTTTCGCAACGCTTGCCGGAACGTGGCAAGCGCCTGGTAATCGGCGGGCGTCAATTGCCCGGCGTCATTCGTATGCGCGGGACGGTCGGTGAGTTTCACAACTCGATTCTAAACCATGCCGCTGCGCAATCGCGCATTGTGGGGCCACCGACGAGAGCCGGCGCGCCCCACCCCACGGGATCACGGTTTATGCTCACGGCTCACATTCGGTCGCAACGGATGGTGATCGGATGGCGGCGCAATGCGTCCATGACCTCGTCGGTCACCGAGCCATCCACGTCGGAGATGACATAGCCGATCTGGCCACGGGTCTGCAGTTGCTGGGTCACGATGTTCAGCCCGTGTTCCGCGAGCAGGCTGCTAAGCGCACCCAGCGCGCCGGGCACGTTGCGATGCACATGCAGAATGCGCGCCGCGCCCGACGATTCGACGTAAGGAATTTCCGGGAAATTCACCGCGCCCTTGGTCGCACCGCCCTGGGCGAAGCGAACGAGTTTCTCGGCGACCTCGCGGCCAATGTTCTCCTGGGATTCCTGCGTGCTGCCACCGATGTGCGGCGTGAGGATCACGTTGTGCATGCCGATCAAGGGACTGGCCAGGGGTTCGTCCACGCTCTTGGGTTCAGCGGGAAAGACATCGAGCGCCGCACCCGACAAAGACCCGTTTTCCAGGGCTCCACGCAACGCATCGATATCGACGACGGTTCCGCGCGACGCGTTGATGAGGATCGCACCGCGCTTCATGACCGCGATGGCGGCGGCACTCATGATGTTCCGCGTGCTTTTGCCGCCCGGCACATGCAGGGTCACAACATCGGACTGCGCCAGCAGATCATTCAGGTAGGCGCAGGCGCGGGCGTTGCCCAACGGCAGTTTGGCTTCGATGTCGTGAAAGATCACCCGCATGCCGGCCGACTCGGCCAGCGTCCCGACCTGGGATCCGATATTGCCGTAGCCGATGATGCCCAGCGTCTTGCCGCGCGCCTCGTAGGCCCCTTCCGCGGTCTTGTCCCAGTGGCCCTGATGCACCCGGGCGTTCTTTTCCGGAATGCGGCGCAGCAGCAGAATGGCCTCCCCCAGCACCAGTTCAGCCACCGAGCGTGTGTTGGAGTACGGCGCGTTGAACACCGGCGTTCCGTGCGCCATCGCGAAGTCGAGATCCACCTGGTTCGTGCCGATGCAGAAGCACCCGACCGCCCGCAGGTCGGGCAATCCGGCAAGGAGCTCCGCCGTCAGATGGGTGCGGGATCGGATCCCGACCAGCGCCGCGCCGCGCAGCGCGTCGGGCAAATCGGCGGGCGGCAACGACGACGCATAGGTCTTGATGTCGTCGAAGCCCGCCGCTTCGAACACCTCGCGGGCGCTGGCATGGATGTTTTCAAACAGAACGATACGAGTCATGAGAGTTTCCGAAACACACGGCAAAGGGTCTATTGTGACGCATAGCATTGGTGAAAACCCTGACAGCCATGCTGCCGCCAGGGGCAAAGGCGCCGTCGCTCTTATAGCGTGACCGTTCCCTCGATGCACGTGCTGACGTCGCCCCCAATCCAGATGTCCGGCCCATCCGAGTGAACATGAACCCGACCCGCGCGACCCAGCGCCGTGCCCTGCGCGGCCACGTACGAGGCCGGCGCCCTGTCGGTGCCGATCAGCCATTGCGCCACACTGGCATTCAGGCTACCAGTGACGGGATCTTCAGGCACGCCCAGATCGGGCACGAAGGCGCGCACTTCAAACTGTGCGTCGGAACCGTCGACAGCCTCATCCCACGGGGCGACCACGCCCAGCTTGATGCCATTGAGGCGGACAAAGTCGGGCTTCAGGTTCAGGACCTGGCGGCGCGACCCCAGCAACACCGCCAGCCATCCGGGTCCGTTATCCACCCACTGCGCATCCAGCACGTCGTCGTGGGAAATTCCGAGCCCGTCAGCGATACGCCGCAACAGCGGCGCATCGACTGGTCCGGTGCGCACCATGGGCGGTGCCGCGAACGCCACGCGCCGGCCATCGCGGCGCAGCGGGATCAGCCCCACCGCGCATTCCTGGACGATGCGCTCGCCTCGCGGCCGGCCTCCGGTGGCGAGCCAGACATGGCAAGCCCCCAGCGTGGGGTGCCCCGCGAACGGCAATTCGGCCTGGGGCGTGAAAATGCGGACCCGATAATCCGCTTCCGGCCTAGTGGGTTTCAAAAGAAAGATGGTTTCGCTGAGATTCGTCCAGTTGGCGAAGGCGGCCATCTGCTCGTCAGCCAGGCCATCGGCCTCCACCACCACCGCCAGGGGGTTGCCTTTGAGCGGCGTGTCGGAAAAGACATCGACCTGCTTGAACTCGAACGTGCGCATGATCCGACCCTCGCCAAATCAGAAAGGATACTACGCACGCGACATCCCTGGCGGCGCGGTCGGGAACAGGCTCAGGCTTCATGCAAGGCCGTGTCGGCTTCCCCGGCCTGCGCCGCCAGGACCTCCAGCACCGCCTCGCCCTTGCGCTGCATGTGCACCCGCAGAATGCCTGCCAGACGAGGGCCGTCATGCGCGGCAAGCGCCTCCACCATCTGGATGTGCTCGTGCATCGCCGCATCCCATTTGTCGTGGTTCAGATTCGAGCGAAAGCGCAGATTCTGTATCCGCAGGTTGAGCGTCCCATAGACTTGGGACAGCAAGTGATTGCGCGCCGCCCGGTTGATGTGATCATGGATGGCGCAATTCAGACGATAGTAAGAGGGCAAATCCTGGCGGGCATGGCAGGCCCGCATCTCGAAAGTCAGTGCGCGGATCTCGGCGATTTCGGTGTCGGTCACATGCTGGCAAGCCAGCTCTCCCGACAACGCCTCGAGCGCCCCCATCACTTGAAAGCTCTCGCGGACGTCGTCAACCGACAACGCCACCACTCGCGCCCCGCGATTGGGCTGAATCCACACCAACCCCTGGGCGGAGAGCTGACGCAAGGCCTCCCGCAACGGCGTGCGCGACACCCCCAACTGATCGCATAGCGCGCGTTCGTTCAGACGAGCCCCCGCCGGTAACAGCCCTTCGATGATCATGTCGCGTAGTTGGTTGGCGATCGATGCCGGGAGCGAGCGGCGGTCCACCGCCTGGGGCTCTAGGGAAGCGGGAAGAAAAGTGGGCTCGTTCATGGCGTCATCGTATCAACCAGAAGGTGGACGTGGAAGCATTCATTGGCGGCATCTTGCCTATGTTCTCAGAAAATATGAATTTCGTATACCAATATACTTTCACCATGGATATTCTTAAGAAAGCAGGCCTGTGGAAGCCCTCCTTAGCCTCTTTCATGAACGATTATTTCCCAATTTCACTGCTCTATGTACATTGAATTAATAGGCATTTACCCGAAGAGACCCTCTGTAGCGGTTGCATCATCGCGGGAAGCCGGTATAGTGCCAATACTATATGGTTTTTTGTATACCAATATATAAAACTGACCCCATGATTCCGCTAGACACCCATCCATCCGGCCGGCATTTCCTTCAGATTCCGGGCCCAACCAATGTTCCGGATCGAATCCGCAGGGCGATCAGCCAGGTCACCATCGACCATCGCGGGCCGGAGTTCGGCACGCTAGGCAAAGCCGTGCTGGCCGGCATGCGGAAAATCTTCCAGACAGACGGTCCGGTGGTGATTTTCCCCGCGTCGGGCACCGGTGCCTGGGAAGCAGCCCTGGTCAACACGCTGTCACCCGGCGATCGCGTGCTCATGGCAGAAACCGGCCAGTTCGCCACGCTGTGGAAGAACCTGGCCGCCCGACTCGGCCTGGAGGTGGAGTTTCTGCCCGGGGACTGGCGACACCCGGTGGATTCGTCCCAGGTCGAAGCCCGTCTGGCCGCCGACACGCAGCATGACATCAAGGCGGTCTGCATCGTCCACAACGAAACCGCCACCGGCGTCACCAGCGACATCGCCGCGGTTCGCCAAGCGCTTGATCGCGCCACCCATCCCGCGCTCTTCATGGTCGACACGATTTCGTCGCTGGCCGCCATCGATTACCGGCATGACGAGTGGAAAGTGGACGTCACCGTGGCCGGCTCGCAGAAAGGCCTCATGCTGCCCCCTGGCCTCTCTTTCAATGCCCTCGGCGCCAAGGCGCTGGCCGCTTCCGGCACAGCCGCGCTACCGCGTTCGTATTGGGACTGGAAGCCAATGCTGGACCTCAATCCGTCGGGCTACTTTCCCTACACGCCCGCGACCAATCTTCTCTATGGCTTGGCCGAGGCCGTGGACATGCTGCTCGACGAGGGGTTGGACAATGTGTTCGCCCGGCACAAACGCCTGGGCGAGGCCACGCGCCGGGCGGTACGGGCCTGGGGGCTCGAGGTCCTGTGCGCCGACGAAACCGCCCACAGCGCGGCCCTGACGGCGGTGCTGATGCCGCCCGGCCACAGCGCCGACGCCTTCCGCAAGACGGTGCTGGAGCGCTTCGACATGTCGCTGGGCCAGGGGCTGGGCAGGCTCAAGGACCGGGTTTTCCGCATCGGGCACCTCGGGGACATCAACGACCTGACGCTCTGCGGCGTGCTGGCGGGCATTGAAATGGGGCTCTCCGCCGCCGGGGTTCCGCATGACAAAGGCGGCACGCAGGCCGCCATCGATTTTCTGGCGGCAACCAGCGCGACGCCCCGGGAGGCATAGAAACATGTCCGACTCCGATTCAGAAAGCAGCGCCTGGCACGTCCCTCCCAGCCTGTATGCGCGCCAGCGCGAGGTGGCGTTCACCCTGCCAGGCAGGCCCGCCTCCGTCTACGTGCCGATGCGCGACGGCTGTCGCCTGGCCCTTGATTACTATCTGCCGCAAACCGATCGGGGCGGGCCGCGCGCCGAGGATCGGTTCCCCGTCATTGCGCTGTTCACGCCGTACTATCGGCGCTTCGCGCTGGCCGATGCGTCTCTGGGCACAGAGCCAACTCCCAACGCGGGGAAGTACCGCGATTACTTCGTGCCACGCGGCTATGCGCTGGTCGTGGTCGACGTGCGCGGAACGGGAGCGAGCTTCGGCACGCGCGACAGCTTCCGCTCCCCGCGCGAGCGGGACGACTACCGCGAAATCGCCGACTGGATCGTGGCGCAGCCATGGTGCAACGGCGTCATAGGCGCCACGGGCATTTCGTACCTGGGCGCCGCCTGCGACTTTCTCGCCAGCACCGGGCATCCCGCCGTCAAAGCCATCGCGCCGATCTCGGCGGTATGGGACACCTACAGCGATCATTACTATCCCGGCGGCCTGTTTCTGAACCGCCTCTCCCAGACGTACGACCGGCTCATGGTGGCGCTCGACCACGACCGCCGCGACCTGCTGGGCGAGTTCGGCTACTTCAGCGACCCCAACTACGCGGGCCCGCAACCCGTGGATGACGACACCGACGGGCGGGCGTGCCGCGCGGCCGTGCATGGGCATCTCGGCAATTTCCGCATGCCGGATTTCATCACCGGGTTCGCGTGCCGCGACGATGCGCTCCCCTACGACCCCGCTTTCACCTCCGCCAGCATCAGTCCTTATCACTACCGGGACGGCATTCGTCCCGACGTGGCGGTGCTGTCGGTGTCGGGATGGATGGATGGCGCCGGTTACGCCAACGGTTCGATCGCCCGTTTCCTCACCTTGAACGGCAACCCCGGGTACCTGCTTCTGGGGCCCTGGGATCACGGCGCGCGGGTCAACACGTCGCCCTGGCGCAAGAGCGTCACCCCGCAATGCAACCCATTCGACGAAATCCTGCGGTTCTTCGACCATTATCTGTGCGGCATGGACACCGGTCTGCGGCGGGAAGAGCCCGTGCACTATTTCAGTGTGCATGAAGAAGCCTGGCATGCGGCGGCGGAATGGCCACCATTGCGGGGCTCCGCCACCCTGAGCCTGGCCTCGGGCCAACGTCTCGCCGGGCCAGCCGAGGCCGACGAGGCCAATACCGGGGCCGATGGGTTCGACGACGTGAACGTGGATTTTTCCTTCGGCACCGGCAACGGCACCCGCTACGACCGCATCGCCGGCCACGACTCCCGCGACTACCACACCGACTGGAAACAACGCCAGGAAACCCTCTTCAGCTACACCGGCGACCCATTGCCCGCCGATGCCGAACTCACTGGCCACGCCATCGCCGATTTGTGGATGGCCTCCAGCGAGCCCGATGCCGCCATTCATCTTTACCTGTCGGAAGTGCTTGAAAACGGTGAAGTCCACTACGTGACGGAAGGCCTGCTGCGCGCCCTGCACCGGCATGAGGCCCCGGCACCCGCCGCGTACCGGGCGACCTGGCCTTTCAGAACCTTCTCACGCGCGGACGCTTCGCCCATGCCGGTCGACACACCCCAGAACCTGCGCTTCGCCCTGCTGCCGGTCTCGTGGCTGTTCCGGCGCGGCAGCCGTATCCGTCTTTCCATAGCCGGTGCCGATGCCGACCACGTGGCGCAAGCGCCACATGGCCGGCCGCCCCGCCTGCGCCTCTGGCGTGGCGCGCGGCAACCCTCGTCACTCGCGCTGCCCCTGCGGTTCAAACCGTGACGCAATCCACCTAGGAGTGATCATGAAACGACTGACTCAACTGGCTCTCGCAGGCGTGGCCGTACTCGCCCTGCAGACGCCCGCCATGGCGGGGAAAAGCGACAACACGATTGTCTGGTCGACCGCATCGGAAGTGGACACGGCAGACGTTTACTACCAGAACCTGCGTGAAGTGGTCATCGCCTCGCTCAACATGTGCGACTCGCTCGTGCACCTCGACCCGTTCACGCACAAGTATGAACCCCTGCTCGCGACGAGCTACAAGTGGGTCGACCCCCACACCCTGGATTTCACGCTGCGGAAAGGCATCAAGTTCTGGAATGGCAAGGAATTCGGTGCCAAGGACGTGGCCTATACACTCAACCATGCGCGCCAACCGGACAGCGGTGTGGTGACTCGTCTGGCCGTCGACTGGATCAAGAACGTCGAGGTCGTCGGGCCCTACGAAGTGCGCATCATCGCCAAGGATCCCACGCCCGCCGCGCTGACCTATCTGGCTGACGAAACCCCCATCTATCCCGATGGGCACTACGACAGCGCACCAGCCATCCCGGGCGCCAAGGGGCAGACCAGAAAAGACTACGGTGCCGTCAAACCGGTCTGCACCGGTCCCTACATCCTGAAGGACTTCGTGCCGGGCTCGTCGTTCACACTGGTCAAGAACACGCACTACTTCAAGGGCGGACCGAAAGGGCAGCCCAAGGTCGACAAACTGGTCTTCCGCACCATTCCCGACACCGACTCCCAGATGGCCTCGCTCATGACGCACAAGGTGGATTGGCTTTGGTCCGTGCCGCCCCAGAACGCCAAGCAGCTCGGCGCCATGCCTGGCATCACGGTGAAGTCCGCCCCCACCACGCGCTTGTCGTTTCTTTCGCTCGACGCCGCGGGTAGATCGGGCAAGAACCCTATGCAGAACCTGAAAGTGCGGCAGGCCATCGCCCATGCCATCGACCGCAAGGCCATCGCGCACGACCTGGTCGGACCTGGCGCGCAGGTGCTGAAATCCATGTGCTACCCGGCGCAATTCGGCTGCACGGAAGACGTTCCCCAATACAACTACGATCCCGCGCTGGCCAAGAAGCTGCTTGCCGAAGCCGGCTACCCCAATGGCTTCGATCAGGTCATCTATGCCTATCGCGACCGCCCCTACACAGAAGCCGTCATGAACTATCTGCGCGCGGTCGGCATCCGCACCAAGCTCAGATTCCTGCAATGGAAGGCCCTGCGGCCACTCATCGACAAAGGCCAGGTGGCCATGGCCCAGTTGACCTGGGGTTCGCAAGGCATGATGGACGCGTCGGCATCGGTCAGCAATTACTTCGAATTCAGCCCCGACGACTATGCGCGCGACAAGCAGGTGCGCGACTGGCTGGTCGCGGCCGACCACACAACCGATCCCGAAGCGCGCAAAACGCTGTACAAGAAGGCGTTGACGCGTATCGCCGACCAGGCCTATTTCATTCCCCTGTTCACGTACGCACGCATCTATGCTTTCGACTCCAGCCTGGACTATCCGGTGACCCCGGACGAACTGGCGCACTTCTATCTGGCGCATTGGAAATGATTCTCCGCTCGTCCTCCTTGAGCGGGCCAGGCATGGCGCGCTTTCGGCACCCGCCACGGCGGGTCCGGCCATGCTAGGTTTCATACTCAAGCGCCTCGCCCTGAGCGTCCTGGTCGTGGCCGTGGTGTCGGTCGTCGCCTTCTCGCTGGTGTATCTGTCGGGCGACCCCGCCGCCGCCATGGCCGGCGAGGGCGCGACGCAGGCCGACGTGGCAGCCGTGCGCGCCACCTATGGGTTCGACCGCCCCCTGTACGCGCAGTATGGATCCTGGCTGCGCAACGTCATGCATGGTGACTTCGGGCGGTCGTACTATCTGCGGGAGCC
>DASTNK010000130.1:0-10107 GCA_035720945.1 Burkholderiaceae bacterium
CAGCCAAACCATGCTCGATCTCTCCAAGGACACGCTCGACCCGCGCCTGGCCAAGCGGGCGTTCCAGATGGCGTCGGCGGGGCGCGACATGTCGGAAGCGCTGGATGCGGCGCGTGAATGGGTGCTCCTGGCCCCCGACGATCCCCAGGCGATCGCCACGTCGCTGGCGGTGGCTGCTTCCAACGGCGATACTTCCGGCTTGTCCGCCGCGCTCTGGGATCGCATCGAGAAAGCCCAGGACAAGAACGTCGCCATCGCCCAGGCGGCGGCCATCGTCAGCAAGATGGAAAACAAGAAGCTGGCGTTCGAAGTGCTGGATGGGGCGTTGCGCGATCCCGTGCGGTCGCTGCCCATGGCGCACATCGCCCTGGCCGACGCGGCGTGGGCGGCCGGCGACTCGGAGCGCGCGCTGACCGAGGCGCAAACCGCCATGAAAATGGCCCCCGACTCGGAACCGGCGGCGCAGCGCGTGCTTGAATACGGCATGAAGGTCAATCCGTCGCAGGCCATCAGCGTGACCAAGGCTTTCATCGCTGGTCATCCCGATTCCCGCAAGCTGCAATTGATGCTGGTCAACCACCTGGTGGGGCTGCATGAAACCGCGCAGGCGCTCGACATCCTGCACGAGATGCGTCGACGCACGCCCGAGGATTTCGACCTGCTCTACACCGAGGCGGAGGTCGATTTCCGCGCGGGCGATTATGAGCAGGCGAAGGCGCTGCTGGGCAACTACATAGACGTGCAGACCCAGCGCGGCAAATCTTTCAACGTCAACGCCACCAACGCCCAATCAGACGTGTCCGACGCCCGCCTGCTGCTGGTGCAGATCGCTGAAAAGCAGAACAAGCTGGCCGACGCCATCGAGCAGTTGCGCCTTATCGACGACCCCACGGTGCGTTTCCAGGCCCACCTCCACATGGCGGTGTTGCAGGCGCGCATGGGCAACATCCCCGTGGCGCGCAAAACCCTGGCCAATCTGAAACCCGACAGCCGTCATGAAAAGGCCGTCATCGCCCTGACCCTGGCGGCCATCTATCGGAACTCCGGGCGCACCGACGACGCGCTTCAGGTACTGGTCGACGCCGACAAGGCGCTGCCCGATACCTCGGAAATCAAATACGACCTGGGCATGATGTACGCGCGCCAAGGCAAGCTGAAGCAATTCGAGGCGTTGATGCGGCGCGTGATCGAGCTCGACCCCGACAACGCGGATGCCTACAACTCGCTGGGCTATACGTACGCCGACCAGAATGAGCACCTGGACGAGGCGCGCGATCTGCTTGATCACGCACTGGAGCTCGATCCCGGTAATCCGTTCATCCTGGACAGCATGGGCTGGTACCTGTACCGCGTGAACGATCTTCACGGCGCGCTGGACTATCTCGAACGCGCCTATCGCAAGCTGCCTACCGCCGACGTCGCCGCGCATCTTGGCGAGGTGCTATGGAAACTCAGGCGCCATGAGCAGGCGCGCAAGGTCTGGCAGGAAGGGTACAAGCAAGATCCCCACGACGACACGCTGCTCAAGACTTTGAAGCGGTTCCGGGTGACGTTCAAATGACGCGGCGCGGGTTCGGGCGCCGCTTGGCGCGTGGCGGCATGGCGGCCGCGCTGGCGGTGTTGCTGGCCGCTTGCGCCGTGCCGCCGAAGCTGGTTGGCCGTGGCGGGCCGTCGTTCAGCCGGAACGGGCGTTTCGCGGTGAATGTCAGTGGTGGCGCCAACGGCCCGCATGCGGTGCAGGGCGGGTTTTCCTGGCTGGATGAGGGGGGCGAGTTGCGGCTCGACCTCGCCAATCCGTTGGGCAGCACACTGGCCCGCATCGAAGTCACCCCGGCCGGCGCCACGCTGCGGCGCGCCGACGGCTCGCGCGAGGCCGCGCAGAACGCCGACGCGCTCGCGGCGCAGGTTCTTGGCACCCCCATCCCCGTCGAGGGCCTGCGCGACTGGCTGCGCGGCCGCACCGACGGCAAGGCGCACAACCTGAACACCAACGCATCGGGGCGGCCGGAAAGTTTCGTCGAAAACGGGTGGGAAGTGCGGCTCGCGCGCTACGACGCGGTCGGGCCGCGCCTGCTGGTCATGCAACGTGACGACGCCGGCGCGCGCATCAGTGTGCGCCTCGCCGTCGATAGTTAGATCGCTCGAGTGCCTGACTCATGGCTTTGTATGATGTGCCGGCGCCGGCCAAGCTCAATCTGTTTCTGCATGTCGTGGGCCGCCGGGCCGATGGCTATCATCTGCTGCAAACCGTCTTCCGGTTCATCGACCTGAATGATTCGCTGGACTTTGACGCGCGCGGCGACGGCCGGATCTCCTGCCACAACCCCGGGTTGACCGATCCCTCGGATGACCTGATCGTGCGCGCGGCGCGGGCGTTGCAACAGGCGGCCGCCATCAAAACCGGCGCGCATATCGTTTGCCGCAAGACGATTCCCATGGGGGGCGGGCTCGGCGGCGGATCGTCGGATGCGGCCACCACGCTCATCGCCCTGAACCGACTGTGGGGAGCGGGCCTGTCGCGCGCCGAGCTCATGCGCCTGGGTTTGTCGTTGGGGGCGGACGTGCCGGTGTTTGTGTTCGGCCAGTCCGCTTTCGCCCAAGGCGTGGGCGAGAAGCTCGCCGCCGTCGAATTGCGGGAACGCGCGTATATCGTCGCGCAACCATTCCGCAACGTGCCCACGCAGGCGATTTTCCAGTCCCCGGAATTGACAAGAAACACCGCATGCGTCAAAATAGCCGTCTTTTCAAATTGGCAGAAAAGCAGCGGCACCGATGGCGTTGGTGGTCGTGGCGGCAATGGTGGCACCGATAGCGGTGGCGATGGGACGCTTGGCAAGGGGTACGGTCAGGGTCTTGCGCTTTTTGGCCGCAACGATCTCGAGCCGGTGGCTTGCGCCATGTACCCGGAAGTCGGGCGGCTGGCCGGACGGTTTCGTGAATGCGGGGTGGTTGCCCGCATGACAGGTTCCGGGGGCTGTTTCTTTGCCGAATTTGTAAACATGGATCAGGCCCGTACATGCCTGCGCGAGGTTACCGACACAATCCCGTCGCACAGCGAAGGCGGCGAGGCCCCGGTGATCAAACGCTCGTGGCTGTGCCAGGGTTTGACCGAACATCCACTGCGGCACTGGATAAGCAGTTGATTGGGGAATCGCCAAGTTGGTTAAGGCACTGGATTTTGATTCCAGCATGCGAAGGTTCGAATCCTTCTTCCCCAGCCATTATTTTTCAAGCGGGCCCATCGGCTGGCTGACCGCAGGCCGGCTGACCACAGGCTGGTGCTGGCGTCTTCGCGGCGTTCTGGCAGCGGCCTTGCCGTTTTAATGCAACGAAACCTCCGCCGTCCATCATGTCACAAGACAGATTCATGATCTTTACCGGCACCGCCAACATTCGTCTGGCGGTCGATGTCGTCAACCATCTTGACATGTCGCTCGGAAAAATGACTGTGGGCCGGTTCTCCGACGGCGAAGTCATGGTCGAAATCAACGAAAACGTCCGCGGCAAGGACGTTTTCGTTTTGCAGCCCACGTGCGCGCCGACCAATGACAACCTGATGGAAATCATGGTCATGGTCGATGCGCTGCGGCGGGCTTCGGCTGGCCGTATCACCGCCGCCATCCCGTATTTCGGCTATGCGCGCCAGGATCGCCGTCCGCGTTCTGCGCGGGTGTCGATCTCGGCCAAGGTCGTGGCCAACATGTTGCAGGTGGCGGGCGTCGATCGCGTCATGACCATGGACCTGCATGCTGACCAGATCCAGGGATTTTTCGACATCCCCGTGGACAACATCTATGCCGGGCCGGTGTTGTTGGGCGACATCTGGCGTCGCAACTACAAAGACCTGATGGTGGTCTCGCCCGACATCGGCGGCGTGGTCCGCGCCCGGGCGCTGGCCAAGCAACTGGAAGCCGACCTGGCCATCATCGACAAGCGGCGGCCGCGCGCCAATGTGTCCGAGGTCATGAACATCATCGGCGAGGTCGATGGCCGCACCTGCATCATCATGGACGACATGGTCGATACGGCCGGCACGCTTTGCAAGGCGGCGCAAGCCCTGAAAGACCGCGGCGCCGTGCGCGTGTTCGCGTATTGCACACACCCCGTGCTGTCGGGCGGCGCGGTGCAGCGCATCACCGAGTCGGCCCTCGACGAACTCGTCGTGACCGACACCATTCCCCTGTCCGAGGATGGGCTGGCTTGCGGCAAGATCCGTCAGCTGTCCTGCGCCTCGCTGCTCGGCGAAACCATGCTGCGCATCTCGACCGCCGAGTCCGTCAGTTCGCTGTTCGTCGATTGATTCCGTTTTTCCCGTGTTGGCTGGTCGCGGCCGGCGCGGGGCTGTGTGCGGTGCGCAAGCGCCGCGTTTTTTGACAGGGCGCAAGCCCCAACTGGAGTTTTCCATGAAATTCAATGCCGTTTCGCGTAGCGAACAGGGTACGAGTGCGAGCCGCCGCCTGCGCCACGCCGGTCGCGTTCCCGCCATTGTGTACGGTGGCCAAACCGGCCCCGTCAGCATCGAGCTCGACCACAACGAGATCTACCACGCCCTGCGCAAAGAGCAGTTCCATGCCTCCATTCTCTCGATGGAACTCAATGGCAAGTCGGAACAGGTTCTGTTGCGCGCTGTGCAGTGGCACCCCTACAAGCAGCAGGTCCTGCACGTGGACTTTCAGCGCGTCGATGCGTCGCACGCCATCAACACCAAGGTGCCGCTGCACTTCCTCAACGCCGAGGTCTCGCCCGCCGTCAAGCTCAACAGCGCCGTCATCAGCCATGTGCTGACTGAAATCGACATCGTCTGCCTGCCTGCCAACCTGCCGCAGTTCATCGAAGTCGATCTGTCGCAGATCCTGGCTGGCGCCACGCTGCACCTGTCCGACGTCACATTGCCCATTGGCGTGACCTACGCCGCGCACGGTGGCGACGCCAACCCGGTGCTGGCCGCCGCCTTGGTCAAGGCTGGCAAGGCGGAAGAAGAGGAAACGCCTGCGGCGCCCGCTGGCGAAACGCCTGCCGCCCCGGCGGAATAATCCGCGACGGCGCGGCAACATGCGCCACGCCTCACCCAATCTGCCTGGCGTGCCGGGTAGGGTGGGAACGGCGGAACAAGGCCCCGGCCGGGCTTATCCTGGCCGGGGCCTGTTTTTTGGCAACGGCCGCGTGGCGTACACTCTGTCGTCGATATCGCGGTTGCGCGCGGAACGCGCTGGTTTTTTGGTTGTCTCTCCATCATGTCTGAACCCATACGCTTGATCATCGGCCTGGGCAATCCCGGGCCCGAGTACGAAACGACGCGGCACAACGCCGGATTCTGGTTGGCCGACCATTTCGCCGATGATTTGTCAGGCGTGTTCACGTTGGAAAAAGCGTTCTCCGCCTGGGTCGCCAAAGGACGGTTCGAGGGTGCGGCCATCGTGTTGGCCAAGCCCTCCACGTTCATGAACCGCTCGGGCCTGGCTGTCGGCACCCTGGCGCATTTCTACAAGCTCGCGCCCGAGCAGGTGCTGGTGCTGCATGATGAACTCGACCTTCTGCCCGGCCAGGTCAAGCTCAAGCAAGGAGGCGGGCATGCCGGGCACAACGGCTTGCGCGACATCCAGCGCGTTCTCGCGAGCCCGGACTTCTGGCGCCTGCGCGTGGGGATCGGGCATCCGCGCACACTGGGGCTGACCCAGCAAGTGGCCGGGTTCGTGCTGAACCCCCCGAAGCGCGATGAACTGCACAAGATCGAATCGGTCATCGACCGTTGCCGGGCCGTTCTGCCTGCGCTGCTGCGCGGGGAGTTTTCGCAGGCGGTCAACCAGTTGCACGAGGGCAATCGTGAGTGACGAAGCATGACTGATGCAGTTCGATCGCTGGGCTTTCGCGCTGAGCTGCGGGATTTTCTGCGATTCGTGGCACGGCCGAGCTTCGGTCCGCGCTTGCCCGGGCGCGTAGCCATGCATGGGTGGGTGGAGGACTGGTTTCCCAGCCTGCGTCCGGGCAGCTTGCTGCGCTGGGCCGTCGTGCTTTGGATCGTCAACCTGTTTTTCCTGGGCCCGCTTTCACTTGCCGCCGCCATGGCGGGAGGCGCCCAGAGCCGTCTGAATCTTTGGAACATCCCCTGGGTGGCGGCGTTGTTGTGGGCGCCCGTCGTGGAGGAGCTGGTATTTCGCTATGGCCTGCGCCACATTGCCCAGGCGTTGTGGCTGGTGCCGGCCGCGCTGGTCGCCATGTTGCTGGGTTTGCGCTGGTATTCCGTGGTGTTGCTGGTGGTGGTGCTAGCCGTGTGCTGGATCCCGGTGGCGCTGGGCTGGCGGGTCGCGCGGCGACCCCTGCCATGGCGCTGGCGCAGACGGTATCAGCGCGCGTTTCCGTGGGTGTTCCACGTCTCGTGCCTGCTGTTCGCCGGCGCGCATCTGGCCAATTTTTCGTATGACAGCACCCCCCTTTGGGTGATGCCGTTTCTGGTGCTGCCGCAGTGGCTGACCGGCGTGGTGCTGGGATGGCAGCGCATGCGTCGGGGCGTGGGGGCGTCCATGCTGTTGCACGGCATCTTCAACGCGGGACCGCTTGGCATGGTCTGGCTGGTGCTGCATCTGGCGCCGCATCTGATGACTTGAGGCCGGATGTGGCGGGGCCCATGGCGAACCCGCCAACGGTACTCGATGGTCGCTTCATTGCGGCTGCCCGTACAAGGGCCCGGGTTACAATCACTTTTTTCTCCAGGAACTCAGAACAATGGCCTTGCAATGCGGCATCGTTGGCCTGCCCAACGTCGGAAAATCAACGCTCTTCAATGCCCTGACCAAGGCCGGCATCGCGGCGGAAAACTACCCGTTCTGCACCATCGAACCCAACGTGGGCGTGGTCGAAGTGCCGGATGAGCGGCTGGCCGCGCTGGCCGGCATCGTCAAACCCGAGCGCATCGTGCCCGCCGTGGTCGAGTTCGTCGACATCGCCGGCCTGGTGGCTGGCGCCTCCAAGGGCGAGGGCCTGGGCAACCAGTTCCTGGCCAACATCCGCGAAACCGACGCCATTGTGCATGTGGTGCGCTGCTTCGACGACGACAACGTGGTGCACGTCGCCGGCAAGGTGGACCCCATTTCAGACATCGGGGTCATCAACACCGAACTGGCGCTGGCCGACCTCGCCACGGCTGACAAAGCCCTGCAGAAGAACCTGAAGCTTTCGCGATCGGGCGACAAGGAAGCCGCCAAGCTGGTGGCCTTGCTCGAGAAGATCGTGGCCGCGTTGAACGAAGCGCGCGCCATCCGGTCGCTGGGCCTGGACGAGGACTCGCTGGCCATGATTCGGCAGTACTGCTTCATCACGGCCAAGCCCACCTTGTATGTGGCCAACGTCAAGGACGATGGTTTCCACGACAACCCCAAACTGCAAGCCGTGCAGGATTACGCCAAGACTGAAAACGCGCCCGTCGTGGCGGTGTGCGCTGCCGTAGAAGCCGAGATCGCCGACCTGGACGACGCGGACAAGCACGAGTTCCTGGCCGACATGGGCATGGATGAACCTGGCCTCAACCGCGTCATCCGCGCGGGCTATCGGCTGCTGGGGCTGCACACCTACTTCACTGCTGGCCCTAAGGAAGTGCGCGCCTGGACCATGCACATCGGCGACACCGCTCCCAAGGCCGCCGGCGTCATCCACACGGACTTCGAACGCGGCTTCATCCGCGCCCAGACCATAGGCTACGACGACTACATTGCCTGCAAGGGCGAGCAGGGCGCGAAAGAAGCCGGGAAGATGCGGGCAGAGGGAAAGGAGTACGTGGTGAAGGATGGGGACGTGATGAATTTCTTGTTCAACGTCTGACGAATTTTGCTGGATCTCGGTGGCGCTCAGTAGCACTTGGTGGGCGGGTAGGCCCATTTGAAATCAATGGGTTCCCGGAGATGAAGGGTTTTTCGCCGCGCAACGTCAAGTACATGCGGGCGTTTGCCGAGGCCTGGCCGGACGCCGAAATTGTGCAGCAGGCTGCTGCACAATTGCCCTGGGGGCACAACCTGGTATTGCTGGATCGCCTGAAAGTGCCAACGGAGCGCCTGGCTTATGCCCGCGCGGCCATCGAACATGGCTGGTCGCGCAATGTGCTGAACATCCACATCGAAATCCGCCTGCTGGAGCGCACGGGCAAAGCCGTCAACCTCGCCGCCTTGCACTGGCCGTCGTAAACATGCCGCTGCTGGATGTAGGTCTTGTACGCCGGGATCAGCGAGCCCGACCCGGCCAGCCGATGTGCTTCGTCCAGCACCGCACGCTGCTCCGGCTGGCGGTGATATGGCGGATTTCCAGAAACAGGGTAATCCAACGATTAAATGAGGTAATTTTCGCCTCCATTGCCCCTTTTTCAGGTAAAGATCTCAGGTAGCCATGCCTCGCCCTGTAGGTGGGCCCGACTACAGGCAATTGCTGCGTCGTCGCAGTAGCCGGCGATCTTTTTTATAAAAACTATTACAATGGCTCTAATCGTAATTAAAAACATGTAAAAGACATTTTTATGGTCTTTTCACTTTCCGTTCCGACAGAAATCCTGCACACGCTAGGCGCCCGCTTGCGGGCCCAGCGTCTCGCTCAGGCGCTGCCGCAACGCGATCTCGCGCAGATGGCTGGTTTGTCCCTCGGTGCGTTGCGCAAGCTTGAACGCGATGGGCAGTGTTCCCTGGAAACCCTGGTCAGGGTGGTTCAGGCCTTGGGTCTGGCGCACGAGTTGGACGATCTCTTCGTCCTCAAACGCCAATCCATCGCCCAGATGGAACAGGCAGAGGACGTCAGCCAGCGCCAACGTGCCCCGCGCAGGAAATCGCCATGAAGCAGTTGACCGTGCATTACTGCGGCTGGGGTGAGGATTGGCCGCTGGGGCGCATGGCTGACGATGGTCAGGCATTGCTGTTCGAGTATTCCCCCGAGGCACTGGCGCAGGGGTTGGAGCTGTCGCCCCTGCATCTCAAGCTGCGCGCACAGGCTTACGGCGGCTTTCCGGCCCACTTGCAACGGCTGCCTGGTTTGGTCGCCGACAGTCTGCCAGACGGCTGGGGTTTGCTGCTGATGGATCGCCTGTTTCGTCAACAGGGTGTGCGGCATCCCGGCCCACTGGACCGTCTGGCCTTCATCGGCGATCGTGCCATGGGTGCCCTGCGTTTTGTCCCGTCCCATGATACCGATGTCCAGGAACCGGACTGGGATCTGCTTGTGCTGGCCGAGGAAAGCACCCACGCGTTGGCCGGTGAGGCCCGCGCCGCCTTGCGTGAGCTTGCGCTGGCGGGTGGGTCACCACAAGGTGCCCGTCCCAAGGCTGTGGTGCGATTTGACTCGACCACAGGACGGGTCAGCACCCGGTCGGACGCGCCCGGTGAGTCGTGGCTGGTGAAGTTTCCCGCTCAGGGTGAACACAAGGAAGTCTGCGCCATCGAGCAGCTCTATGCCGAATTGGCTCGCGATTGTGGACTGGAAATGCCGGACAGTCATTGGTTCGACCTGTCGCCCAGTCTGGCAGCGTTTGGCGTGGCGCGCTTCGATCGGGGTCAGGGCTTGCGCGTTCCGTTGCATAGCCTGGCCGGCCTGCTGCAGGTGGACTTCCGTCTGCCCGGCGCCACCGACTACACCGCTTTCCTGCGCGCCACCCGTCTGATGACCCATGATGAGCGCGAGGTCGAGAAGGCCTATGCGCGCGCCGTTTTCAACGTGCTCTTCCATAATCGAGATGACCATCCGAAAAATTTTGCGTGGTGTCTCGGTCGTGACCGGCGCTGGCGCCTCGCGCCGGCTTTCGACCTGACCTTCAGTGAAGGGCCCATGGGGCAGCACCACATGGATGTTTGCGGGGAGGGGGCCATGGTTGGGCGCCCACATCTGCTGCGCTTGGCAGTAGAAGGCGGTGTGCAACTGAAAGTCGCGGAACGGATCATTGAGCGGCAATTGGAGCAGGCGTCGGATTTTCCCCGGCGCATCTCCGCCTTTCCTGTCCGCCAGGCCACGGCGCAGGCGATGAACTCGGCGATTGAGGCTTGCCGCGGAAGGCTGGAGAGCCGCTGACAAATCGCACGCTGCCGACCAACTGGACGTGCTGGCCCTGCTGATCGAGCAGTACGAGCATGAACACTTCCC
>DASTNK010000131.1:0-7694 GCA_035720945.1 Burkholderiaceae bacterium
CATGACCGTGCTGGATTACGGCAAAATCATCGCTGAAGGACTACCCGCGGATGTCCGGAAGAATCCGAAAGTCATCGAAGCCTATCTGGGCACGGGAGGTCACTAAGCCATGTCCGAAACGCTACTCAAAATCACGGGGCTGCAGGTCAACTATGGCGGCATACACGCCGTCAAAGGTGTGGACTTCGAAGTGAATACGGGTGAATTGGTGACACTGATCGGCGCCAACGGCGCCGGCAAGAGCACCACCATGCGTGCCATCACCGGCCTGAAATCCTATGACCAGGGCGACATCCAGTACATGGGTCAGTCGATCAAGGGCGTGCCCACGCACGAGTTGCTGAACCGGGGCCTGGTCATGGTGCCGGAAGGCCGTGGCATTTTTGCGCGCATGTCCATTTACGAAAACATGATGATGGGGGCCTACAAGCGCAACGACAAAGCCGGCATCGAGGCAGACATCGAGCGCATGTTCACCTTCTTCCCGCGATTGAAGGAACGCGCCACCCAACTGGCCGGCACGCTTTCGGGCGGCGAACAGCAGATGCTGGCCATGTCGCGCGCGGTGCTGAGCCAGCCCAAGCTGCTGCTGCTCGACGAACCGTCAATGGGTCTGTCTCCCATCCTGGTCGACAAGATCTTCGAGGTCGTGCGCGACATCTCCCAGAAGGGCATCACCGTACTGCTGGTCGAACAGAACGCCCGCCTGGCCCTGCAAGCCGCCAACCGCGGCTACGTGATGGACTCCGGCATCATCACCATGACGGGCGACGCCGAGGAAATGCTGAACGACCCGCGCGTGCGGGCGGCGTATCTGGGCGAATAGCCTGGCCCGGGCACCGGCCTTCCAAACCGGCAAAAAAGGCAACTAAGCCACGGCTTAGTTGCCTTTTTTATTTGGTTTTGCCGCCGAGAACCAGAGGGTTTATGCACCACCCATTTGTGGCAACCCCGGCCCCAACCCATTGGCTCCACCCATTGATAGCCCATGTTTTTATTGATAGCCCATGTTTTTTATTGTGAATCAAGGCATCAAGTGGTGCGAACGGAGAGACTCGAACTCTCACACCTTTCGGCGCCAGAACCTAAATCTGGTGCGTCTACCAATTCCGCCACGTTCGCAAAAGGCAAGCTGATAAGTTTAGCTTTATTGGGCAGCGCACGCAATTTCCCGGGACTCTCCAACCATCTCCGGTCGGCAGGCCCCGGGAAATACGGGCCTCCCCCGCTCTTGCTAAAATCGCCCGTTGGACACCGGCTTCTGTCATCGGACACCCATGAACCCCAGACTTGGCGCGTTGCACCCCTATCCTTTCGAACGACTGCGACTGTTGTTGGCCGGCGCCAACACACCGCCCACGCGACTTGACCCCATCAACCTGTCCATCGGCGAACCCAAGCATAAGACACCCGATGTGCTGGTGCGTGCCATGCGCGGCGCCATGGACGGTCTCGCCAAATACCCGCCCACGAAAGGCGACGCGACCCTGCGTGGCGCCATCGCCAACTGGATCGAGCGTCGCTACGGCATTCCCCGCCCCGACCCCGACACCCACGTGTTGCCGGCGCTGGGTTCGCGCGAAGCGCTGTTCGCCTGCGCGCAGGCTGTCATCGACCCAACCGCCGATGCCTATGTGGTGTGCCCGAATCCGTTCTACCAGATCTACGAAGGCGCAGCCCTGCTTGCCGGCGCCCGCCCGTGGTTCGTCAACGCGCGCGCCGATTTGGCATTCGGTTGCGACTGGAACAGCGTGCCCGCCGATGTCTGGAACAAGACGCAACTGGTGTTTGTCTGCTCGCCCGGCAATCCCGCCGGCAACGTCATGGGCCTGGACGAGTGGAAGACGCTGTTCGCGCTGTCCGATCAGTACGGGTTTGTGATCGCGTCGGACGAGTGCTATTCAGAAATCTACTTCGACGAAAACCAGAAACCCCTGGGCGGAATGCAGGCGGCGCATCAACTGGGCCGTGGCGACTTCCACAACCTGTTGTGTTTCTCAAGCCTGTCGAAGCGCTCCAACGCCCCGGGTCTGCGCTCGGGTTTCATCGCGGGTGACGCGGCGCTCATCGCCCAATGCTTGCGCTATCGCACCTATCATGGCAGCGCCATGAGCGCGGTGGTGGCGCAAGCGAGCGTGGCGGCCTGGAACGATGAGCATCATGTTCTGGAAAACCGGCAGCGCTATCGCGAAAAATTCGAGGCGGTGGTACCCTTGCTGGCCCCCGTCCTGAATGTGGAATGGCCACAAGCTTCTTTTTACTTATGGGCGGGTACCCGGGGTTCAGACACGGATTTCGCACGCGACCTGTACGGCGCCACCGCGGTCACCGTTCTGCCAGGAAGCTACTTGGCGCGCGAGGCGCACGGCGTGAACCCTGGCGTCGGACGCGTGCGCATCGCCCTGGTGGCGAACATCGATGAATGCATCGAGGCGGCGGGGAGGATCGCGGCTTTCATCCGCTGACCGACCACAAGGTCATCCCTAGAGGCGATACGCCCCCGTCCGCCTCACTTTCCAAGACGATTCACTACTTCTTCAAGCCCATGACATCAGATCTGCAAATAACCATAGAACAAGCCTGGGAAAATCGTGCCCAAATCACGCCGGGCCCCGAACACGCCACCGTTCGCGAGGCGGTGCTCACCACGCTCGAAGGGCTGGACACCGGGCGCCTGCGCGTGGCTGAGAAAATCGATGCCGGCTGGGTGGTGCACCAGTGGATCAAGAAAGCCGTGCTGCTGTCTTTCCGTCTGGAAAACAATGGCGTCATGGGCCAGGCGCCACTGCAATACTACGACAAGGTGCCAGTGAAATTCGCTGATTATGACGACGCCAAGTTCGCCGCCGGCGGCTTTCGCGTGGTGCCGCCGGCCACGGCCCGTCGCGGCGCCTTCATCGCACGCAATGTCGTGCTCATGCCGTCGTACGTGAACGTGGGTGCCTATGTCGATGAAGGCACCATGGTCGACACCTGGGCCACCGTGGGGTCTTGCGCCCAGATCGGCAAGAACGTGCACCTGTCGGGTGGCGTGGGTATTGGCGGTGTGCTGGAACCGCTGCAGGCCAACCCCACCATCATCGAAGACAACTGCTTCATCGGCGCCCGCTCTGAAGTGGTCGAAGGCGTCATCGTGGAAGAAAACTCGGTGCTGGCCATGGGTGTGTTCATTTCGCAAAGCACCAAGATCTACGATCGCGCCACCGGATCGATCACCTATGGCCGCATCCCTTCCGGGTCGGTTGTCGTGCCCGGGTCGCTGCCCGCCGCCGATGGTTCCCACAGCCTGGCCTGCGCAGTCATCGTCAAGCGGGTCGATGCCCAGACGCGCGCCAAGACCAGCGTCAACGACTTGCTGAGGACCTGATGTCCGACTCCGCCGTACTTGACCTGGCCAAGCGCCTCATCGCACGCCCATCGGTCACACCTGCTGACGAAGGGTGCCAGGCTCTGCTCGCCGACCGTCTGCGCCCGTTGGGATTCGCCTGCGAGACCCTGGCTTTCGGCGAGGTCGTCAATCTATGGGCGCGGCGCGGCACGGAAGCACCGTTGTTCGTCTTCGCCGGACACACCGACGTCGTGCCCACTGGTCCGCTGGAAAAATGGCACGGGGATCCGTTCGTTCCCGTGGAACGCGACGGGCGGCTCTACGGGCGTGGCGCCGCCGACATGAAAAGCTCGATCGCCGCCTTCGTCGTGGCCGCCGAAGAATTCGTCGCCGCCCATCCGGACCACAACGGCTCCATCGCGCTGCTTCTGACCTCCGATGAAGAGGGTCCCGCCACGCACGGCACGGCCAAAGTCTGCGACGTTCTGGTCCAACGCGGCGAACACCTCGACTACTGCGTCGTGGGCGAACCCACCTCGGTGAACACGCTGGGCGACACCATCAAGAACGGGCGCCGCGGTTCACTGTCGGGGCGGCTGATCGTCAAGGGTTTGCAAGGCCACGTCGCCTACCCGCATCTGGCGCGCAATCCCATCCATGAGCTCGCCCCCGCCCTGGCCGAACTGACGCAGACTCAATGGGATAGCGGCAGCGATTATTTCCCGGCCACGACCTTCCAGGTGTCGAATCTGCACGCCGGAACCGGCGCGACCAATGTGATACCGGGCCAGGCGGTGGTGGACTTCAATTTCCGCTTCTCCACGTCCAGCAGCCCCGAATCGCTACAGGAACGCGTCGAGGGCGTGCTGCACAAGCATCGCCTGGACTTCGACCTGGCCTGGACGCTGGGCGGTGAACCGTTCCTGACCCCGCGTGGCGCACTGAGCCGAGCGGTGACACAGGCCATCCAGGCCGAAACCGGGGTGGCCACCGAACTGTCGACCACCGGCGGCACTTCCGATGGGCGGTTCATCGCCAGGATCTGCCCGCAGGTTGTGGAGCTCGGACCCGAGAACGCCACCATCCATCAAATCGACGAGAACATTCCCTTGGCGTCGCTGGATCCGCTGAAGAACATCTACCGGCGCACGCTGGAACTACTCCTACTGAACGAGGACGCGCATGCCTGACACCTGCGAAACATTGCTGACACTGCGGGATCTGCTGCGCTACACGGTGTCCCGTTTCAACGCGGCCAAACTGTCGTTCGGCCATGGCAATGACAATGCCTGGGACGAGGCGGTGTACCTGCTGCTGCACACGCTGCATCTGCCGCTGGACACGCTGGACCCTTTCCTCGACGCGCGCGTGCTGCCCGAGGAACGCGAACGGTTCCTGGCGCTGGTCGAACGCCGACTCGCGGAGCGCCTACCAGCGGCCTACCTGACCGGCGAGGCTTGGCTGCAGGGGTACCGGTTCACCGTTGACCCAAGCGTCATCATTCCGCGCTCACCCATCGCCGAATGCCTGGTGCAGGGCCTGGCGCCTTGGGTCACCCAACCCGACGACGTCGATTACGCGCTCGATCTGTGCACCGGATCCGGCTGCCTGGCCATCCTGGCCGCACTGGCATTCGAGAATGCACAGATCGACGCGGTCGACATTTCGGAAAATGCACTGGCGATCGCCGACACGAACATCGAGCAATTCGGTCTGGACGGCCGTGTGACCACTTACCGCAGCGACATCTTCGACCAATTGCCGCATTGCGAGTACAAGCTGATCCTCTGTAATCCGCCTTACGTCAACACGCGCTCCATGGCACAGTTGCCGGCCGAATACCGTCACGAGCCCACCATGGCGCTGGCTGGCGGGGACGACGGCATGGATCTCGTGCGCCGCATCCTGCGCGAAGCCCCGGGGTTCATGGCGCCCGAAGGCCTGCTGATGCTGGAAATCGGCAACGAATATGATCATTTCGTCGCGGCGTTCCCAGAGCTCGATCCCGTGTGGATCAGCACGGAAAACACTGAAGACCAGATCCTGCTGCTGACGCGGGAACAATTGGTCTCGTGATACGCGCCACAAACCTCACTCTGCGTCGCGGCACCAAGGTCCTGCTCGAAGACGCGGGGTTTGTCATCAACCCTGGCGAACGGGTTGGTATCGTGGGGAAGAACGGCGCCGGCAAATCCAGCCTGTTTGCCCTGATGCAGGGCGGGCTCGACCCGGATGCGGGCATGCTGTCGATTCCAATCGGCTGGCGCATCGCCGGCGTCGATCAGCAGATCCCCGCGCTGGATCGCCCCGCGCGCGAGTTCGTGATAGACGGTGACACACACCTGCGCGCGCTTCAAACCGAACGCGCCCATACCCCCGACAGCCAGGGTAGCCGCATCGCGGAACTCGAAGCCGAACTGGTCGAAGCCGGCGCCTGGAGCGCCGCGTCGCGCGCCGAACAGTTGTTGGCAGGTCTGGGCTTCACCCCTGACCAATGGATGGAGCCGGTGCGCACCTTCTCGGGCGGGTGGCGCATGCGGTTGGCCCTGGCCCGCGCCCTGATGGCGCCCTCGGAACTGCTGCTGCTCGATGAACCCACCAACCACCTGGATCTGGACGCCATGATCTGGCTGGAGCGCTGGCTGGCCGCCTACACGGGCACGGTATTGGTGATTTCGCACGACACAGAATTCCTGGACGCGGTGGCCAAGGTCATCCTGCACTTCGATCACGCAAGCATCGTGCGCTACCGTGGCGGCTACCAGGATTTCCTGACCCAACGCGCCGAACGCACCCGACAGAGTCAGATCGCGTGGGAAAAACAGACACGCGACGCGGCACGCCTGCAACACTTCATCGATCGGTTCAAGGCCAAGGCCACGAAAGCCAAGCAGGCACAAAGCCGTGTGAAAGCGTTGGCGCGCATGCAGGTTCTGACCCCATTGCGCGCCGAGGCGGGTGTGGATATCCATCTGCCGGCCCCCGAGAGCATGCCCGATCCGCTGTTGACGCTGGAGGGCATCGCGGCCGGCTACCAAGCCCCGGACCATACAGACAAGATCATCCTGCGCGACATCACGCTGATGGTCCGCGGCGGCGCGCGCACCGGCGTGCTGGGCGTCAATGGCGCGGGGAAAAGCACGCTCATCAAGACGCTGGCGGGCGAACAGAGCGCGTTGGCGGGAACACGCACGGCATCGAAAGGTTTGAAGATCGGCTACTTCGCCCAGCATCAACTCGATGTACTGGATCCCGGTGGCACGCCGCTTGCGCATCTGACTCGGCTCGCCCCCGATACACGCGAACAGGAACTGAGAAACTATCTGGGCGGGTTCGGTTTCGGCGGCGACGCGGTCACCGGCTTGGTGGCGCCCATGTCAGGCGGCGAGAAGGCGCGCCTGGCTCTGTCCCTCATCGTCTGGCAGAAGCCAAACATGCTGCTGCTGGACGAACCCAGCAACCACCTGGACGTGGATACGCGTGAAGCCCTGGCGGAAGCCTTGGCCGAATTCGAGGGGTCGGTGCTGCTCGTGTCGCACGACCGTCACCTGCTGCGCACCACCGTTGACGATTTCTGGATCGTGGCCGATGGCCGGGTTCAAGAGTTCGACGGCGATCTGGATGATTACCGTGACTGGCTCTCGCAGCGGAACGCCGACGCGCGCGCGCAGGCACGGCAAGTCACACAAGCCACGAACACGGAGGGTGGGGGCGATCGCAAGGCCGACAGACGGCAGCGGGCGCAGGCACGCCAACGCCTGGCCCAACAGCGCAAGCCGCTGACTGACAAGATCAAAGTGATCGAACACCAGTTGGAAGGCCTGCGTCAGCGGCTCTCTGAACTCGATACGCTGATCGCGGATCCGGATCTCTATTCCGATGCGCGACGCGACGAACGCTTGCGCGTATTGGCCGAGCATGGGGAGAAGGTCAAGACCGTCGAAGACTTCGAAGGCCGGTGGTTCGAACTGCAGGAAGCGCTGGAAAAACAGGAAGACAAAGACGGGGATTGAGACGGTCACCGCGACGGTGCTCAACTCCCCTCAGCCCGCGCCACCATGGAATACCCCGCCTCGTTTCCCTACCCTTCGTAGCTGATGATCACGACGTCGGCGGCCTGCCGGCGCAGCTTCGCCAGTTCCTGGTAAGCCGGTGAATCATGCCAGGCGTTGACGGACCTCATATCGGGAAAGCGAATGACGACCGTGTCGGTGTAGTCGTGCTCACCCGCGAGCACCGAGGTGCGGGTGCCGCGCACCAGCACCTCGCCGCCCCACGGCGCCACGGTGCCGGGCACTCGGCGACAATACTCAGCCCACTTCTCCGCATCCTTGACCGTGATGTGGCCCACGATGAAAGCCTTGCC
>DASTNK010000132.1:0-5844 GCA_035720945.1 Burkholderiaceae bacterium
CAGCGCGCTGTGCGCCTCACCATCGAGAAAATAGTCGCAACGCGGTCGATCGCATTCAGCCACGCGCCATAGCAACGCCTTGGATTCACTGCCCATTCGCTTCTCTTTACTTGTTTCCATGCCATGCGCTCAAGGCGCCACCCGCCCTAATGACGCCCCACCAGAACTTTGTCCAGCCCATACACGCGGTCGAGAACGAACATGGCCACGGCCGTCAATCCGATCACCACCGCCGAGACCGCCGCCATCATGGGATCGATCGATTCGGTGGCATACATGTACATGCGCACCGGCAGCGTCACCGTGGAGGGCGAAGTAATGAATATCGACATGTTCAGTTCATCGAAACTGTTGATGAAGGCCAGCAGCCAGCCACCCGCCAGGCCAGGCAGGATCAACGGCAGTGTGATCTTGAAGAACACCTCGGCACGGCTCGCACCCAGCGACTCGGCGGCGTGCTCGATGCTGCGATCGAATCCGACCAATGCCCCCAGCACCAGGCGCATCACATAGGGGGTGATCACCACGACATGGCCCAGCACCAGCCAATAGAACGACCCCGCCTGATTCAACAAGGCGAAGAAGCGCAGCATGGAGATGCCCAGCACCAGATGGGGAATCATCAGCGGCGAAAGAAACAGGCCGTTGAGGAAATCCCTTCCACGGAATTGGTGGCGCGCGATGGCCAGCGCGGCCGGTGCGCCCAGGCACACCGCCAGGGTGGCCGAAAAAAACGCCAGCCACAGGCTGATCTTGAAGGCCTGCACAAAATCACTGTGATCGAAAATGGCGCGGAACCACCGAAGCGAGAATTCGGTGAACGGCAGCGTCAATGTGGGGGCCGGCGTGAACGCCACCCAGCACACGATCACCAGCGGCGCCAAAATGAAGATCACCACCAGGGAGTGGAAAACCAGGGCCAGCGGGCCGTTCTTCATCATGGCCTTCTACCCCAGGCTGCGCTTGTAAAAGCGCTCCACGATGCGCCCGTACGACATCATGATCAGTACGTTCGCGATCAGCAAAAGAATGGCGATAGCCGCCCCCAATGGCCAGTTCAATTGGACAAGGAACTGGTCATAGACAACCGATGCCGCAAGCTTGAGGCGCCGGCCTCCCAACAGCGCCGGGATGGCGAACGAGCTGGCGGTCAGGCCGAACACGATCAGGCTCCCGGACAGCAACCCAGGCAGCGCCTGCGGCGCGACGACATGCCAGAACGTCTGCGATCGTGTGGCGTTGAGCGAGTAGGCGGCCTGCTCCACGGTTGGATCGGCTTTCTGCAGCGAGGTCCACACAGGAATGACCATGAACGGCAGCATCACATGCACCAGGGCGATGATGACCGCTGTCGGGGTGTACATGATCGGGCCGAACCCCAGCCGGGTGGCGATCTGGCCGACGATGCCCGCCGGGTTGAGCAGAATCGTCCAGCCGAAAGCGCGCACCACCAGGGACACCAGCAATGGCGACAGCACCAGCAGCAGGAAAATAGAGCGCCACGGCCGTCCCATGCGACTGAGGATATACGCCTCGGGCCCGCCAATGACCACACAGAGCGCCGTGGTCACCAATGAGATCCACAGCGTGCGCCAGAAAATCTTCAGGAAGTAGCTGTCGGTCACGACAGTCAGGTATTGGCCCGTCGTGTAGCCGGGCAGTATGCCCTTCTGGTAGTCGAACTGATGGAACGACAGAACCAGCGTCAACACCAGCGGAATCAGCACCAGAAGCGTGAACAGCACACCCAATGGCATCGTCCCCCACCACGCACCGATGCCCCGCCTTGTCGTTGCCATGGCTTCAGTGCTCGCCAGGAAGGGTACGCACGGCATCCGATACCCAATCAACGTTGACGTTGGCATTCGCGTCGTAGACACGCTTGCCGTCATTGGGCGTCACCACCACCAAGGGTCCGAGCACCGAATCCAGCTCGTACAGCCACTGGCTCCCGAGGAAATAGCGTGAACGCACCACACATCCCGACAGCCGCCCCACCTGGTCTGTCAGGAACAATTTCTCCGGACGCAGGGAAACCCGCACGCGCGATCCGGCGGATGGGAGATCGATCGCATCGAGGGTGAGCGGCCCGCATCGGACGACTTGGCGCCCATCAATAGTGGCGACCTCGCCATCGACCAGGTTGGTCTTTCCCACGAACGTCGAGATGAAGCTGGTGCGGGGATGCTCATAAATACGGTAGGGCTCATCAACCTGCACCGCCCGCCCTTCCTGCATGACCACCACGCGATCGCTGGTGGACATGGCTTCGGATTGATCATGCGTGACCATGATGGTGGTGGTGCCAACCGTGCGTTGGATGCGACGCAGTTCGTACTGCATTTCCTCACGCAGCTTGGCATCCAGATTGGACAGCGGTTCGTCCAGAAGCAGCACCGGCGGGCGGATGACCAGAGCACGGGCCAGGGCCACGCGCTGGCGCTGGCCACCGGACAGCTCGCGCGGATAGCGGTCGGCGTACTTGTCGAGTTTGACCAGGCTCAATGCCTGGGCCACGCGTTCGGCCTGTTCGGCTTTGGGCACTTTGCGCGTGGCCAATCCAAACGCCACATTGCGCCCGACAGTCATGTGGGGGAACAGCGCATACGTCTGGAACACGATGCCAAGTCCGCGCGTGTTCGGCCTCGCATGGGTGATGTCCACCCCATCGAGTGAGATGGTCCCCTGCGTCACGTCGGCGAATCCGGCGATCATTTGCAGCGTCGTGGTCTTGCCACAACCCGAAGGCCCCAGAAGCGAAACGAACTCCCCCTTCTCCACGCTCAGGCTCAGATCGGAGACGACCCGAAGGGCCCCGTAGTTTTTTGAAACTCCCGTGAGTGTCAAGAATGACATGTTTGTCCCTTGCGGCGCGTGCTTGTCCCGGTCTCCCGGCACGCCATGCCGACTGGCCGACGTGCTTCTTCAATGTGTCGGCCAGTCTAGGAAGCAAAATCCACTCCGTCAACGTTTTTTCACTATTATTGGAATTTAATTATTTAAATTTTCATTGAATGAAATTAAAATATCATAATTAATATCAATACACATAAAAATGAAAAATCAAGAAGATGATACATCTTCGGAGACATCCGGCACGCTGCAGCGCGGCTTCGCCGTGATCCGCGCCCTGGCCGAGGTTCCCGATGGCGGTTTGCGCCTCAAACAAGTCGCCCAGGCCACTGGCCTGGCGCAACCCACCGCGCATCGATTGTTGAAATCCCTGGTCCAGGAACGCGTGGTCGAACAAACCGCGGGAGGGAAGAATTACCGACTTTGCATAGAGTTCTACGCCCTGGCGGCCAGGGCCGGCAGTGGGTACTCGTCGTTTCGCGAGCTATGCCGTCCGGCGCTGCTGCGCCTGTCGGGTGTGCTGAATGACACGGTCTTCCTCATGGTGCGCAGCGGCTTCGATGTCCTGTGCATGGATCGCGTCGAAGGTCCGCTGCCCATCCGCTCATACACCAGTGACATAGGCGGCCGTATTCCCCTGGGACTCGGTCAGGCGGGCACCGTGATCCTGGCCCTGCTACCGCCCGGCGAGCAAGAAGAGATCATCCGGTTCAATGTGCCCAGGCTGCGGCATCTGGGCTATATCGACGAAGTATTCCTGCGCGCCCAGATCGAGCGCGCACGCGCACAGAACCACGCTGTCAGCCAGGGGCAGGGCCCCATCCAGGGTATGGGCGGGGTATCCGTAGCCATCACTGACCCAAACGGCTATGTGGTGGGAGCGATCAGCATCGGCACACTCAGTGAACGCCTGAATGACGAACGCCTGCCGCACATCCTGCATGTCCTGCACCAGGAAGCCGACCGAATCAGCCGGCAAGTCAACCCTTTCGACCCCGCCCTCAAGCATCCCTCGCAGTACCTGGGGCCGGCGCATGTAGGCGACGTGAAACCGGCGGATTTCTCGATCACCCCGCCTCTGTGATCAAGGGTCTGCATGCTCGGCCAGCGGCGTCACCGCCACCCACAACCCGCCACCCGTCAAACCAGCCGCACCTTCCGCACGCTCGACAGATAGATCAGAATCAACGACACCCACACGATCCCATACAGCAGCATGAAACAGCTGGAGCGAATGCGGAAGGTGTCGAGCAGCACGCCAAAAAGAATCGGCAGCAGGAAGCCGCCCACCCCGCCAGCCAGCCCCACGATCCCCGTGACCAATCCCATGTTTTCCTGGAAATCGTCGGCGACATACTTGAACGTGGACGCCATGCCGAACGCCAGCACCGCGCCCAGGATGAAGGCCAGCACGACGAACGCCACCATAGAAATGCTCAGATGCAGTGTCACCGGGCCGTCAACCGTGTGGATGACCAGGTCGGTCTTCGGATACGACAGGATGAACAGGCAGACCCACGCCACCCATAGCCCCCACCACGTCACCGCATGGGCGCCGAAGCGATCGGACAAGGCGCCACCCACGGCGCGCAGGATCGACCCGGGCAACGCGAAACCCGCGGCCAATGCCGCGGCCATGGCGACGGACATGCCATACTCCAACGTCAGGTACTGTGGCAACCACAACGACAGGGCCGTGAATCCGCCGAACGTGATCGAGTAGTATTGGCACAGATGCCAGACCCGACGGTCGCGCAGCACCTTGAACGCGTCCCGCATTGGCGCGCCGGCCCGCCCCTTACCGGGATCGCGCGCGGCCAGAAGCCAGAAAACCACGGCGGTGACGAGCAACACCACGGCATACACGCGCGGCACCATCCGCCATCCATAAGCGGCTTGCAGGCCGGGGGTGATGAACAGATTGACCGCGGCCCCGACCGCGCCCGCACCGAAGAAACCCATGACGAAGCCGCGCTTTTCCTGGGAGAAGAACCGCGCCACATACGGCGTGCCGATGGCGAACGATGCCCCCACGCACCCCAGACAAAGGCCGATCAGCAGGAACTGCCACAACTGTGTCGCGTAACTGACCAGATAGACGGGCGGCGCGCACGCCACCAGCAAGGCGGTCATCATGTTGCGACCACCAAACCGGTCGGTCCACGCCCCCAGCGGCAGCCGCATGATGGCGCCGGTGAGCACCGGGGTGGCGGTGAGCAGGCCGAATTCCGTGCTGTTCAGCCCCAGTTCGTGGCGGATGGGGATGCCCAGCACCCCGAACATCATCCAGACGACAAAGCAGACGAGAAAAGCGAACGTGCTGACGAACAACGTGGTGTACGCCCTGGCCGGCGACAGCGCGGGCGCCGAGGGAGGGGTTTGCGAGAGTGTGGCCATGTGCACTCCTGGAAACGTCGAGGTTCGTGGTGGGGAGAGCGATCGCCGCAGGCGACACTACACCGCCTGCCGCACCAACCGCCCAGGTCGACTGCGATACAACAGGAAAATCACGATCGCGGCATTGAGCGCGTTCCACGCGATGCCGTTGAGGAACGCGGCATGATACGAATAGGTCAGATCGTAGATGGCGCCGGACATCCAGCCGCCCAGCGCCATGCCCACCAACGTGGCCATCAGCGCCGTGCCCACGCGCGCGCCAGCGACTTCCGGCGGGAAGTGTTCGCGCACGATCACCGCGTAGGACGGCACGATGCCACCCTGGAATAATCCGAACAAGGCGGACACCACATACAGCGACACCAGGCCATGGTTGAACACATACAGCCACAATGCCAGCCCCTGCAACAGTGAGCCCAGCAACAGGGTGCGCAACCCGCCGATGCGGTCGGACAGCCAGCCCGACCCCAACCGGCTGATGATGCCCATGCTCAGCATCAGCGAGAGCATGTTGGCGCCATTCGCCGTGCCATATCCCAGATCACCGCAATAAGCCACGATCTGCACCTGCGGCATGGCCATGGCCACGCAACA
>DASTNK010000133.1:0-16913 GCA_035720945.1 Burkholderiaceae bacterium
GCCTTGTTGGCGGAGGCCAGCACCTGTCCGCTGGAATGCATGGTCAGGGCGTTCCCCGACCAGTCGGTGACAATGCCGCCCGCCTGTTCGATGATGGGCGCCATGGCCAGGTAATCGTAGGGTTGCAGGCCCGCTTCGAGCACCAGGTCGATGTGGCCCGAGGCCAGCAACCCATAGTTGTAGCAATCGCCGCCGAAGCGGCGCAGGTGCGCGGCGCGACTGAGGCGTTCGAAGGCCGGCAGTTCCTGGCCGTTGAAAATGTCCGGTGTGGTGGTGTAGAGGATGGCCTCGTTCAGGGATCGGGTCGTGCGGGTTCGACAGGGGCGGCCGGAAAACAGGCAGCCCCGGTGAATCGAACCGGTCCAGCGCTCGCCCGTGCACGGGATATCGATGACGCCCAATACGGGTTTGCCACGATGGAGCAGCGCCAGCAGGGATCCCCAGAGTGGATAGCCCGATATGAAGCTGCGCGTGCCGTCTATGGGGTCGATCGACCAGACGAACTCCGCCTCGGAATGACTCAGGCCGTATTCTTCGCCCAGGATGCCATGTTCCGGGAAACGTTGGGTGATGGCCTGGCGGATGGCTTGTTCCACCGAGCGGTCGGCGATCGTGACGGGGCTTTCGTCTGCCTTGGTATCTATGGTGAGAGGTTTTCTGAACCAGTCCAGGGCGATGGCCCGGACTTGTGTGGCGATGTCTTCGGCGAAACCGAGCATTTCATCCAGGATGGCGTCGCTTGGCATGGCGATATCGTTGTCGGGCTTGATCACCTTGGGTTCCTTGAAATCATCATGAAAACAATAAGTCGCAAACGCATTTCTATGTTTTTGCCTGGGATGATCCAGATTTAGTCTAATCACACTTGCAAAGATATGCAAATTTCCACAAAATAACAACATGCATCGAGGGGCGTCTTGAAAAATATTGCGTCAACCGTGCGTCCGCCACCGGCCGGAGGGTCTGGGTGTGAGCTGTCACAAGAGATGAAGTCACCGCATTTCATTCATAAATCAGGAGACAACATGAACATTTCCAGAAAACTGGTCCTGGCTTCCTCGCTGGCCATGCTGGGGGCGGTGGCCGCCAGAACGGCGGTTGCCGCTGGCGACGTCACCATCTATACCGCGCTCGAGGACGACGAAGTCGCCGATTACATGGCCGTGGCCAAGAAAGACTTGCCGGGCATCAATTTTCACGTGTTGCGCCTATCCACGGGTGATCTTGGCGCCCGCCTGCTGGCCGAAGCCAGGAATCCGCAGGCCGACGTGGTCTGGGGGTTCGCCGTCACCAACATGCTCGACCCCCGTATTCAGGCGATGTTGACGCCCTACGAGCCGGCCGCTGCGGCGAAATTGCCGGCCATGTACAAAAGCAGTGACAAGAAATGGTTCGCCGCCACCGGCTACATGGCCGCGCTGTGCGTCAACACCGATCGCTTGAAGGCCAAGCATCTGCCCATGCCAACATCGTGGAAGGATCTGACCAATCCCGTGTACAAGGGCGAGCTGGTCATGCCCAACCCGGCGGCCTCCGGCACCGGCTATCTGCAGATCGCGGCCATGCTGCAAGGGCTCGGCGACAAAGCGGGCTGGGAGCTCATCAGGGATCTGAACAAGAACGTCGCGCAGTACACCAGCTCCGGGTCGAAGCCGTGCAAGATGGCCCGCACAGGCGAGTACGCGGTGGGCGCCTCGTTCGCGTTCCCGGCCATGCAATCCATCGAGTCCGGGTACCCCATCAAGATGGTGATTCCTGAAAAGTATGTCGGCTACGAGCTTGAGGCCTCGGGTTTGATGAAGACCGCGAAGGATCCGAAGGATGCCGAACGCTTTCTGGCCTGGACCCTGTCGCCGCACGCGGCCGAACTCTACAAGAAATACAAGGAGATCATCACCATCCCGGGCGTGACACCGTCAGAGATGTCGGTCAAGGCGGGATTGCCGCCCGATGTGTCCAAGGTGCTGTACCCCATGGACTTCAAGGCCTCGGCCAAGGCGCGCGACGGCATCATCAAGGAATGGCAGAAAGTCACCGCCAAATGATGCCCGTATCGTGGCAGTCCGGTGGCCGTCCGCACGGCCACCGGGGCCGAATCGCAATCCTGTTCTCTGATGGGCGACAGACTTCATGGCCTTGACAATCACCAACGTATCGAAGCGGTTTGATGATTTCATCGCGCTCGACAACATCAACCTGTCGGTCGACGAGCACGAGTTCGTCTGCCTGCTCGGCCCCAGTGGCTGCGGCAAGACCACTTTGCTGCGCATCATCGCGGGGCTGCTGGACATGGGCGATGGTCAGCTCATGTTCGGCGGTCGTGACCTCAGCGCCGTGCCCGCGCGTGAGCGCGGCTTTGGCATCGTCTTTCAGTCGTACTCGTTGTTTCCCAACATGACGGTGGCGCAGAACATCGGCTATGGATTGCGCATTCGCGGCGAATCAAAAGACACGGTGCGCCGGCGCGCAGGCGAACTGCTGGATTTGATCAAGATGCCGCATCTGGCGGAACGGTTTCCATGGCAACTGTCGGGCGGGCAGCAGCAGCGCGTGGCGCTGGCGCGCGCGCTGGCGGTCGATCCCAAGCTCATTCTGCTTGACGAACCGCTGTCCGCGCTGGATGCGCGTGTACGCAACGAAATGCGCATGGAGATCCACGACGTGCAGCGACGCCTGCGCATTCCCACGATCATGGTCACGCATGACCAGGAAGAGGCTTTGATGCTGGCCGATAAGATCGTCTGCATGAACAACGGCGGCATCGAGCAGGTGGGCACCCCGCAGGATTTGTACCTCCGGCCCAGCACCCGCTTTGTCGCGGATTTCGTGGGAGTCAGCAATCTGGTGGGAACCGCCTGGGTGAGGCGCAATGCGCCCATGCTGCTGGTGGATCGTCCGGAGGGGCCGGATGCCGATTACGAATTGTGCGTGCGGCCCGAGAACATCGGCCTGACGCCAAACCCTTCCGGGCCGGCCCGCATCGATTCAGTGACCTTCCTGGGCAATCTCAGTCGGCTGCGCGTCGACTGGGACGGGCAACGCTTCACCGCGGAGGGTAGGATGCAGGCCACGCTCATCGCGGGTGCCCCGGTCAGCCTGAGCATCGATCCGGCGGATTGTTGCTGGGTGCACACCTGAGCGCCCATCCATGAACCGACTCTCCCGCGGAAGCCATTCATGAACGCATCCATGACCCTGAAAACAAGCCCGCGCGGGCTGGGCCGGCTGGTGCCGCGCAGCGCGGAGCAGTGGCTGGTCGCCACCTGCGTGTTCTTCCCCACGCTGGCGCTCGTGCTGTTTTTCGTCTATCCGTTGCTGACCATTGTCTGGGAAAGCTTCACATTGAAGGACGGGGCGATCGGCCTGGGCAACTACGAGGCCATTTCATCCACGCCCGGTTTGCTCCTCGCGGGGTGGAACAGCCTGGTCGTCAGCCTGAGCACGACCGTGGTCTGCGTGGTGGTCGGGTTTGTCCTGGCGTTCGCGCTGGACCGCACCCGCATGAAAGGCAAGCAGGCGTTGCGTGGCACGCTGCTATTGCCATTGCTCGCGCCCTCCCTGGTTCAGGGGCTGGGCCTGCTGTTCATTCTCGGGCGCAACGGGTTGGTGCATCAATGGACGGGTTGGAACGTCAATGTTTATGGTTATTCGGGGTTGTTGCTGTCGGATGTTTTTTATGCGTTGCCGCAGGCGGTGATGATCATCCAGGCGGCCTTGCGCAATTCCGATGCCCGCTATTACGATGCGGCCTCGGTCATGGGCGCGACCGGCTGGCGCCAGTTCTTCGATATCACCTTGCCGAACTGCAAGTTCGGATTGCTCAGTGCCGGCTTCGTGGTGTTCACCATCACCATCACCGACTTCGGCAACGCGGCTGTCATCGCCGGCAACTACCGCGTGCTGGCGACCGAGATATTCAACCAGGTGTCCGGCCAGCAGAATTTCGGCATGGGTTCCGTCGTGGGAATCGTTCTGCTGCTGCCATCACTGGTGTCGGTGTACATAGAACGCGTGTCCTCGCAGAAGCAGTTCGGCAGCGCGTCAGAGAGCCGCATTCCGGTCGAACCACGGCCGTCGGCCGCGCGCGATGGTTCGTTCGCCGCCATCTCGTATTTCGTGATGTTCTGCATTATCGCCGTGGTGGCGGTGGTGGTGTTCGCCAGTTTTGTCAAGCTCTGGCCCTACAACATGAGTCTGACCTTGGCGAATTTCAACGTCAACATCAGCAGTGGCTACCAGCCGATCTGGACCACGCTGTATGTGTCGGTGGCGGCGGCTGTGATCGGTGTGGCGTTGTTGTTTTGCCTGGCTTTCGGCACCAAGCACGTGTCGGGCGCGCCGGCCAAGACCATCTACCTGCTGGCGGTCCTGCCGGTGGGCGTGCCGGGCTTGGTCATGGGCCTGTCGTACATCTTCGCGTTCAACAATCCCAGCACGCCGTTGTACATTTTCTACGGCACTGCCATACTCATCGCCCTTTGCAATTTCTATCACTATCACACCCAGGGTTTCCTGACCATGATGACAGGTATGCGCGCGGTGCCGCAGGCGCTGGAAGAGGTCATCAGTTGCCTGGGCGGCGGCGTGCGTCGGGTGCTGACCGATGCGGTGCTGCCTTTTATAGCGCCCACGGTTCTGTCGGTGTTTTTCTTCCTGTTCATGCGCTCTATGGTCACGTTGTCGGCAGTGATCTTTCTTGTCACGCCGGAACTCAATGTCGCCTCGGTGTCAGTCATGCATCTGAACGAGGCGGGTTTCGTCTCGCAGGCGGCGGCGTTCTCCACCATCATCATTCTTGTCGTGGCCGTCGCGCTCATCGCCATGAAACTGTTGGTCATGCGGTTGACGCCGCGCGCCGCGAGGGGGGCCACCTGATGTGGCTTGAGGCCCGGCATCAAAGAATCCAGTCGCTGCTCGACCGGCTCGATCGGGTGACCACCGACCAGGTGGTCAGCGAACTGGGTGTGTCGCGTGAGACAGTGCGCCGCGATTTTCTCGAACTTGAAGCACAGGGCGTGCTCAAGCGAGTCCACGGTGGCGCCGTCCGCATCGTCGACGAGCCCTCCATCGATCAGCGCACCGGCATCCGGGTGACGCACAAGCAAAGCGTCGCCCGCGCGCTGGCGCAGCGTCTGGGGCCCGATCTGACGGTGTTTCTGGACGCGGGCAGCACGACCACGTTGCTGGCCAGGGAACTGGCTTTGTTGTCGCACCTGACGGTGATCACGAATTCGTTCGACGCCGCCGCGGCGCTCATGGCCAACGCCGATTCGCTGCGCAATAATCGTGTCTATTTCCTGGGCGGGGATATCAGCCAGCGTCTGGCGGCCACCACCGGCGCGTCCACCGTCGCCGAGATCGGCCGTTTCCATGTGGACATGGCCTTGTTGTCACCCGTGGCGGTCGATGCGGTGTATGGCGCGACCAGCTTCGACCACAACGAAGCCCTGATCGCGCGGGCGATGGCCGACAATGCACAACAGGTGGTGATCCTGGCCGACTACAGCAAAATCGGTGGCCGCAGCCGTGAGAGCTATTGCGTCGCGGATCATATCGATTTGCTCGTGACCAACGCGAATGCGGTCGATCGGCCGGGTTATGATGAGTTGGCCGGCATGGTGTCCGAAATTCTGCTGGCCTGATTTCTCCCCGTTCGGCGAATACGGCAGGAATTCTGGCGCTCCTGGCCCGGCCGGCCGGTATTCAATTGTCTCGCCCGTGGTTTTCACCGTCCCGATCGTGCGGCGGGTGCCGGCGGCCAAACCTGCTATTCTTGTCACCTCGCGCCTGCCTGTTGTCGCGGTTGACCGTGGCCGGGCTGTCGGGCGCGTGGTTCGTTCTGTCGTCCAGTCCAAGAGAAACCCCTTGAATTACATCACCTCGTGCAAACTGCCCACGCCCTGGGCCACGTTTGAACTACATGCCTTTGTCGAGCCTGAAACCGGCAAGGAACATCTGGCCATGACGCTGGGCCGGGTCGATGACGGCGAGCCCGTGCTGGCGCGCGTGCATTCCGAATGTATGACCGGTGACGTTCTGTTCAGCCAACGCTGTGATTGTGGCGCGCAACTGGAGTCCGCGCTGCGGCATATCGCCGGTGGCGGGCGCGGGGTGTTGCTGTATCTGCGCCAGGAGGGGCGGGGCATAGGCCTGCTCAACAAGATGCGGGCGTACCGGCTTCAGGAACAAGGTGTGGACACGGTCGAGGCCAATGAGCAACTTGGGTTTCCGGCCGATCTGCGCCGCTACGATTTGTGTGTGCCCATGCTGGCCCATCTGGGCATCCGGCAATTGCGGCTCATGACCAACAGCCCGCGCAAGATCGCATTGCTGCGTGATGCCGGCGTCGACGTGGTGGAACGCATTCCGTTGGTGGTCAATCGCAACCCCTACAACGACGCCTACCTCAACACCAAGGCCGCGAAGCTGGGCCACTGGCTATAGCAACGGGCCTTCATCGCGAGCTGGCCGCGTGCCGTCGTGCCGCGGCGGGTCGGCCTTGTCGCGGGCAAGGACTTGGGCGGGATCGAAGCTGTCACTCCGATTCGGGCGAGCGGAACTCGACGACGACACGCAGCCCCTTTCCGTTCACACCCGAGCCCAGCGTCACCGAGGCCTGACAGGCTTTGGCGGCTTCGGCGACGATCGCCAGCCCCAGACCCGTACCTTCCTGATTGGTGGCGTTGCCGCGATTGAATCGTTCGAACACGCGCGCGCGCAATTCCGGCGGGATTCCCGGCCCGGTGTCGACAACCTCGAGCCGGGCCGGGGCGGCGGACGGCTGGCTGGTGGTCAGTGTCACGTGTCCACCTTCCGGGGTATAGCGGATGGCATTGTCGACCAGGTTGAAGACCAAGGCTCGCAGGAGGGCGGGCGGGGCGCGCAGCGGTGTCGGCCCGAATATCGTGCCAATTCCCAGGTCGATATCCCGGCTGGCCGCAAGAGGGGCCAATTCGACCAGCACGTCCCGCGCCACGTCGCTGACATCCAGTTGTTGCGCCGGTGTGGATTCCGGACGGTAATTTTCGGCCTGCGACAGGCTGAGCAACTGATTGACGAGCAGCGTGATCTGCTGGCGGCTATCGCTCAGCGCGGTGAGAATCCGCTTGAGTTCGGGGGTCGTCGCCAAGCTGGCGGCGTAGTGTAGTTGTGTGCTGAGCAGCGTCATGGGAGTGCGCAGTTGATGCGCCGCGTCCTCGATGAACCGCTTGCGGGAATCGATGTGCCGCTGAATGCGCTGGCCATACTGATTGATCGTGTCGACCACCGGTCTGAGTTCCAGGGGCAGGGCCTGCAGGCGGATGGGGCGCAGGTCGGAGCGTTCGCGGCTCAGCACCTCGTCTTTGAGTCTGGCCAGTGGCTTGAGTTCATGGCGCAGGCCCCACAACATGAGCACCAGCACCAGGACCAGGACGCCGCTTTGGCGGATCAGGTTGGGCCACCACAGAATGTGGGCGTTGTGCAGGAACTCTCTTTCCGTCTTCGCCACCGTGATGAGTACCCGCATCGATTTCCCAGAGTTGAAGAAATCGCGGCTCATGGTGTAGGCGCGCAACCGCATGCCATGGAATTCGATGTTGTTGTAGGACGAAACCGGGGGTTCCGGGGGCGGCCCGGCGTGTGCCGCCAAATCCGGCCAGCCCGCCAGCAAGCGCCCGTCGCGTGTCATCACGGAGAGGTACACGGTGTCGTGGCTGTTGGAGGAAAACACTTCCAGCGCCACGGGCGGAATCGTTGAGGAAAGTTGGCCATTCACCCATTGGATCTGGCTGGCGATGATGTGCGCCGACGCCCACAAAGTGTGATCCTGCTGGCGCCGCGCGTTGTTCACGCTGTCCTGGTACGAGAACCAGAGGCTCAGTGACAGCGCGATCGAGAGGGGCAAAAGCACCCACAGCGCCATGCGGGCCCGCAAGCTGTTCATGACGGGTGTCTGGGCGTCAGAAGATAACCCAGGCCGCGCAGTGTGACGATGGAGGCTTGGGAAGCTTCGAGTTTGCGCCGTAATCGGTGCACGTAGATTTCGATGGCATCCTCGCTGGCGTCGCCGTCGAGGCCAAAGATGCTTTGCATCAGGCTGGTCTTGCTCATGGTCTTGCCCTGATTCAGCAGCAGAGCCTCGAGCAGGCTGTGTTCGCGCAACGGCAGCGTGAGGGGCGCGCCGTTCAGGCTGAACTGCCGTGTGTTGGTGTCGTAGGCCAGGTCGGCGCAATTGAGTTGCGGTGCGCCACCGCCACCACGGCGGCGGATGAGCACGCGGATGCGGGCGTTGAGCTCGCGCATTTCAAAGGGTTTGACCAGGTAGTCGTCAGCCCCCATCTCCAGGCAGTCCACCTTCATGTCGAGTGAGTCGCTGGCCGTCAGCACCAGCACGGGCGTGTCGTTGCCGCCTCGGCGCAGGCGGCGCAACACACTCTGGCCGCTCGCCTGGGGGAGTTTCAGGTCGAGCAGCACGGCGTCGTAATGCTCGCCCGAGAGCAGCACATTGGCGGCTTCCGCATCGTGCACACAATCGACGGTGAATCCTTCCCCGCGTAGCAGCTCGGACAGCCAGCGCGACAGTTCCTGGTTGTCTTCGACGAGCAGCAGCCTCATGGGAACGACCTTTGGTGTGCGGCCACCGCGAAGCACGGGTTTCCCCTAGTGTTTTCAGGCTGGCGGCGAAAGCTGGATGAAAGTTGGCCAAGTCTAGCATTGATGGTACTGCGAGCCTCAAGTGCGCCGTCCCGCAAATCCTTGTGGAACAGCCTCCAGGCCGCATGCAGGATAAATCGTCCATCAATCAGGAGACTTACATGTCCAGTATCACGCGTTTTCTGAAATATACCGCCATCGCCTCCGCGTTGGCGACTTGTGCCGCGACGAGTGCGCACGCCAGTGAAAAAATCACCATCATGGTCGGCGGTATCAACAAGATCATCTACCTGCCCGCCAAGCTGGCCGAGAACCTGGGGTATTTCAAGGATGAGGGCCTGGATGTGGTGCTCTTGTCCGAGCCCGCCGGGGTCAACGCCGAAAACGAAATGCTGGCCGGCGCGGTACAGGGTGTGGTGGGCTTCTATGACCATTCCATCGATTTGCAGGCCAAGGGCAAGGAAGTCGAGTCCGTGGTCCAGTTTTCGCGCGTGCCGGGCGAGGTCGAACTCGTCGCCGCCAGCAAGGCGGGCGAAATCAAAAGCCCGGCTGATTTCAAGGGCAAGACGCTCGGTGTCACCGGCCTGGGTTCGTCCACCGACTTCCTGACGCAATACATGGCGTTCAAGGGTGGCCTCAAGCATGGCGACTACACCATTCTGCCAGTGGGCGCGGGCAACACGTTCATCGCGTCCATTCAGCAGAACCGCATCGATGCCGGCATGACCACCGACCCGACCGCCACGCAACTGATCACCAGCGGCAAGGCCAAGGTTCTGGTCGACATGCGCACCGTGTCGGACACCAAGAAGGCGCTCGGCGGCTTGTATCCGGCGGCCAGCCTGTACATGCCCAACGCCTGGGTGAACAGCCACAAGGAAGAGGTCCAGAAACTGGCCGACGCCTTCGTCAAGACGCTGAAGTACATCCACACGCATTCGGCCGCTGAGATCGCCGCCAAGATGCCCAAGGATTACTACGCCGGCAACGAGAAGCTCTACGTCCAGGCGCTGCAGGCGTCCATTCCGATGTTCACCGCCGACGGAAAAATGCCCGAGGGCGGGCCTGAGACCGTGCTGAAGGTGCTGTCCACGTTCAAGCCGGCCGTAAAGGCGGCGCATATCGATCTCTCGAAGACCTACACCACGGAATTCGTGAGCCACGCCAAGTAATCGCCAGACACGAGAAATGGGGCATCGCCGGAACGCCTGCCTCGTTTCTCCCAATCCGGACAAACGCAATGCAAGATCAAAACACTCCCGCCATCGACATCGGTAACGTCACATGTCGCTTCATCTCGGCCGATGGCAAAGCCACCATCGCGCTGCAGGATTTCAGCATGAGCGTCAAGCGTGGCGAGTTCTGCGCCATCGTCGGCCCCACGGGTTGCGGGAAATCCACCACGCTGAGCCTGATCACCGGTCTTCTGCGACCCACCACTGGGTCTGTCCAGGTGATGGGCCAACCCGTGAACGGTATCGACCCGCGTATCGGCTTCGTGTTCCAGAATGACGCCATTTTCCCTTGGCGCAATGTCATCGACAACGTCGCCGCCGGCCCGATGTTCCGGGGGCAGGGTGCAAAGCAGGCGAAGGCCCTGGCCTACGAGTGGCTGCGGCGGGTCGGCCTGGAAAAATTCCCGCAACATTATCCGCATCAGCTTTCCGGCGGCATGCGCAAGCGCGTGGCGCTCGCCCAGACGTTCATCAACAACCCGGAAATCCTGCTGATGGATGAACCTTTCAGCGCCCTGGACATGCAGACCCGCACCGTCATGCAGGACGAACTACTGCAGTTGTGGGCGGCCAGTGGCGGATCGGTGGTGTTCGTCACGCACGACCTGGAGGAAGCCATTGCGTTGGCGGACAAAGTCATCGTGCTCACGTCCCGCCCCGCAACCGTGAAGCATATTTATGAAATTGATCTGCCCCGTCCGCGCGTGATGGCGGAAGTGCGCTATGACGACGCGTTCATCCGTTACGCGAAGGAAATCTGGGACGATCTGCGAGCCGAGGTCCGAATTGGTTGAGGGAACTATTGCCATGTCTAGTCAAACTGAATCCGCGAGCCTGGCCAGCCAGCGCGCCAATGCCGTGAAAGACACGCTCGCCCAGGCGGAAGCCGAGGCACAGCGCCTGGTCAAGCGCCGCGCCAATCTCATTATTTTCTGGCGCCTCGCCATCCTGTTCGGTGTTCTGGGCGGCTGGCAACTGGCCGCCTCGGTCGGCTGGATAGATCCATTCTTCTATTCCAAGCCGTCGCTCATCGCCCTGCAGATCTACGATTGGATCATGCATGGCACATCGCAGGGGCCGTTGTGGCTGCAGGTGGCGGTCACGCTGGAAGAAACCCTGATCGGTTTCTTCATCGGTGGCGCAGCCGGCATCATTTTCGGCATTCTGCTGGGGCGCAACCAGTTTCTGGCCGACATTTTCAGCGTCTACATCAAGGTCGCCAACTCCATTCCCCGTATCGTGCTGGGCTCCATTTTCGTCATTGCCCTGGGCCTGGGCATGGCGTCCAAGGTGGCGCTGGCGGTCGTCATGGTGTTTTTCGTGGTGTTCGGCAACGCTTTCCAAGGAGTGCGCGAGGCGGACCGCTACATGATCGCCAACGCCCAGATACTGGGCGCCTCGCCGCGACAGGTGACGAGCCAAGTGGTGATTCCCTCGGCGATGAGCTGGATTCTGGCCAGTCTGCACGTCAGCTTCGGGTTCGCCTTGGTGGGCGCGGTGGTGGGTGAGTTCCTGGGAGCTCGGGTTGGTATCGGCCTGTTGATCGCCAACGCCCAGGGAGCGTTCAATGCCAGCGGTGTGTTCGCCGCCATGATCGTGCTGGCCATTGTTGGCTTGCTGGCGGAATACCTCCTCACTTATATCGAGGGGCGGCTGTTGAAATGGCGCCCGGCGCAGTTCTCGGCCTGATCGCCACGCCCCGCCACATCAGACATCTGTCCGATCTTCAACACCAACGAGACACGGCGTTGTGTATGAGAAGCCGGCTCAGGACACTGGCGCATAGCATGAGTCACCTGAGCCGGGATGGGGCGCGTGATCCGCCGCGCCCTTTGGCGTTGGAAGCTCTCAGGCAGCCGCCAATTCCGTTTCGCCCTCGATGACAAGCGCGGCTTGGATGTGATCGTGCGCCTGCGAGAAGGCGGCCGCCTTGGTTTGTTCCCCCATGTTCAGCCCTTCGGCGCGGACGATGCGCACATCGGTGATGCCGAAGAACCCGAACACCACTTTCAGGTAGCTTTCCTGGTGTTCCATGGCCTGGCCCGCATCCGATGTGGAATAAACGCCACCGCGGCTCGAAACGACGATGACGGTTTTGCCGGCGGCCAGACCCACCGGACCTGATTCCGTGTACTTGAACGTGCGGCCCGCCTGGGCGATACGATCGATCCAGGCCTTGAGCTGGCTGGGTATCGAGAAGTTGTAGAGCGGGGTGCCCACCACCACGACGTCTGCCGCCAGGAATTGTGTCACCAGCGCTTCGGAGATGGCGTTCTCGTGTTTCTGGGCATCACTCAGTTGCGCCGCGTCCAGACTCAGACGGAAGCCCAGTGATTCCTGGTTCAGGTGCGAGGGCGCGTCCTGGGCTAGGTCCAGGTAATCCACTTGCGTGTCGGGATGTTGCGCCACCCACTGGCGCACGACGTTGGCGGTGAGTTCGCGGGAGGCGGAGTTCGTTCCCAGGATACTGGAGTCGATATGCAGCAGTTTCATGCTTCTTCCTTTCTGATGGTGTCGGAGGGTCATTGGCGATGTCGGCCTGAGTGCGGCCGCTTGCCGATGAAAAATTCTTCAGAAGAAGTATCACTCACCTCATCGGTATTGATAAGATTGCCTAATTGCAATAGGTTGTCCTGAATTTGAGTCTAATATGCCGGGCATATCAGGAAGGAGAAGGGAATCATGGCGGACCTCAATGACATGCGATATTTCGCTGAAGTGGTCACGCGGGGCGGTTTTGCCGCTGCGGGGCGGGCGCTGGAGGTGCCGAAATCGCGTCTGTCCCGGCGTATCGCGCAGCTCGAGGCAACACTGGGCGTGCGGCTCTTGCAACGCACCACGCGCAAGCTGTCCCTGACAAGCGTGGGCGAGGCCTATTACCGGCACTGCCTGGCCATCGTGGACGAGGCCAGGGCGGCCGACGAGGTGGTGGCACAAGTGAGCAGCGAGCCGCGCGGGCTGATCCGTGCCGTCTGCCCGATCACGCTGGCACACAGTGTCGCCCGCGCCATCCTGCCTGACTTCATGCGGCGTTATCCACTGGTGACGGTACAGATGGACGTCAGCAACCGGGTGGTCGATCTGGTGGAGGAAGGCGTGGATGTGGCGTTGCGGGTGCGCGCGTCACTCGAGGAAAGCGGCAGCCTGATCATCAAGCGGCTGGGGAATTCGCAGACAATACTGGTGGCCAGCCCCGCCCAGCTACGGCGCCAGGGCGCGGTGTCCACCCTGGCCGATCTGGTCCGGCTCGATACCGTCGCCATGTCGGTCACCGATGGTCGCGCTGCCTGGAGTCTGTACGGTCCGGACGGCGCCGAGCATGTGTTCACGCACAGGCCGCGCTATGTGGCCGACGACTTGCTCACGCTCAAGTACGCCATGATGGGAGGGGTTGGGGCGACCATGCTGCCTGATTACATGTGCGCGGAAGAACTGGCGCGGGGGGAGATGGTTCGGCTGCTGCCCGATCTGGCCCCCAAGCCGGGCGTGATCCATGCCGTGTTTGTGTCGCGTCGCGGCATGGTGCCGGCGGTGCGCGCATTCCTGGACTTCCTGGGAGAACGTTTGACGTCTGAATCATTGTGAGTGATACCGAGGCGCGCACCCGACGAATGGCGCGCGCACTCGACTCATCACTCGCTCCTTGGGGGGGAGTCTCGTTCTCGATCGCCGCTCAGGCGCGAACCTCCTGGCGCTGGAAGACAATATACGTGATGGCGAACAGCAGAATGCAGCCAGCAATCAGTCCGATGATCTGGGGCCATACGATGGACAGGCTTTCGGCCAACGGCAGCGGCGCACCGATCACCAGACCCTCCAACTGATGCAGAAACACCGGGCCCAGCGAACGCGTCATGGGGCTGAGGATGGCCACCACGGCTTCACCGAACAACTGCGTGGGTGAAATCCGCTCCAGCGCCTGCTGCCAGTGGAGCGTGTGCAGGCTGGGCTGTCCGGCCAGCATCGACATGAGATCGGGGGGCGCGATCAGATGTGCCACAGCCGGCGCCAGCATGGGCCACAGCAACGCCAGGAACAACCACAGGCCCAGCGATACCAATGCCGAGGTCGCCGCCGATTTGAAGATCGTGGAAAACAGCATGGATACCGCCAGCCAGACGCCGGCGTAGGCAAGCGCCACGACCAGGAACATGAGCGAACGAGCCACCTCTTCGGCGCTGGGTGGCACGCCCAGGAGCAGCAGGCCCGAGCCAATCAGCAGCAGCCAGAGACACACCAGGCTGATCGCCAGGGTCGCCAGTCCGGCGATGAACTTGCCCAGCAGCAGCGCGTCCCGGTAAATGGGCTGCGACAGGATGCGGCTCATGGTGCGCCGGCTGTATTCCCCATTGACGGCGTCGAACCCCAGCCCGATCGCCACCAGCGGGATCAGGAAACCCAGAATGGAGGCGAACGAGGGCAGGGGCGCCTGCGTGCTGGTGAACAGGCGCAGGAACACGAATGGGTCGGAGGATGTTGTCTGGCGTATGGTCTGCAGCGCGCCATACAGCGCCGCCGCCGCGGTCAGCACCACCAGCCATTCCAGCACACGCATGCGCGCGCTGGATAGATGATCGGCCAGTTCTTTCAGCGTGACCGCCGCCAGCCCTCTCCAGGGTGAACCTTCACGTTGCATGGCTGTCTGCCTCTTTGACTTTTGGGCGTTGGAAATAGCTGTTGTAGATGGCGTCCAGGCTGGGATCGCGGATCGACAGGCGCCGCAACGCGCCACCCGCTTGCACCGCGGCTCGCGCGGCGTCCGCGCGCACGTCCCGGTTGGCGCGCAACCGGTACCGGTCCGCTCCAATCGTCTCCACGGCGCTGACGCCTTCGACGCGCGCCAGGCTATCGGCCAAGCGCTCACCTGAAACTTCCACTTCGACCTCGAAGCCGTCGCCCAGCACTTGGCGCGCAAGCTCCGGCACCGTGCCCATGAGCGCGATCCTGCCTTGCTGGAACAGCGCCACCCGGTCGCAGATCCGTTGCATGTGATCCAGCAAGTGCGACGACAGCAGCACGGTGACGCCGTCGGCTTTGAGCGTGCGGATCAGTCGCAGGAAATCCTCGGTCGCTTGCGGGTCCAGTCCCGATGTGGGTTCGTCGAGTATGGCGACGCGTGCGCGCTTCATGATGATCTCGGCAAGCCCCAGGCGCTGACGCATGCCGTGCGAGAACGCCGACACGCGCTTATGGCCCGCGTCGGCCAGTCCGACGCGCTCCAGGGATTCGTGGATACGCCCGAGCCGTTGTGCCGCCGGGATTCCCAGCAGGCGCGCGGTGTAGAACAAGTTGTCGAGCGCGGACAACTGGTTGTAGAACCCGACGGAATCCGGCAGGTATCCGAGGTGCTGCTTGATGGTGAGCGGTTCCCGCCTGGGGTCGAGGCCCAGCACTCGCACGCTGCCGTCGGTGATCTCGGTCAGACCGAGCAGCATCAGGATGGTCGTGGTCTTGCCCGCGCCGTTGGGGCCCAGCAATCCGAAGATTTCGCCCGCGCCCACGCTGAACGAGATGCCGTCCACCGCGGTCGTGGCGCCATACCGTTTGGTCAGGTTGGCGGCGTCGATGACGGCGGCGCTCATCGACGTCCATACCTTGCCACGGCGCCGACCAGGATCAGCACGGCGATGGCGACGATGATCGCGCCGATGATGCCCCACATGCTCGACGTGACCACCGACACACGCAGGTTGCCATCCACCGATTGGCCCTGAGACGTGGCCTGCAGATCGACCATGTAGTCGCCAGCCAGCGATTCGGACGACGGCGTGATGGTGGCTTCGATTTCCTTGGTCTTGCCGGGAGCCAGATGCTCGACCTTATCGGGCGAGAACTTGATGGTCCAGCCTGATGGCGCGGTGCCGGAAATCCTCACCCCGCTGGCGTCGGCGCCACCGGTGTTGCTGAGGATCAGTGGCATCGTGGTGGCCTTGTCGATCTCGGCATGGGTGCTCATGATGCCGTTGCGGCCGGACAGCGCCAACCGCGGCTGGCCCACGATCTGCATATTCACGGTGGTGCTGGCTTTGGCGTTGCCGGAGGCGACGTCCATGATGATCGGGTACGTGCCCGGCTCGACCGTGTTGGGGGGTTGGACTTTGAGCGTGATCTCCTTGGACGCGCCCGCCTTGATAGGCACGGAACTGAGCTCCTGCGTGCCATATTCTTCGGTGAATGTGGTCTGGAAATATTGAGGCACTTGCGCGTCAAGGCTCACAAGCATGTCCTTGCCGCTCTCGTTCTTGACGGTGAAGTCATAGCTGAACGACGACTGCGTGCTGCCCTTCAGTTCCGGCAGCTTGGATTTCAGCGTGAGCTTGGCCGGCAACTGGTTGGCGAGCGCCACGTCTATCGGCAGGCTCAGATGCAGTCCGCCGCCATCGGCATCCACCGTCAGTGTCTTGGGGTTCCGGGCGGCATCGGAAGGGACGGTCAACCGCAGTTCCAGATCCACGCTGTCGCCGGTGCCAGGCATGGCGGCACCCACGGGTTGGCCGCCGCCGAGCAATTGTGCTTTCCAGCCCTTCGGCACATTGGTGACGTGAACCGCCATCCGAGTCGGGGCGACGTGATGGTTGTTCAAGCTCAAGGACACGGTTGCGGTGGTGCCGGGGCGCACCGTGATCGACGGGTAGTCCGTGGTCAAATAAATGCCCCGCACTTGCGCCGGGGCATCGCTGGCCATGGCAGCCGAGGCAAACAGCAGGCAGGCCAGGGAAAGGAAAAGGGAAAGCGTTTTGCGCATGGCGACGTCCAACTCCGGTTGTTGGCATGGCTTCGCCTGATCGCCCGTGCGCGACCATGCCGTTGTTGTCAAAAGTCAGGTCGGGACGTTGCGGCCCGTTGAGGTGGGTGCGTTGCGCGAAGACGCGGTCGCTGCCGTGTCAGGGCGGGACGGCTCGACGCTCCGGCCTGGAAGGCACGGACTCCTTATATCGAGCGTGTCCTGGAACGCACGCGGGGTCGCAAGCGTCATTGACAACGTAAAGACGGATCGGACGGTTGTTTAGTTCCGCTTATATTTTTTCAAAATGTTTCATGAAG
>DASTNK010000134.1:0-15984 GCA_035720945.1 Burkholderiaceae bacterium
GGCTCCGTTGCTCATCGCCTTCCTGCTGTTCCAACGCCAGTTCGTGCAGTCGTTCATGCGGGCGGGTATACGCTGAGCGCGGTCGGTGGTCGGGCAGGCGTGCAGCCGTTCATGTGGGCAGGCAGTCGGCGCCGACCTCGCATGGCGCTATTCTTGTAGCGTCGCATTCGTTCTCCCGGGCATTGGTGCGGCCACGTTTGCCGGTGCTTTCACTCCGCTGCGGCGGCGATGGCCTCGGCTGGGTCCGGCGCTTTGTCGGTGGCCCGTTTCGTTTCCCGCATCAGCAGCAGGCACGGCATGGATAGAAGCGTCATCCAGAACATCAGGCGGAAGTCGTCGATGTAGCCGATGAATGCGGCCTGCCGGGTCACCACCTGGTTCAGGCCGGCCAGGCCGGCGGCGGTGCCCGGATCGAAAAGGCGCGTCAGGCCGCTCTGATCGAGCATGACCGCGCCCGCGGTGACGTACGCCGCCAGCGTGCTGTGCATGCGCGCCGTGTTGCGCACCAGCAGCGTCTGCATGGCCGAGATCCCGATGCTGCTGCCGATGTTGCGCGAGAGGCTGTAGATGGCGGTTCCCTCTGGGCGCAGAGCGCGGTCGAGCGTGGAGAACGTCATGGTCGTCAGCGGAACCGATGTGAAGCCGATGCCCATGCCTTGTATGAAGCCGGGCCACACGATATCCCAGTCATTGATCTGCAGCGTGTAGTTCGACATCTGCCACAGTGAAGCCGCGGTCAGGCCGAACCCCATGGCCAGAATGAGCCGACTGTCCATGCGCCCGACCAGGCGTCCCGCCAGCATCATGGTCAGCATGGTGCCCAGGCCGCTGGGCGCGGTCACCAGGCCTGTGGCCATGACCGGGTAGCCCATCAGGTTCTGCAGCAACGGCGGCAGCAGGGCGCGCGTGGCGTAGAGCAGCAGGCCCAGCAGAAAGTAGAACGCCAGTCCCGTCACGAAATTCCGATCCCGGAGCAGCTTCACATTGAAGAACGAGTGGCCAGTGTCCGTGATTGTGTGCAGCACGAAGAATGTCAAGGCAATGACGCCGGCCACAGCCTCGGTACAGATCTCGATGGACCCGAACCAGTCTTTCTGGTCGCCGCGATCCAGGATGAGTTGCAGCATGGCAATGGCGATGGCCAGCAACGAAAACCCGAACCAGTCGAAGCGCGCCGACTGTTTATTGCCCCGTTCGTGAATGAAGTACAGCACACCCAGGAATGACAGGATGCCCACTGGCAGATTGATCAGGAACACCCAGCGCCAGCTGAAATTGTCGGTCAGCCACCCGCCCAGGGTGGGGCCCAGCACCGGGCCCAGCATGACGCCCAGGCCCCACACCGCCATGGCCCGAGCATGCCGTTCCGGCGGATTGATGTCCAGCATCACCGATTGCGACAGTGGCACCAGCGCCGCACCGAACATCCCTTGCAAGAGCCGGGCGCAGACGATTTCCAGCAGGCTCATCGACATGCCGCACAGCAACGAACTGGCCGTGAAGCCGGCAATGGAATACAGGAAAATCGCCTTTCGGCCATAGCGGCCCGAGAGCCAGCCCGTCACGGGTGTGGCGATGGCTGCCGACACGATGTAGGACGTGAGCACCCACATGATCTGGTCCTGCGAGGCCGACAGGCTGCCCGCCATGTGAGGCAGGGCCACGTTGGCGATGGTGCTGTCCAGTGTCTGCATGATGGTGGCGAGCATGATCGACAGCGTGATCATGGCACGCTGGAATTCCGGACGCTGTTCGCTGGTCTCGATCACGGTGCCGTGGTTTCTAAAATAGTAACTATGGTTATTACATGGGCAAAAAAAATCAGTCCACCCTGTGCAGCAGCTTGTGTAGCAGCCGTTCCAGTTCAGCGATTTCCGCAGGGGTGAGGCCGCCTAGTGCGTGTTGGACATGCTGGCGGCGCGCGGGCAGGGCGTGCTCGACGAAGGTGGATCCCTTCAGGGTCAGTTCCAGGAACTGTTGCCGCTTGTCGTGTTCGTCGGGGATGCTATCCACCAGGCCGTGGCGTTGTAGTTCGCGCGAGACGCGTGTGCTGTTGGTTCGGGAAGAGTTCATGAACACGCTGAGTTCCGAGGGTTTGAGACGATGGTCGGGACTGGCATAGATGAGCAGCAGGGACATCCACAACGTGGTGTTCAGGCCATCGTCCCGGAGCGAGGCGTCCAGGTAGTCGCCCAGTTTGGTGGCCACGTGCTGCAGGAGGCGGGCGACGACCGATTCACGCAGGGCGCGCCGTGAAGACAGCCGTCGGGACAGGTCGTCCATGGCCTGTTCGAAGGAATCGAATGATGAAGGGGGGCGATCGTGTTGGGGCATAGCCACATAGTAACGTAAGTTACTATGTTTATGGTGGTTCCAGTTTGCGCCCTCGTCTGTTCGAGACGGGGCGGGGGGCTCGGCCCCGACCGGTGTGAAGGGGCGGCCCGGTTTGGGCACGCGCCTTGGAGTGACGTGATCAGCTCGGCGTGGCTGTGGTGTCAGCGCTTTCCGCCAATCGCTCGTGCAGCGCCGCCAGATTCGCCGCGGTGGATCCGACGCCGCCGCATACGACGACCGCGATGGTCGTGGCGCGCCGAAGACTGTCTGCATTGGAGAACAGCGCCGCCAGCGAAGCACCGCACGCGGGCTCGACGATGAGCCGATGATCATCCATGAAGCGTACGCAGGCCTCGACAGCCTGCCTGTCCTGCACGACAACGCTTTCCACCGAGTGGCTGCGCGACAGATCCAGCGCCCGGTCGCAGGCGCGCCGGGCGCCCAGCGATGTCGCCACGGTGGTGATGTCGTCCAGCGTGACGGGTTCACCCGCTTGCAGCGACTGGGCCAGGCAGTCGGCGCCCACGGTTTCCACCGCCACCACCGGCACGCCGCCCCAAGAGGATTTTTGCAGCCCTTCGATGACGCCGCACAGCAATCCGCCGCCGCCCACCGACAGAATGATGGCATCCGGCCGTGGACCCTGGCGAACCATTTCGTCGATCATGGTTGAATGTCCCGACCAGAGCAGGGGATCGTCGAAGGGGTGCAACAGCACGCTGTGTGCGTCCACCATGGCTTTCGCCGCCTGATGCGCTTCGCCCCAGTTCTTGCCATGGACGACGACCACCCCTTTTTCCATGGCGATGAGGGCTTTCGCGCGCTCGGATGTAGACTCGGGCACGACGACCGTGACAGGAACCTTCAACTGCCTTCCCGCATAGGCGACGGCCAATCCCGCGTTGCCGCCGGACGACGAGATGAATCGTTGTGCGCCATGTTGTTTGTGAATCAGGCAGGCGTGACCCATGCCGCGCGCCTTGAACGAACCCGTCGGCTGCAGCGCCTCGAGCTTCAGCCAGACGGATTTTCCCGTGCCAAGCGACAGTGGACGGGATTCGATGTACGGAGTTTCGATATGCAAGGCCATGGGTGCCGCTCCTGAAGAGGGAAATCGAGTGCCGTGACCAACGGGTGCCGGCAAGCCATTTTGCCGCCAGGCGTGCCGAATCGTCAAAGCCCTTCAAGCGAGTTCACTGAATGCCAACGCACAAATATCCGCCTGGGAGTGCTATCTTGTCGCTTTGCAACGCGGTGCTGCGTGCATAGTCATTCAATTTCCATCATGACCAGACAACTCTTTTACTATCCCGGCAACGCCAGCATGGCGCCTCATATCATTCTCGAAGAACTGGGCGTTCCCCATGAGCTGTCGTTGGTCGACCGCGCCGGAGGGGGGCACAAGTCGCCGGAATACCTCAAGCTCAATCCCAATGGCCTGATTCCCGTTCTGGTCGATGGCGACATGGTGTTGTACGAGTCCGCCGCGATCTGCCTGTACCTGTGCGACGCGCATCCGCAGTCGGGGCTTGCCCCGGCTTTGGGCTCGACGGAGCGCGCCCACTTCTACAAGTGGCTGATCTGGATGACCAATACCTTGCAGGCCTCGCTGCTCGGCTATTTCTATCCGGAGCGCTGGGTGGACGACGGCAATGCCACTGGCGCCGCGCAGGTCCGGGCTCACGCGGAAACGCGTATTGGCGGACTCCTGGACCAGATGGAGGCCCAACTGGAAAACAGTGGCGGTCCATGGTTCCTGGGGCAGCGTTTCACAGCGGTTGATGCCTACGCCGTGATGCTGTGCCGCTGGACTCGGGGATTTGAACGCCCCGCGCGTGCCCTGCCGCTTCTCGGGGCGTATCTGTCGCGTGTTCTGGAGCGGCCGGCGGTGCGGCGTACCTTGACGAGTGAGGGGCTGACCGCGCCTTGGGTATAGAGGCAATAGTTGCCGTCGCGCCAGATTGTTCAAAAAGGCACAATACCGATATGCAAAGCGATTCAATTTCCCCCGCCGACTGGCTCGACGCATATTGTCGGCACGGCAGCGAAAAAAAAATAGAGAAGGGCAAGCCATCATCCTGATCATTCAGACATTGGTCGCCGCGCTCGTTGCCCTCTGGGGCGGCCTGGCGCTATGGGTTCAACAGCCGGGTGGCCGCCTGTGCGCCAAAGGGTTGATCGTCCTCTGGGTCCTGGCGGCGCTGGCGTTCATGGCGGTGCCGTGGCTTGCCTCGCCTACGTCCGTCAAACTGGCTGGCCGATTGATATTCCCCGCGCTGGTGGCCTTGGTGCTGGTGTGGTGGGCGGGCATTCGCCCGTCCAACGACAAGAACTGGATTCCAGAGGTCTCCCGGCCATTGCAGGGCACCGTGGACGGTGATGTGGTCATTCTGGAAAATGTCCGCAACTTTCTCTGGCGGTCGGCCGACGACTGCACCCCGAGGTGGGAAACCCGGCACTACGATCTGAACACGCTGCGATCGGTGGATTTGTCGCTATCGTACTGGGCGGGCCCCGCCGTGGCCCATGTCATGGTGTCCTTCGGTTTTGGCGATGGCGGGTACGTTGCGTTTTCGGTCGAAATCCGCCGCAAGGTGGGTGACAAGTTCTCTGAAATCGGCGGCTTCTTTCGTCAGTACGAGCTCAGCATCGTGGCCGCCGACGAGCGCGATATCCTCCGCGTGCGCACCAATGTACGCGGGGAGGACGGCTATATGTATCGTGTCCACATGCCGTTGGCGGCGGCGCGGTCGTTGTTCCTGGCGTATGTGGATCGGGCCAACCGGCTGGTGGCGCGGCCCCGGTTCTACAACACCGTCACGGCCAACTGCACCACGCTCGTCTACCAGATGATGGACCGCATCGTGCCGGGCCTGCCCATGAGCTATCAGTTGCTGGCCTCGGGTTATCTACCCGAGTATCTGTACAGGCTGGATGCCTTGGCGGGCGCGTCGGACCTGGCTGAATACCGCCGCCGTGGCCGCTATACGGACCGCGCCCTGGCGAACACCGACCTTGATCGGTTTTCGCACGACATACGGCGCGGCGTTCCAGGCATCGACGCAGCATGACGGAAATGCGGGCGTCAGTGCCAGGCGGCCAGGAAAGCCATCAAAACCTTCGCGGAATTGTCGGCGGCGATGTCCAGGAATGTATGCATTTCGTTGGCACCGGGCCCGCCCCCGGCCAGGTCACTCAACGAGCGGAACGCCAGAAACGGTACCCCGTTGCTGTAGGCGACCGCGGCGCAGGCGGCGCTTTCCATGTCCAGCACGTTCGCATGGAAGGTGTCGAACACGTATCGGCGGAACGCGGCGTTGTCGACGAACGCCGACCCGGACACCCCGTTGCCGCCCACAACCAGTCGCGGCGATTTTTCCAGGCAATGGCCGCGTTTGTCGCAGGCGCCCAGCGTGACATCGTGCAGGCCCTTGGCGATGGCCAGCATGTGTGGGTCGGCGTCGAACCAGAATTTGCTTTCCAGTTGCGGGTGCGCGGCCGAACGCACGCGCACCGGCCGGACAAACATCATGCCGTAATGCGGCAGATGCAGCGTATCCTTGCCGGGTGGGGGCGTGAACACGCCCGGTGCCGTCTCGCGCGCCATGAGCAGTTCCAGATACTGGCCCCAGCGGCTGGCCACGGTCACGTCGCCGATGTGCAGCGCCGGGTTCACGCCGCCGGCGATGCCGCTGAACACGATGTGCGTGATGTGAAAACGATCGAGCGCCAGTTGTGTGGTCATCGCCGCGTTGGTCATACTGATGCCGCTCAAGAACAGTACCACCGGTTTGCCCTGCAGCGAGCCGGTGGTGAATTCGACGCCATTGGCGGAAAAGCGGTGCGGCGCCTGGACGTGTTTCAGCAGCAGGGACAACTCGGGCTGGAATGCCGAGATCACGGCGATGCGTGGTGTGTTGTCCAGGGTTTCCGCGGCGCGCACCGTTCCGCGTGCGCCGGGCCAGGGCAGACACAGCGTGGTCAGCGAGCAGATCAACAGAAGCGTGCGCAGGCGGGACAGGAAAGCGGGCATGGTGAATCTCCGGACAAGGGGCGGGTGGAATGTCGTGGTCCCGCAGTCATGCTGGATTGTACGGGGAGTCATTGCGCGCGGAAGTCGTTGACGCGGCCGTGTGGAGCCACCGCCATCACTCACTCCGGAATCGCGTTGGTCACATGTCGCGGATCCGGACGCTTCATGAACGCCTGGCGGCGTTGGGCCTGTTGGTTGACCGCCGGATGATTGAGCGTCGGTTGACCATATATATGATTTTGGGCAATATTTTGCCTTTCCACCCCGCCTTGTTTGAACATTTCGCGAAGGGCTGGAACGATCGGGAAGAAACATGGCGCGGTTGATGTTCCTCTTGCTGGGTGTCGGGTATTTGCGCAGGCGCTGGCGCGTATTGTTGGTGCTGGGTGTCATCTGGTTGCTGGCCGGTGGGCTCATCGTCGGCGACGCCATGGACGGGGTGCTCTACTTTCCACTCAAATTCTTTGCCTATCTGTGCCTGCTGGAAGGCTTGTCCACGCTCGCCATCGCAACGACCGGCGTCGGTGGGCAACGCATTCTGCGCTATGTGAAAGGTGTCGCCGCCGTCGTCGCCGCCATCCTGGTTCTGGTGGACTCGCGCCACGGCCACTTTCTACTGGCCATGATCTTCGGCACGCTGTTCCTGATCGACGGGGTGATGCAGTGCGTGGCGGCATATGTGGTGCGGTTCTCCCGTTGGCGTCAAACGCTTGGCATCGGCATCTTCGAGATCGTGCTGGCCATTCTGTTCTATCAACCGTACCCCACGCATTACGTGGGCACATTGCCGATCGCGCTGGGCTTTTTCCTGATCATGGCGGGCATCAAGCTCGTCAATCTGGCGGTGCGCGTCCGGCGCATCAAGACGAACCCCGGCCTGGGCGAATCCCCCACCGACGGTCTCTTGCCAGAGAATCTCTGGGGTGCGCCCAACCAGAAGCCCGTCAGCGTGTGGGATGGTCCTCCGGCCGATGATGAGTCGGCGCTCACCGTGCATGTCTGGACGCCGACAGGGTCGTCCAAGGCGCAGGCGGTGCGGTACCCCATCGTCGACCGTTATATCGCGGCGGTGGACGTCAACGGGGTCATTTCCACCGGACACGCCGCGCTGGAGTCGCCGGAGGGGATTTACATCAGCCTGTATCCGGCTGAAGAAATCGACCGCTCGCCGGATCAGTTCGGCCGTCTGCTGCGCGCGACATCCGACAACGATGTGTCGGGCCGGTTCCTGCCCAACTATGGTGTCGAATCACGGGAGTGGTGCCCGTCCACGGTGCGTGTGCGTATCCGCAATTACGATCCGGCCAAGCTGGCCGCGTTCTGGGGGCAATATCGTCAAAACGCGACCTACAACCTCACGCACCGGAACTGCTCCAGCACCGTGGCCAATGCGCTGGACGCGGCACTCGATGGCTGTGTGGGGCGTTTGCATCGCCATGGGCATGGCTGGGGGGGCTTCCTGCGTCTGCTGGTCACGCCCGAACTCTGGGTGGCCGCGCAAGTGCGCAAGCGCGCGCACACCATGGCCTGGACACCGGGGCTCACGCTGGACTATGCCCGTGCCATGAGCATGCTGGCGGACCCTCGGCCGTTCGGTTGGTGGAAAATGTTCCAGCTTGCCGCCCGGCGCATTATGCGGCTGCGCCGCCAATGGCGGGCAGCGGACAGGCAAGTCGGGCAGGCGCCGAGCGCGGTCGCCGGCCCCGAGGCCTGAATGGTTTCACTGGCGCGACTGGTGTATTTTTGATTCAGGCGTATACATCTCTTGGCATTCCACGTGTGCGGTATTACGTGGTTCTCGTGGGGGCTCTAAGCTGTTTTGGTCTGTGAGGCTTGATCCAGCATGGTCCGTCCCAAATCGGCCTGGCCGCGCTCCAGCAGCGCATCGGCGGCACCGCGCAGGTCGCGCGCCTCGCGATTCTGGCTCAGCTTGAATTTGCCTTCCAGGCAGGTGATGTGTATTTCGATTCCCACGATGGCCTTGAGCATGGTGTCGATGTATTCAGGTGGGGAATCCGTCATCTTCCAGGGTTTGGCTTCCCGCGCCTCGTGGGTCCGCGTCAGACGGGCCACGACGCCCCGCACGTAGCGTTCGTCGTCCCGCACCGTGATGCGGCCGTGGGCGTGGGCGACGCGGTAGTTCCAGGTGGGGACCGACTTGTGGTTTTCGTGCTTGCTCGGGTACCAGCTTGGCGAAATATAGCCGTTCTCCCCCCGGAACACGACCAGCACCTCGTCCCCATCGTGCACGCTCGTCCATAGGGGATTGGCACGCGCCACGTGGCCATGCAGCACGCCATGTGAACCTGTTTTCGCGTCGAGTTCAAACGGAATGTGGTTGGCGTCCAGGCCGCCATCGCCGTGGGTGATCAAAACACCCAATGGATGGTCGGTGATGAATTCGTGCAGGACTTCGGGTCGCGATTCGTCGAAATGGGTGGGAACGTACATGGCGGGATGGTTCCGGAGAAAGGGGTTCCGCCGCGTCCGCGGAAGAACGGGAAGTATGGATTATCCCGCTATTTTCAGCCACTGATCAACGCGCGGTACTGGCTGGGTGTCAGCCCCACGGTGGCTTTGAACTGGCGCGTGAACGCGCTGTGGTCGTTGTAGCCGCATCGCGTGGCGACGTCGGTGATGCTCGCGTCTCCGGCAAGCAGCGTCGATGCGGCATCCAGCCGTGTCTTCAGCAGCAACTGACGCGGCGTCAGGTGGAAGATCTTGCGGAAATACCGTTCGATCTGGGCGATCGACATATTGGCCAGTCCGGCGAGCCGGGCCAGTTCCAACGGCTGGGAGTAGTTGTCCTGGATGTGCCGGGCGACGGTGGCCAGCCGCTGGTAGGCCGGGTGGCGACCCTCCGCGGCTTGCAGGTCCCGTGAAATTCCCGCCACACCGAGAATCCGGCCCTGCGCATCCCGTAGTGGCAGCTTGCAGGTCAGGCACCAGCCTGGTTCGCGCCCGGGGTACAGGTGCAGTTCGAGCTGGTCGATCAGTTTGCCACCGTGCGCCACCACGGCTTTGTCCTGCGCGGTGTAGATGCGGCCGAAGCGTGCGGGGAACACTTGTTCGGCGGTCTTGCCCAGCAGATCGCGCTTGTCCCTGAAACCACAGCGCGAAGCCAGCGTGCGGTTGGCCAGCACGTAGCGCGCCTCGGTGTCCTTCACGAAGAACACGACGTCGGGCATGGCGTCGAAAACGGGTTCGAGCAGGGCGAAGTGCGCCACCATGCCATCCAGCATGGCCCGATCGTCGGAGGACGGGGCGCGATGGTTCATGTGGGTGACTCCGGCTCGTCCAGAGGCCGCATCAACGTGGCGACGCGTGCCGGCGATAGCGGCGCGCGGGGGGGCGTGCCCACGTTTTCACCTTCGGGCCCCCAGCCGAAACAGAAGGCGGCCGCCGCGCCGCAGATTCTGCCTTGGCACGGCCCCATGCCACAGCGCGTCTGCAATTTCGCGGCGCGCCACGATGTCTGGGCCGCAACGTCGTGATGGGCGACATCCTCGCAGCGGCAGAAGATCGTGTCCGGCGCCGCCAGGGTGCGCAGCGCGGGGTTCAGCGCGAAAGCCTCGTGCATGCGCGCCGCGAAGCGGCGGTAGCGCTCGCGCAGGGGGAACAGCTTGCGCGCATCCTCCGGGCGGCCCAGGGCGGCGTGCGCGGCGATGCGGCCTTCGGTGGCGGACAGTTCCATGCCGCCGACGCCCGTGCATTCCCCCGCGGCGAAAACACGATCGACCGATGTCGCCTGCAACGCGTCGACCGCGACGGCCGGATCACCGGCGTGCGGGGTGAGCCGGCAACCCATGGCGGCCGCCAGACGGGTATTCGGCAATAGCCCGAAGCCGCACGCGAGCCGATCGCATGGCACATCGAATGCGGCGCCCCGCTGGCGGATTGTCACGCGGTCCAGCGCGGCGTCACCGTGCGCCGCCGTGATCCAGGCATCGCGCCAGTAGGGGGTTCGCCGCAACCCCAGCCGCAGACGCATCGCCTGGACGAGCTTGGCCGGTGTCAGGAGGAGTCCGCCCGCGAAGCGCGCGACAGCGCGCGCCGGAGCCTGCTCGACGATGGCGACGATGCGGGCACCGCACGCTTGTGCGGTGGCGGCGGCCGCCCACAACAGCGGCCCGCTGCCGGCCACGATGATGCGCTGGCCTTCCACAGGTGTGCCGCCCTTGATCAGGGCCTGCAGGCCGCCGGCTCCGGTCACGCCCGGCAATGTCCAGCCCGGAAACGGCAGGAAGCGTTCGCGCGCGCCGGTGGCGATGATCACGCGGTCGCCGGTCAATGTCAGACTTTGCCGGGCGTTCTCGACCATCAGGCGCGGGCCGGGGAGCGCCTGCACGATGCGGGTGCCGCTGTGGAGCGATACGTTCGGCCGATCGGCCAGCGCCCGGAGCAGCGTTCGCGCCTGGCCGACAGGTGGGTGGTCTGGTCCTTGGCGCCAGATCTGACCACCCGGTCGCGGGTTGTCGTCGATGATGCCGACGCGGGCGCCACTGTCGGCCGCGATCCGTGCCGCCGACAGGCCCGCCGGGCCCGCGCCGGCGACCAGGATGTCGAAATGAAAGGTGGGCTCGGTCATGCTGACACCGCTCCGGTGATGACTTGCATGTCGGCCGCGCACAAGGTCTGACACGCCAGCCGGTGCGCGTGGCCGTCGATCTCGACGCGGCATTCCTGGCAAACACCCATGCCGCACAGCGGGCCGCGCAGGGCGCCCCCCACCGAGCGCCGGGTTGTGGCGCTGGCGCCTCCAGTGGCAAGGGCGATCGCGGCGGCGACGGTACTGCCTGCCGTGACGGTGACAGGGTGTCCATCAATGAACAGGACGATGGTCTCAGGCATTGGCGGCTCCCGAAGGCGGGACGGAGACAGCGAAGCGCTCTGGCAGATAGGGGACGGCGTCCAGAGGAAGAGGTAGATCCAGCATCTGCGCGGCGAGCAGCCGGGCGGTGCCCAGGGCCGTGGTCACGCCCAATCCTTCATGGCCGACGGCCAGCCATAGTGGTGGTGCGCCATCCATGTCATGTGTGAACTGCGCGGCCGGGCCGATGAGTGGAAGGCCATCGCGCGAGGCGGGTCGGAAGCCCGTCCAGGTGCGTATCACGTTCAAGTCGGGAAGGGCCGGCAGATACTCGGCGGCCCGCCGCAGCATGCGCGCCAGCACGGGCGGGTCTATGGCTGGATCGAGAGTGTCGAACTGGCGCGACGAGCCGATGAGCAGTTGCCCCGTTGGGCGTGGCTGCACGTTGAAGGCGACCGAAGTACCGCTATGATTGTGGGCGCTCTTGATGTAGCCCAGTTCCAGGATCTGATGACGCACCGTGCCCGGATAACGATCGGTGATCGCCAGGTGCCCTTTCTTGGCCTGCATGGGCAGCCCTGGCAGCAGCTCGGGGGCCTGCAGCCCATTGGCGAGCAGGATGGCACCGGCTGAAACGCGGCTGCCGTCATCGAGGCGCGCACCCGAGGCGTCGAGGCTGGCCACGCCGATTCCCGTGCGGGTGACGATGCGGCCCGAAACTGGCTGTGCGAGCAGCCACGCGGCGACCGCGGGCGCATAGACCACCCCGTCGTCGGGCACCACCATGCCGCCGGCCAGGCCTTCGCGCAACGCGGGTTCAGCCTCACGCAGTTGCGCGCCGTCCAGGTTTTCGCACGCAATGCCCTCCGCCCGCAACACCTGTACGCGCGTCCGGGCCACGGCCAGCTCTTCTTCGTCCGTCGCGACCCAGAGGGTGCCACAGCGCACGAACGCGTGACGCGCATCGAGTTGTCCGGCAAGCGCCAGCCAGAGATCCCGCGAGTAGGCGCTCAGGGCGAACTCGGCGGGTGATTCGTCCATGACCACCAGGTGCCCCATGCCGGCCGCCGTGACCCCGGCGCCCACCGTGGCGCGGTCGATGACCTGGACATCCAGGCCGTGCGCGGCCAGTTCGTGGGCACAGGCGGCGCCCACGATGCCGGCGCCGATGACGATCACGTCGGGTTGGCCGCGAACGTGGCGCATGCCCGTCATGATGCGTGTATGCCCCAAGCGAAAGGATCGTCGTCGTTGAAGATCAGGGTGGATTCCGCGCTGATATGCGCATTGCCGCGTATGCTGGGCACGATCCGCCCGTCGGGCAGGCTCGAATCGTGCGCGAAACTGCCTTCGAACACGCTGCCAATGATGCTTTCCTGCCGCCACACGGCCCCGGGTGCGAGATGGCCGTCTGCCGCCAGACAGGCCACTTTGGCGCTGGTGCCGGTGCCACACGGCGACCGGTCGTACGCCTTGCCGGGGCACAGCACGAAATTGCGGCTGTCCACGTCCGCGCGGGGAGAGGGGGCGAACAGTTCGATGTGGTCGATCAGCGCACCATCCTGGCCGGTGATGCCGTTGGCCTCCAGCGTATTGCGCAGCGTCCAGGTGAATTCTGTCAGGGCGTCCACGCGGCTGAATTCCAGGGCCTGGCCGTGGTCCGCCACCAGGAAGAACCAATTCCCCCCCCAGGCGATGTCGCCATGCATGCGGCCGTATCCTGGCACGTCCACGGCAACCGCGTGCCGGTGGCGGAACGCGGGCACATTGCGCACCGTGACGCTGCCGTCGGGATGCAGTTCGGCATCGACGATGCCAACCGGCGTTTCGATGCGGTGCGTGCCGGCGGTGATGCGGCCGGCATGGGCCAGGGACACGATGAGTCCGATCGTGCCGTGGCCGCACATGCCGAGATAACCGACATTGTTGAAGAAGATGACACCCGCCGAACAGCCCGCATCAACCGGTTCGCACAACAGGGCGCCGACCATGACGTCGGAGCCGCGTGGTTCGTTCACCACGCCGGCCCGGAAGTGGTCGAAGTGGTCGCGGAATGCGCGCAGACGTTCACTCAAAGGGCCGTGGCCCAGGTCCGGCCCGCCGGACATGATCAGGCGGGTGGGTTCACCGCCGGTGTGGGAATCGATGATGGTCAGGGTTTTCATGGCACGTATCGTAGGCCCCGGAGGGTGGAGTCGTCTTGCATGATCTATAGGGTTTGAATGACGATTTTCGCATAGTTGCATGCGAAGGGAGTACTGGTTTGGATCGGGCGTGTGGCATGAATGTTCAGACGGAGCAGTGGTTGCATGATAAAGGGATCATCCACGGTTGTGGACGTGTCGGTATGCGCAATGCCGCATAAGCCACCATCGGCGAATGGTGCGGTCCGTGGCTATCGTGAGCGTTCGCGACACGGCGCACAGCCCCAGGCCGCCCATGCGCGCGGCGCGATGACTCCAGAGGATCCCTAGGGGAAATCCCGCTTTCGACGCCGCACGGGGTAGGGGTTTGCACTAGGTCCACGCGATGGGGCTGTGTTTTTTACTATGCCGTAATCCTCGTCAAGGAATAGCGGCTTCGCGCAGGTGTCGGCCCGTGATGGCGTGCGGATGATATGACGTGTTTTAAAAAAAATTAGCGTCCACAAAGGATATGCAAGGGTCAAAGGAAATGGTTTCCGTTGTTTCTTGTATCAGGGTTTGTACTGACAATCACAGTGACTATGCAGAAATAATCAACTGAAACGTGCCAAAATGGCAAGACACGCTGTCAGTGTCTATCTATACTGTTCAGGGTGGAATAGGTTGCACTCGTAAGTTTCAGAAAGTTATACTTCGCGCATCCTTCGGGTTGTGCTTGTTGGTTGTACCTGTGGTGCTACCCGAAACGATGGAGTAACCCGGAATGAACCTCACTGCCATGGCAGGCGACGCAGCACGTTGGGGCTCGCACCCATCTTCCCGCCGAGACAAGGGCAAGACGCTTCGCCCCAGGGAAGATATCCATGGCGCATGTTTCTCTCTACCTATATAAGTAGCTGTTGGATCAGTTAGATCAGGAGAATCCAGAATGAATAGGCTGACAAAGATTTCCGCGCTCACCGCGGTGGCTTCGCTGACGATGGGTCTGGGCACGGCGGTCGCCGCCAGCGGCCCCATCAAGATCGGCGTGCAGGCTCCCATCACGGGCGAATACGCGGCCGAGGGCCAGGGTATCGAGAACGGCGTGAAACTGCTCGCCAAGCAGCAGAACGCCGCCGGCGGATTGCTGGGCCGCCAGATCAAGGTAATCGTCTGCGACGACGAAGGCAAACCGGCCCAGGCCGCCATTTGCGCGCGCAAGCTGGTCAATGACGGCGTCACCGCCGTCATCGGCACCTACACCAGTGGCGCGGCCCTGGCGGCCGCGCCCATCTACGCGGCCGCCAACGTCATCCAGACCTCGGACGGCACCAGCGACGAACTCACCCAGAAGGGCTGGAAGACGTTCTTCCGCAACGCGCCCCCCAACAGTGACGAAGCCTTGTTCACGGCCAAGTACCTGGTCAACGTCCGGCACGACAAGCGCATCGTCGTGCTCAGCGACCACTCCAGCTACGCCACGGGCCTGGCCGACAGCGTCGAAAAGGCCATCAAGGCCGACAAGGGCAATGTCGTCGCCAAGGACTTCATCAATGCCGGCACGCAAGACTACACCGCCGTGCTGACCAAGCTGAAGTCCATGAATCCCGATGTCCTGTACTTCTCGGGCTACTACACCGACGGCGGACTCATCCGCGCGCAGATGGAACAGCTTGGCATGAAGGCCGCCTTCGTCGGCGGTGACGCCAACCAGAACGCGGCTTTCGCCAAGATCGCCGGCAACGCGGCCAAGGGTGCGATCATCATCAATGTGCCCGCTCCGCAGAACCTGCCGTATCCCGAAGCCAAGAAATTCCTGGCCGACTACATCGCCGCCTATGGCTCGGCGCCTCCGAGCATCTACACCTTCACCAACGCCGATGGTCTGCGTGCCGTGTTCGCCGCCATCAAAGCCACCAAGAGCGCCGAGACATCCAAGCTCATTCCGTGGCTGCACGACATGAAGAAGCCGTTTGACGGCGTCACGGGTCCCTTCAAGTGGGATGCCCATGGCGAACGCGTCGGTAGCCCGATGTCAGCCTTTGAAGTCCAGGCCGACGGCAGCTACAAGACGGTTTACCCGACGAAGTAATCACACCGGCGCACGGCGCCGTGCATCACCCGATGCGCGGCGCCGTGTTGTTTTCGCGCGGCTCCTGGCCGCGCGTGCCGCGATGCGGCTCATCACGGAACCCGACAGATGGACTTTATCCTTCAGCAGTTGATCAACGGGCTGACGGTCGGCGGCATCTATTCGTTGATCGCGCTCGGCTACACCATGGTCTATGGTGTGCTGAAACTGATCAATTTCGCCCACGGTGACCTGTGCATCCTGGGGGCCTTCATCGGCCTGACCACCCTGACCTCGGGCGCCTTCGGCGGCCTGTCCACCCCGGTGCTGCTGGTCCTGGCATTCCTGATCGCCATGATCATCGTGGCGGTCGCGGGCACGCTGCTGGACCAGTTCGCCTACAAGCCCTTGCGCAAGGCCCACCGCCTGTCGGCCGTGGTCTCCGCCCTGGGCGCATCGATGCTGATCGAAAACGGCATCATGCTGATCTGGTCCCCCAACGTGCAGGTCTTCCCCAACAACCTGCTGCCCAACATCACCTGGCAGATCGGCGGCGCGTACCTCAGCTTCGTCCAGTTGCTGATCATCATCTGCGCCTTCCTGCTGATGGCCG
>DASTNK010000135.1:0-12292 GCA_035720945.1 Burkholderiaceae bacterium
GGAACCATGGCTGAACGCGAATCGATGGAATACGACGTCGTTGTCGTCGGAGGCGGTCCCGCCGGGCTCGCAACGGCAATACGCCTGAAACAGATGGCCGCCCAGGGCGGGCACGACATCGGTGTTTGCGTCCTGGAAAAAGGTGTCGAGCTCGGGGCCCACATTCTGTCGGGCGCGGTCATGGACCCGCGCGCCCTGACCGAACTCATCCCAGACTGGAAGGAAAAGAACGCGCCACTGGACACCCCGGTCACCGAAGACCGTTTCCTCTTCCTGACGGAAGGGAAGTCCGTCGCCACACCAGGTTGGCTGTTGCCCGAGTGCTTTCGCAATCACGGCAACCACATTGTGCGCCTGGGCCACTTCACGCGCTGGCTGGGTGAGCAGGCCGAAGCAATGGGGGTGGACATTTTCCCCGGTTTCGCCGCCACCGAAATCCTGTATTCCGACACCGGCGCGGTCAGGGGTGTGGCCACCGGCGACATGGGTGTGGCGCGCGACGGCTCGCACACCGCCCAGTACCAGCCAGGCATGGAACTCCTGGCGCGTTACACGGTGTTCGCCGAGGGTTCGCGCGGACAGCTCGGCCGCCAGCTCATCGAACGCTACAAACTCGATGCCGGGCGCGACCCGCAAAGCTACGCGATCGGTATCAAGGAACTCTGGGAAGTCGACCCCGCCCAGTCGCACCCCGGATTGGTCATGCACACCTCGGGTTGGCCACTGGACGCCGACACGTATGGCGGCTCGTTCCTCTACCACCTGTCGGACAACCTGGTGGCGGTCGGCCTGGTCGTGGGGCTGGATTACGCCAACCCCTGGCTGTCGCCCTTCGAGGAATTCCAACGCTACAAGACGCACCCCGCCATTCGCAAGACATTCGAGGGCGGCAAGCGCATCGCCTATGGCGCGCGGTCGCTGACCGCGGGCGGGTTGCTGTCCCTGCCCAAACTGTGCTTTCCGGGTGGGGTGCTGGTTGGCTGCGACGCCGGGGTGCTCAACGCCTCGCGCATCAAGGGCAGCCACTCCGCTATCAAGACGGGCGCCCTGGCGGCCGAAGCGCTGTACGAAGCCATCGTCGCCGGCCGCGAACACGACGAACTGGTCGCCTACCCCGCCGCCTTCGAAAAATCGTGGCTGCACGCCGAATTGAACAAGTCGCGCAATTTCAAGCAATGGTTCAAGAAGGGCCGCACCCTGGGCACGATCATGACAGGCGTCGAACAATGGCTGCTCAAGGGCAAGATGCCCTGGACCCTGCACCACAGCAAACCCGATCACGCCTGTCTGCAGCCCGCTGCCGAATGCGCCCGCATCGATTACCCCAAGCCCGATGGCACACTCACTTTCGACCGGTTGAGCTCGGTGTTCATTTCAAACACCAACCATGACGAAAACGAACCCGTGCACCTGACCCTGAAAGATCCGGCCGTTCCGGTGTCGGTCAACCTCGCGAAATTCGGCGGCCCCGAGGCGCGCTTCTGCCCCGCCGGCGTCTACGAGTTCGTCAAGACTGAAACCGGCCAGGATCGTCTGCAGATCAACGCGCAGAACTGCGTGCACTGCAAGACCTGCGACATCAAAGACCCGACCCAGAACATTGTCTGGGTGGCACCGCAAGGCGGCGAAGGGCCGGTCTATAACGGCATGTAGCGAGGTCAACGCCCGGCTTTCACGCGGGTCGGTGGCGGCGCCAGGCTCACCGCCACCAGACCGGCCATGATCAGCACGATGCCGATGAGCTCATCCGGACCGGGGCGCTCGCCCAACAGCAGCCAGGCGAAGATGACCGTCAGCACTGGAACGCCCAGGCTGGACATGCCCGCGACCGTGGCGCTGACGCGGCGCACCACGAACATCCAGAGCGCCCACCCCAATGCGGAGGCGACGACACCCATGTAGAGCAGGCCGAGGTACAGTTCGCCGCCCCAGCGCACCGGCATTTGCGGCCAGAACACAGCAAAGGGCAACGCGAACAGCGCCCCCAGCAACATCTGCCAGGTGGTGACCGTCAACACATTCACCTTGTGGCGCAGGAATAGCATCTTGGCGAGCACCATGCCAAATCCCCAGCAGACGCCGCCAGCCAACGCCAAAAGCGAACTGAGCAGCGTGCCCATGCCCTTCCATGGGGCAATCACGGCGAGCAGGCCCAGGGCCGCCAGGACAAAGGCCGCCGCATGATGCCGCGTCGGACGCTCGCCCAGCAACAGCCAGGCGAACAGCACGGCCCAGAACGGCATGGTATAGGCCAGCATCACTACCTGCCCGGCCCCGCCCGTGATCAAGGCGAACTGTGCGAAGCACTGAAGCGCCGTGGCCTGGAACAAGGCGATGCCCACGGTCAGCCAGAACGGGGGAAACCGCAGCGGCTGCCGGGTGACCAACAGATAAGCCAGCAGCACGAGGTAGCCGATGGCGTAACGCGCCACGACCAGATCGAACGGCCCGATCAGACTCGCAAGCGATTTCATGGCGATCCAGCTCATGCCCCAGAGCAGAACCGTCACGGCCATCAGCGCCAGCGCGCCGCGATCGGATTGTTGTGATTTCAAGATGTGTGAATATTCCCACGTTGCACCGGCTTACGCCGGGCTTGCCGCCACTCGGCGCCCCGCCAACCATTCGGATTCGCCACGAAAAAAAATGCGAGGCGCTGTCACCCCGCATGCTGGTTCAACAGAACGAACGCGTCAGACAGCCTGCGACAACTGATCCAGAATGGACGGGTTCTCAAGGGTCGAGACGTCCTGCGTGATGGTCTCGCCCTTGGCGATGACACGCAGCAGCCGGCGCATGATCTTGCCCGAACGTGTCTTGGGCAGGTTCTCGCCAAAGCGGATGTCACGCGGCTTGGCGATGGGCCCGATCTCTTTGGCCACCCAGTCGCGCAGTTGCTTGGCGATGGCATTCGCCTCGTCGCCCTGCGGCAGCGATCGCTTGAGCACCACGAACGCCACGACCGCCTCGCCCGTGGTGTCGTCGGGACGGCCGACCACCGCCGCTTCCGCCACGAGCTCGTGCGCGACCAGCGCCGACTCGACCTCCATGGTGCCCAGCCGGTGACCCGACACGTTGAGCACGTCGTCGATGCGGCCCATGATCCAGAAATAGCCGTCGGCGTCGCGCTGCGCTCCGTCTCCCGCCAGATAATAGCCTTTCAGGTCGGGTGGGAAGTAGGTTTTCTTGAAGCGTTCGGGGTCGCCCCAGACGGTGCGGATCATGCCGGGCCACGGGCGCTTCATGACCAGGAAGCCACCCTTGCCATGTTCGACGTCTTCACCGGTCTCATCCACGATGGCGGCCTCGATGCCTGGCAATGGCAGCGTGCACGAGCCCGGTTTCATGGGGGTGACGCCGGGCAGCGGGGTGATCATGTGCGCACCGGTTTCAGTCTGCCACCAGGTGTCGAGAACCGGGCAGCGCTCACGCCCCACTTCTTTGTAGTACCACATCCAGGCCTCGGGGTTGATGGGCTCGCCCACCGACCCCAGGATGCGCAGGCTGCTCAGGTCGTATTCGCGCGGATGGTATTTGGGCGCGGCTTCGCACGCCTTGGTCAGCGAACGAATGGCCGTGGGCGCCGTATAGAACACCGACACCTTGTGGCGCTGGATCATTTCCCAGAAACGGCCAACATCCGGATAAGTGGGAACCCCCTCGAACACCACCTGCGTCAGGCCGGCGGCCAGCGGGCCATACGTGACATAGCTGTGACCCGTGACCCAGCCCACGTCTGCCGTGCACCAGAAGACGTCGGTGTCCTTGGAGTCGAACGTCCATTTGACCGTCAGTAGCGACCATAGCAGGTAGCCCGCCGAGGAGTGCTGCACGCCTTTCGGCTTGCCGGTGGAACCCGAGGTGTACAGAATGAAGAGCGGATGCTCGGCATTGACTGGCACCGGTTCGCAGGTGGCGGGCTGCTTGGCGACGACCTCGTGCATCCAGAGGTCGCGCCCTTCCGTCCAGGCCACTTTGCCGCCGGTGCGCTTGTAGACGATGACCTGGCGCACGGCATCGCAGCCACCCATGGTGAAGGCCTCGTCGACGGCGGGCTTGAGCGGAATGCTCTTGCCGCCGCGCACCTGCTCGTCGGCCGTGATGACCAACGAGGCGCCGACGTCGACGATGCGCTCGTGCAGGCTCTTGGACGAAAATCCCCCGAACACCACCGAATGAATGACCCCCAGGCGCGCGCACGCCAGCATGGCCACGACGGCCTCCACCGACATGGGCATGTAGATGACCGAGCGGTCACCTTTCTTGTAGCCCAGCGCCGCGATGGCGTTCGCGAATCGGCAGACACGCGCGTACAGGTCTTTGTAGGTGACGTTCGACACCTTGCCATCGTCGGACTCAAAGATGATGGCCGTTTTGTCGGCCACGTGTGTGTTCAGGTGACGATCAAGACAATTGGCCGAGACGTTCAGTTCGCCGTCGCCAAACCATTTGTAGGATGGCGCATCGGAAGCGTCCAGCACTTTGGTGAACGATTTGGTCCAGACCAGGTTCTCGCGCGCCAGGCACCCCCAGAAACTATCGGGATCTTGCTGGGCTTCCTTGCGCATGGCCTGGTAGGCCTCCATGCCGGATATGCGGGCGTTCTTGACTAGATCGGGGAACGGCGGAAAGACGCGATTCTCCACCAAAATCGATTCAATCTCTTTCGACATGATGTCTTGCTCCTTGCTTGATGGTAATTGGTATGTCTTTCAATCCAATCCGGCCGCTCTGCCGAAAAACCTGCACGCGCCTTTGCACGCCGGTATCGCACCTGGCGCACCCCGGCGACTCAGGTCGTCATAGTAACGCGCACCCTCACGCCCCGCGCAAAATCCACCCTTGACAGAACCAGCAGCCCGGCAACGAAGAACAGCCCGGTGCACAAGAGCGCCACACGCTGATTACCCGATGTAATCCAGGTGATGAGGCCATAGCACAATGGGCCGACGACGGCAGACAGCTGGATGGCGAACGTCCAAAGCGAATAGAATTCCGCAAGGCGGTCGGGCGGCGCGAACGCCCCCACCATGGCCCGGCCCGCGCTCTGACTGGTGCCCATGCACAGACCGGCCAGCGTGGCGGCGATCCAGAACACCCACAACCGGACGGCCACATAAGCAACCAGGACCATGACGATCCAGCCGACCAGCGTGATGGCCAGGGCCCGCTTGTGGCCGATGCGGTCCTGCACATACCCGAACGAGAACGCACCCAGCGCGGCCGCGATGTTCACGGCGAACACCAGCAGCATCGTCTGCCCCATCGTGAAGCCCATGGCCTGCGTCGCGTACACCGCCGACAGCGTGATCACCACGGCGATGCCAGCCTGGTAACACGCCCCGCAGCACAGGAGCAGGCGAAAATCGGGGAAGTGCCCGCGCGTTTCGATCCAGGCGGCCCGCAGGCGGCGCAACATGCCCTGCGCGGGGCGTCGCGTGGGGAGGGTGCGCTCGCGCAGAAACAGAAAAGGGGGAATGGCCGCGACCGCGAAAACCAGGGCGGTGAAGACCATGACACGCGGCACGTAGACTTGGGCGGGCACACCGTGCGCCCCCGCCCAGGACACATAAGCCAACGATAGGCCAAGCGTCAGCATGCCGCCGCAATAACCGAAGCTCCAGCCCCAGCCCGAGACCCGCCCCAGCGCCTCGGGACGGGCGATTTCGGGCAGGAAGGCCCCATTGACTGATTCGCCGATGCAATAACAATAGTTGGACAGCGCCAGGAAGACCAGCCCCCACACCACATTGCCCGGCCCCGCGCCCGCCAGCAGCGCCGTGGTGGCCACGCAGCCCACTGTGCTGGTGAAAAGCAGCCGACGCTTGCCCGCGCGCGCATCGGCGCGCGCGCCCAGCGTCGGCATGGTGAGCATGATCATCAGATACGACAACGACAGCGCCGACGTCAGGGCCAGGGTGGCCCAGGTTTTGTGCGCCGCCACCACGCCGACGAAATAGGCGCTGAACACGGTGGTGAGCACCACCGTGGTGTAGCCGGAATTGGCGAAATCGTACATGGCCCACGACCAGACCTCGCGACGCGTGACGCCGGGGTTCAGGGCGGAGGGGCTGGCGACGGGAGTTGGCGACACAAGTTCCGCATTGGATGCGGTCGGACTCATGGGACGAGCGCGGCAATGCCCGCCCGGGCGATCTCGGCATCTTCGGGTGATTTGACGCCCGATACACCCACCGCCCCCACGACCTCGTCCCCGGCCACGATGGGCACCCCGCCCTCGAGCATGCCGTCGAGCGGCACCGACAGAAAGGACGTCCGTCCCTGGTTGATCATGTCTTCGTAACCCTTGGATTCACGCCGGGCGAGCGCCGCGGTGCGCGCCTTGGCCGGCGCGATATGCGCCGAGATCGGTGCCGCGCCGTCGAGACGGAGAAAACCAAGGGGATGGCCGCCGTCATCGACGACCGAGATACTGACCGCCCAGTGATTGACCTGGGCGTGGCTCTGGGCGGCGGCCAGAATGGCTTGCACGTCGGCCGCCGTCAAAACCGGTTTGGACTTCATAGTGTTTCCTTGATGTAATGCCGGGCTGTGGAACATCCGATGGCGGAGAGTGCGCCCAAGCGGATTTTCACCAATGCGGAACACAACAGCATTCCGCTGAAATTTTGTTACAAAACACAGCTTCGCAGCCTGAGGCGTTTCGCACATAGGCTATCCGCTGGCGCGCATGGTGTAAAGCGGAAAAACTCGCTTTACGCCTCAAAGATATTTGGTTAAACTCGGCCGGTATTTTGGGTTCCGGTTCAAGGGGCCATGGCTCGCGTGCGGGCTTTTCCGTTACCAACAATTCCTGATTCCGCGTTCTGTATTTGCATAGGCCCGGAGGCTATGCGCCAAGCCCGAGTCAGGACCAGCACACAACCAGAACTCGACAATGCCGCCACATCGACTCCCTGCACAGCCCCTACCCGATCCCACCCAGAACTCCCTCCAACACGCACTATGGCGCGCGACCAAGCTACTGATACTGGCCTCGTCCCTTGCACTGGCCGGTTGCGCCGCCAACCGCCACACCGCCCAGACCGCCGACGCGATCGATCTCCACCTCCGCACTGAACGCGACAACTACCTGCAGCAGACCAAATCCGACCCGTTGGGTGCCTATTTGTCGGAAGCGCAGACCCAGAATTTCTACTCCCAGAATCTCGACACCCAAACCTCCTATACGCCCAGCACCTCCCGGCGCTTCAAGGGTGACCAGGGCATGGCCAACGTGGCGCTGGATTTCCTGGGCATCAAATACCGCTTCGGCGGCGACACGCCCAAAACCGGGTTCGACTGCAGCGGGCTGGTGGCCTACGCCGCGGAGAAATCGCTGGGCCTGAAACTGCCGCACCACGCCGCCGCGCTGGCGCGACGCGGGGAACCGGTCAAACGCAAAGATCTCAAGAAAGGGGATCTGGTCTTCTTCAATACCCGCGGCGCGCGCTACTCGCACGTGGGCATTTATCTGGGCCACGACAGATTCGTCCACGCGCCGCGCACCGGAACCAGGGTACGTATCGAAGACATGGACCAATCCTATTGGAAAAAGCGCTACACCGGCGCACGCCGACTGGCGGCCAACGGCCCCATGCACACCTCGGGTAAATAGCCAAACCTTCTCTGCGCGCCGCGGCGGTCAACACGCACCCCGCGTGGCGGCGCCGGCGCGAACTGCGGCACACGCGTCACCGCGCAGCGCCGTGGCGCAAATAGAACAAACAAAAACAGGCCGCCCCCCTACAGGCTGGCCGCCCACTCTGCCAATCAAACCCCAGTTTCCACGAAGCCACCCTGCGCAAGCGCCTGCTTCATGCTGCACACCGACCGTCGGCACACCAGCACGCGCACGCCCGCGCGCTGGGCCGCCGTCCGAAACGCCTTCATGACGTTATGCCCCAGGAAATCGGTCAACAGGATCAACAGATCGGTGCCCGATGGCAATTGGGGCGCTTTCTTCTGATGCGCCGTGTCGCGTCCACTGATGTGATGGTTGATGGCGATGTTATGCCCTTTGAGCAGATCGGGAATATTGCCCAGTCTGTCCGCACCCACCACGACGGCATGCCGCACTGGTTCTGACATATAGACCTCGCTTGCGATTGTTGAAGTTTGGTGGAGCCCGTTCAAGCCCGGTAACGCTCGCACATGGATAAGCTTGATGATGTTTTTTAATAATAATGATTCTTATTATCAAAATCAATTTTTATTCTTTCGAAATGCTCCTAAAAACTTTCAATAACCGCCGCCACACCAACCTGTCCCAGCGCGGGCCGCCACATCTTGACCAGACACAATTTCAGCGAAAGTTCAGCTATTGCCGTGCAACAAGCACAGAAATATCGGGATTTACCCGAACCGCCATGATCAAGGACAAAAAATTCAGTTCACAGTCAACCGAATTTTGGACAATGCGAACAATTCCTCCATTCAACAGACAATGGGGAAACGGACTTCTCAAAGGAGGTTTTACTCATGCAATCCAGATCACTACGCATCGTCCCATTCGCCCTGACGGCACTCACTCTGAGCCTCGCTCTGGGCACCGCCCAGGCCGCATCGAACGAAATCGTCCTTGGCGCGTCGGTGCAGCTCACCGGATCCAGCGCGAACACCGGCCGTTACTACCGCGACGCCTACAAGATGGCGATCAAGAAGATCAACGAAGCCGGCGGCGTCAAGGTGGACGGGAAGACCTATAAACTGGCCCTGAAACTCTATGACAACCAGTCCGACGTGAACCTGAGCGTGCGCCAATACACCCAGCTCGTGTCTCAGGACAAGGTCAACTTCCTGCTCGGGCCCTTCGCCAGCAACTTCACCATCGCCGACTCGGCCGTGTCCGAGAAATACCAGATCCCGATGGTCGAAGGCGGTGGCGCATCCAACCAGATCTTCGAACGCAAGTTCAAGTACATCTTTGGCACGCTGGCACCCGCGAGCAACTACTTCGGCAGCACCATCGCCATGCTGAAACAGGTCAAACCCGAACCCAAGTCGGTCGCGTTGCTGTATGCCGACGACTCGTTCGATGTGTCCGTTGCGAAAGGCACCCGGCCGCTGTTGAAATCCGCCGGCCTGAACACGGTGATGGACGAACGTTACAGTTCGAACACCAGCAATTTCAACACCCTGCTGTCGCAGATCAAGGCCAAGAAGGTGGATGCCGTACTGGTGGCCGGCCATGAAACCGAGATCCTGAACTTCATCCGCCAGGCGAAAAGCCTGAACGCCTCGCCCAATATGTATTCGTTCACGGTGGGCGTGCCGAGCGCGGACTTCCGCAAGGCGCTGGGCAAGGATGCCGACTACGCCTTCGGCATGACGGCCTGGCTGCCCAACCCGGCGCTCAAGGACCAGTGGTTCGGTGACGCCGCGCAGTTCGCCAAAGACTACAAGGCCAAATACGGCTACGAGCCTGATTACCACGCCGCCTCGGGCATTTCCGACGTGGAAACCATCGTCAAGGCCATCGAGAAAGCCGGCAGCCTGAATCCGAAAAAGGTGCGCGACGCCATCGCCGCCAGCGACTTCAACAGCCTGTACGGCAAGATCGCCTTCGGCAAGGACGGCCAGATCTCGCTCGACCAGACCGTGGTGCAGGTGCAGAACGGTGCCGTGGAACCCGTCTTCAACGGCAAGAAGTTCCTGACGCCCGTGAAATACCCGATGCCTGCCTGGTCCAAGCGCTAGGCCGTACCGCCCACACAAGGAGTCACCTTGGATTTACTGCTGCAAATCCTGGTCAACGGAGTCCTGCAGGGGGGGCTGTATGCCGTCATGGCACTCGGCCTCGCCCTGGTGTGGGGTGTGTTGAACATTGTGAATCTGGCCCACGGCGCATTCATCATGCTGGGGGCCTATATTTCCTGGCACTTGTTCACCTACCTGCACATCGACCCGTTCGTCGGCCTACCCATCACGGCCTGCGTGATGTTCGTGCTCGGATACGCGATACAGCGCGGCATCCTGAACCTGATCGCACGCGCGCCCATGTTCAACACCTTGCTGATCACATTCGGCATGGAAGTCGTCGTCACCTACTTGGCGCAGTTGGCGTTCTCGGCTGACTTCCGCACCATCAACCCGTCCTACGCGGGGGACAGCTTCACGCTCGGCGTCGTCACCATTCCCGTGGTGCGGCTGGCCGCGTTCGGTGTCGCGCTGCTCCTGACGTTCGGCATGTGGTATTTCCTGTTGCGATCGCGACTGGGACGCGCCATTCGCGCGACCGCCCAGAATCTGCTGGCGGCGCGGCTGTACGGCGTCGAACCCAAGCATTTGTACGCGATCACGTTCGGGCTGGGCCTGGCATTGGCCGGTGCGGCCGGTGGCCTGTATGGAACGGTGTCGCAGATCAATCCGTACATCGGCGCCACACTTACGGCGAAATCGTTCGCCATCGCCATCATCGGCGGCCTGGAAACCCCGCTGGGTGTCATTGTCGGCGGCCTGTTCCTGGGCATCGTGGAAGCACTCACCACACTGTACGTCGGCCCCACGTTCACCGATGTGGCCAGTTTCGGCATCCTGATACTGGTGCTCATATTGCGGCCTAACGGCCTTCTTGGGAAAGTTGCATGAAGAACACCTCACGCACCATCCTGATCGTGGTCGTGGCCATCGCCCTGGCATTGCTGCCGCTGTATGGCTCCGACGTCATGATCCAATTCGGCATCAGCACCCTGCTGCTGGCCGTGCTGGCGCAAGGCTGGAACATCATCGGTGGCTACACCGGCTACGCGTCTTTCGGCAATTCCGTCTTCTACGGGCTGGGCGGTTACGGCGTGGGCATCGCCATGGTGCAATGGCACTTGCCGTTTTCCGTGGGCCTGATCTTCGGCATGGTTCTGGCCATTGTCTTCGCAGTCTGCCTGGGGTTGCCCGTGCTGCGGCTCAAAGGCCACTACTTCGCCATCGCCACACTGGCCCTGGCGCAGATCATGGCCGCCATCGTGTCCAACATCCCCCTGGCTGGCCAGAATATCGGCCTGGTCCTGCCACCGCTGAACAACGACCGGATGTTCTACTGGGTATCGTTCGTCCTGCTGGTGTTCACCACCCTGACCATCTGGTGGATCACCCGCAGCCGGTTCGGATTCGGCATCATCGCGATTCGCGAGAACGAAGAAGGCGCGGTCGTCATGGGTGTGGACACCACACGCTACAAAATCATGGCGTTCGCATTGGCGGGCATATTCAGCGCATTGGCCGGCGGCATCCACGCCTATTGGATCACCTTCCTCGATCCCGAAAGCGCGTTCGATATCACTCTCAATGTCAAGATGATCATCATGGCCGTGTTCGGCGGTCCAGGCACCATCCTGGGTCCCATCGTCGGTTCGTTCATCCTGTCGGCCATCTCGGAGATCCTTTCCAGCGAAGTCACCAGCATCGCCGGCCTGTTCTTCGGCGTGGTCATCGTGGTGGCCGTGGTCCTGATGCCACGCGGCCTGGCGGATGTCATCCGTCACTTCCGCCGTTCGGGCTGGCATTATTTCATTGAAAACGTTCGGGCCAATCGCTTATGACCGCCATCCTCGAAGCACGCCACCTGACGCGCCGATTCTCCGGGCTGGTGGCGGTGAATGACGTCAGTTTCACCCTCAACCAGGGAGAGATCCTGGGTTTCATCGGCCCCAACGGGGCGGGCAAAACCACACTGATCAGCCTGATCAGCGGTACGGTCGAACCCAGCGAGGGGGAAATCTACTTCAACGACAAGCTCATCAACGCCGTGCCGGCCTTCAAGCGCGCCCGTCTGGGCATCGGCCGCACGTTCCAGATCATGCAGCCCTTCCCGGGCCTTTCCGTGCTCGACAACGTTGCCGTGGGTGCCCTGTTCGGGCATGGCGGCGGCCAGCCCAAACTGGCCATCGCACGCGAAAAAGCACGCGAATGCCTGACCTTCGTCGGGCTGCAAAAACACGTGGACCACCGCGCCGACGAGCTCGGCGGCCCGGACCGCAAGCGGCTCGAGCTGGCCAAGGCCCTGGCCATGCAGCCGCGCGTCCTGCTGTGCGACGAAGTCATGGCCGGGCTCAATCTGGTTGAAATCGACGAGGTCATCGACGTGATTCGCAAAGTGCGCGGCGCCGGCATCAGCATCATCGTCATCGAACACGTCATCAAAGCCATCAAAAGTCTGTCGGACCGCATCATGGTGCTGCACCACGGCGAAAAAATCGCCGATGGACAGCCCGACGAAGTGCTGGCCAATTCCACAGTGATCGAAGCGTATCTAGGGAAGAAAAGAGTATGACCAGCGCAAGCCCCAACCGGAGCC
>DASTNK010000136.1:0-7731 GCA_035720945.1 Burkholderiaceae bacterium
GGTCGGGGTTGGTGTAGCCCTCGGTCAAGACCACTGGTGTGATCTGCCAGGAGACGCCCCATTTGTCCTTGCACCAGCCGCACGCGCTCTCCTGTCCACCGTTGTCCACGATGGCGTTCCAGTAGCGGTCGGTTTCCGCCTGATCGACGGTGGCGACCTGAAACGAAAATGCCTCGCAGTGCTTGAATGTCGGTCCGCCGTTGAGTCCGAGGCAGGGAATCCCCATGACGGTGAACTCCACCGTCAGGACATCGCCCTGTGCGCCGGATGGATAGTCGCCCGGCGCCCGGTGCACCGCGCCGATGGATGAATCGGGGAAGGTCTTGGCGTAGAAGCGCGCGGCCTCTTCGGCGTCGCCGTCGTACCAGAGGCAGATGGTGTTCTTGGCTGGTGTGGTCATGAAATACCTCCGGTGACTTGAGGGTTTGTGCGGTTCCGGCGCTGCTTCCACGCCGGATTGCATGATTCGGCTTACTTGTGGACAATGTACACTTTACGCGCGTTGAAGTCGAAAGTGAACAAAAAGTGAATGGTGTCCAGGTAAGAATCCGTAAGAACGCTGATGTCGATTACGGGCCCCTGCCAGAACCGCCGTGCGGGACGTTTCTCAAACGCAAAGCGGAGGATTTGATCAATACAAATCAGAAGCTGTTTTTTGATTTACAGCTTATATTTTGTGAATTGGAAATACAGCGTGAGATTTGTACGACGGAGTTCGCCGTCCGTACTGCCGAGCGGTTACCGGCGCTTCTTGGATGGGTCATCCGCCGCTTGCGATCGTTAACTCGCACTCATCCAATTCTCCACTTCAAGCGCTGGCACGCGTGCGAATTCTGATACGTTGTTCGTGACCAGCACGAGGCCTTCGCTGCGTGCGTGGCCGGCAATATGCAGGTCGTTCACCCCGATGGGTTGGCCCTGCTTTTCGAGAGCGGCTCGAATCGCGCCGTAGTGCTGGGCTGCCTTGACGCCATAGGGCAGCACATCCAGGCGGCTGCAGAAGTCTTCGATGACAGACAGGTTCTCGCCGACGCGGCTGCTTTTCTCTGCGCCATGAAAAAGCTCGGCCAAGGTGATGGACGAGATCGCCATGCGGCTGGCATTGGCGTTGAAGATGGTCAGCACCTCAACCGGACGCCGCTTCAAGACATAGCTGACGATGTTGGTATCAAGGAGATAGCGCAGCATCAGAGCGATTCCCGCTCCGGCTGGTGCTGGGTGCCGCGTTCCGACATGAAATCGTCACTGACGGCGGGGCCGTCCAGAAAAAAGCTGTCCCAGGTCTGACCGACCGGTGCGATGATGCGCTCATTCCCCCTGGCGCGCACTTCCACCTTGTGCACGCCCTCTGGCAGACGCACGTCCACCGGAAGCCGGACAGCTTGTGTGCGGTTGTTGATGAAGACGGTGCCAACGGACATATTGCTGCCCCCCGATGTTGGAATGACGTATATGGCAATAGTATATAGTATTGTGGATCCAAATCAAGAATGCCGTCTCGCTTTGTGGAAAATTGCAAGCTAAACGTTCAAAGGCAGCCGTTTTTCTGGCGGGCGACGATTCCTCTTTCATGACCGGAGCGAGTCTTGTGCTGGATGGCGGCTGGACTACCCGTTGATTGCATTGATGGAAGGCTGGCGGCGCTTGCCAGTCGAGGTAGCAGACCTCGACTAGAACGGCGGTAGACCTCAATACCCCAGCGCGATGGCCGCACCGCCAGCCAGAACCCCCATCATCACCACACCCGCGATCACAACAAAAAGTTCGCGCGCTTGAAAGGATTTCGCCACCATGGCCAGGGATGGCAGGCTGACGGGCGGCAATGTGAGAAGCAGCGCTGCGGCCGGCCCGCTGGCCATGCCCAATGACAGCATGGCCTGAACAATGGGCACTTCACCGGCTGTGGGAATGACGAACAGCATGCCTGCGACGGCAGCGCCAACAATCCACAACAGGCTGTCGTCAACGCCAACGCCCAGTGCCGGAAACAGCCAGGCGCGTGTTGCGCCCAGCAGCAGGACCAGGACAAGGTATTCAGGCAGCAAGCGCAATGCCATCCCCACGAAGGCACGTGCCCAGCATTGCAATGCCTGTGCCAGGTCCAGCCGGGGCTCCGCGTCATCCGGCTGTTGCGCCATCTGCGCCGCTGAATCAGAACTGTGTGGCATTCCGGTTGAGGCCGGGCCAGACACGCGATTCATGCGATTGAGCAGCCAACCCAGACCCAATACCAGAACGAGCCCCAACACCAGGCGCAAGCCGACCCACTTCCAACCCAGGACAAACCCCATGAACACAAGCGTTGCGGGGTTCAACATGGTATTGCCCAGCCAGTACGCCACTGTGCTGCCCGAGGCGGCCTTGCACCGGCGCAGGCCGGTGACGACGGGCGCGGAACAACAGGTGCACATCATGCTGGGAACAGAAAGCAGTGTCGCCGCAAGCACGCTGCGATTGCTGGCGGCCCCCAGCCACTTCCTGACCAAGTGCGCCGGCAACAGTGCCTGCATGGCGGAACCCAGCAACAAACCGAGCAGCAGTGCCTGCCAGATGGAACGGCCGTAAGCCCACGCGTAATCCAGGGCCGCCCGCAACGACGGGGCGGGTACCGTATCCGCCCCCGCCGTCAGCATGGATTGGCCAATCGAGTGCATTTGCGCGGCGACGAACGCGCGGTCGTAATACGGCGACCATTTCACATAAAACAATCCAACAACCGCGAGAAGCAGAAAAACCGCAATCCCCCAGGCTGGGTGAAAAGTGTGCCGCGCACGCGAAAAATTGGTCACGAAAATCTCTGAAATTGGTTGCACAACCCGACGTGTCGGTGCGGCCGAAATGATACATCACCGGTCTTGACAGTCTCATTTGTTGGTTTATAGTAGCTATATAAACAACTACTATTAATTGTTTTATGGTTTCGCCAGCCATTTGAATAGGGTGGTGGCGCCGGCCACCGCGGTACAACCCTGATTTTTCACAAGGAGTTCCATATGTCGACGAGCTATGATGTGAAATTGCTGCGCAAGCAGGAAATCGCTGAAGGCACCCTGGAATTCACACTGCAGAAGCCCCCCGGTTTCGAGTACCGCGCGGGCCAGTTCGGTGATCTGGTGCTCCCGGCGTCCACAGGGCTGGACGAGAGCAACAACAAGCACGGCTTCTCGTTCGTGAGCGCGCCTTTTGAAGAAACGCTTCGCATGGCCACACGCATGCGGGCGACAAGCCGCTACAAGCAGGCGGCCGCCGGAGTGCCGGAGGGCACGATGGTGAAGCTGCTCGCCCTGTGGGGCGATTTCACACTGCAGAAGAACGACAAGATCCCGGCCGTGTTCCTTATCGGCGGCATCGGGATCACGCCGGTCCGAAGCATCATCGCGCAGGCCACGCACGAAAAGACCCGCCACAAGATCACGCTCATCTACTCCAACCGCACGCCCGCGCAAGCAGCGTACGCGGACGAACTTGCGCACTTGGCCGAGATCAACCCCAATTTCAGGTATGTCCCGGTCTACAGCGACACGGACGGTTTCGTCACGGCCGATACGGTGCGTCGGCATGTGCCGGACGTGGCGGCGCCGCGCTACTACCTGTCCGGCCCCGAGGGGATGGTCAAAGCCATGCGCAAGATCCTGGCCGAGGTGGGGGCTGACGAGGACAACATCAAGACTGAGGAATTCGAGGGTTATTGATTGAGTTTGCCGCCGGACCGTCTAGGCCACGTTCCCCGCGATGCCGTCCAATTCCTCAACCGCCGCGTCAGACAACACAATTTCCACCTTGATTCTGCCGTCCATCGTTCCGCCATTCCTGGCCGCGTATCCCGATATTCGCCTCGAGGCGATCGCCGACGAAAGAAGTGTCAGCCATCATGGACAACCTGATGGACGCGTCAACCGCTATGGACTATGAGCGACATGTACTAGACTTTACAGACCGTGCCAAAAGCGCTCTGTCAAAGGAGGCGCTGTTGTCAATCTGTAAGCACTATCAAAGCACAAGGGGGTTTTTCGCAAAGCGTGAGTTCGTGGCTGTTTTCAGGCGTCCGGAGTCCGTTGCGGTCGTGTGGCGTCAATGGTTCACCAAACAGCCGGGAGAGTTCGTCGCGGAAATGGTGCTGGTGGAGGTCAATGGCAAGTAGCTTGTCGACCATGTCATGGTTTTCTAGCTCGCATACGAAATGCCGGACACTCTCATGGCAAGCAATGTTTTGGTGTGGGTTTGGAACGCAAACAATTCAGTCAAGCGGATAATCAAATAACCGAGACCGAGCCACGCCTCGGACACGGCGTCGCTGTCGAATGGAGACAATAATGACCTCAATCTTTGACCAAGACCTGCCCCCCACCGCTGCCAATTTCGCCCCGCTGACGCCGCTGTTGTATCTGGAGCGCGCCGCCGAGGTCTACCCGCAGCGCCTGGCGGTCGTGCATGGCCTGGGTGATACGGCCATCCGCCGCGACTGGGCGGACGTCTATCGGCGTTGTCGGCAGCTGGCCAGTGCCTTGGCGGGCCAAGGCATCGGGCGCGGGGATACAGTGGCCGTCATGCTACCCAACATCCCGGCCATGGTCGAGGCACATTTCGGCATACCGATGTGTGGCGCTGTTCTGAATACGCTCAATACCCGGCTGGACGCCGCTACGCTGGCCTTCATGCTGGATCACGGCGAGGCGCGGGCCGTGCTCGTGGACCGGGAATTCTCCCCGGTCATGCGCGAGGCTCTAGCCCTGCGGCAGCGCACCGAGCCCGTTCTACTCATCGACGTGGATGACCCCCTATACGACGGTCCCGGCGAGGCGATCGGCACCCTGGGCTACGAGGCCCTGCTGGACCAGGGGGATCCGGACTACGCGTGGCTCATGCCTGTATCCGAGTGGGATGCCATTTCTCTGAACTATACCAGCGGCACCACGGGCAACCCGAAGGGTGTCGTCTATCATCACCGAGGCGCGGCTCTCAATGCTGTGTCGAACATCTTGGAATGGGACATGCCCAAGCATGCCATTTATCTGTGGACGCTGCCCATGTTCCATTGCAATGGTTGGTGCTTCCCCTGGACGGTGGCCGCGCGCGCCGGGGTCAATGTCTGCCTGCGGCGGGTAGACGTCGCCGCCATGGTCGATCGCATGGTGGAGCATGGTGTCACCCATTATTGTGGGGCGCCCATCGTCCACAGCATGCTGGTCAACGCGCCGCAGGCTCTGCGTGACCGGATTCCGTCCGGCATTAGTGCCATGGTGGCCGGCGCCGCGCCGCCAGCCTCGATGATCGAGGGCATGGAATCGCTGGGCATCGATCTGACCCACGTCTACGGCCTGACCGAGGTCTATGGGCCAGCCACCGTCTGCGCCAAGCATGCGGACTGGGATCTCCTGAATATCGGCGAGCGGGCCCGGCTCAACGCCCGTCAGGGTGTGCGCTACCATCTGGAGCGATCGGCCACCGTTCTGAATCCAGCCACCATGCAGCCGGTCCCCGCCGACGGCCAGACCATGGGTGAGATCATGTTCCAGGGCAATATCTGCATGAAGGGCTATCTGAAGAACCCGCAGGCCACCCAGGAAGCCTTCGCGGGTGGCTGGTTCCACAGTGGCGATCTGGCTGTCGTCGACCCAGACGGCTACATCAAGATCAAGGATCGCTCCAAGGACATCATCATTTCCGGCGGCGAAAACATTTCCTCGATCGAGGTCGAGGACGTGCTGTACCGTCATCCGGCCGTGCTGGCCGCGGCGGTGGTCGCGCGGCCCGACGACCGCTGGGGCGAGACCCCCTGCGCCTTCGTCGAACTCAAGGCCGACGCAAGCGTCAGTGCCGAGGACATCATCGCGCACTGCAAGGCGCATCTGGCGGGTTTCAAGATGCCACGCCGGGTCGTCTTTGGTGAACTGCCCAAGACATCGACCGGCAAGATCCAGAAATTCGAACTGCGGCAGCGGGCGGCAAAAGCGCCATGACGCGCCGGAATTCGGGGAAATTGCCGCTCGCAGGGGTTGATTTGCGGGCTTTGGGATACACATGACACCATGATGACCACATTCAAGAAAGCGGTTTCGCTCGCCTCGGCCCTGTTATTCGCAGGCCTGTTTTTCCGCACAGCCGACGCCAGTCAAGTGCATGAGACCGCAAGGAAATTCATCATCTATGAGTACGTGCCTTACTCCACTCATATCGCGGATGGTGAAGTTGTCACGGAGCCGTCTTTTAAGTCGTATCTCGAATCTCTCGGCATCCACAGGATTGATGTGATTTATCGCAATCGATTCATGACCGATGGGCGCCCCGACAAGCAGAAGATTGAGGACATTGCCAAGTCGGCGCTCGCGGCTCCCGGCATCCCGGCCTCTTTCGACACCGAGTTCGGCCAGCGCTTCAAGCCGGAGACGGTCATCCCGCGGGTAAGCGAGATACTCCGCATTTTCCATCACTACAACACTGTCATCCCCGCCGGGGTTTATGCCACGGCGCCACAGAACACCTTCGCATGGAAGCCGAACACCCCGGCCCGCTTTGACGCGCTCAATCCGCGTTATGCAAGCGTCGCGAGGCAGGTCGACTTCCTTAGCCCCGTGCTCTACAACTACAACGGCGGCGACACTGCGCGTTGGAGGCTAAACGCCGACTACAACATGCAAGCCGCAAAGAAATATCACACCGGGAAACCCATAATCCCCTACATCAACATCGCTGTCGTCTTGAAAACCAGCAAACGGGACAAGAGAGCGCCCATCCTGGTTCGCATGCTGACTGAAGCCCAGATGCATGCGCGGCTTCAGGCGTTGTACGACCTTGGTGCCAGCGGCTGTATCGTCTGGGCCAGTACCCGGTTCCGCACGGCCGACGGCAAAACGCCCGTATTCGATCGCAACAGCGGTTGGGGGAAAGCGCTCGCCGATTTTGCGCAGGCACATGGGTAAGCGAAACCAGCAGCAACCCATTTCAATCTATTTTTTTGTGAACCGCCCAAACCGAAAGGGTGATGGATCCACGCGTGGCGCCACACCTCGCACGAGGTCCGCGATCAGTTCTCCCGCGGCCGGGCCCAAGCCGAACCCGTGCCCCGAGAACCCCGTCGCGATGAAAAGGCCGTCGATCTGTCCCGCCTGGCCGATGATCGGCACGGCATCGGGCGTCACGTCAATCATCCCCGCCCATTCGTGGCTGATGCGGCACTGTGCAAAGCCGGGGAACGCGTGGCTGAGATTTCGCACGGCTTCGTGATTCAGGCCCGGCGCCGGATCGGGATCCAGAATCCGGGTTTGCTCAAAAGGTGTGGTGTCTTGATTGCTCCAACGCTTCGGGACGCGCAAATCTTTGAATAGCTGTTTTCCCGCGCGAACCCTGAGTTCCCGCCAGCCTTTGGCCAGTGCGGGCGCAAACTCTTTGAAAAGACGGAAGTTGTCAGTGGTGATCTGCGCGATATTGGCGTTGCTGCGGGCGATGGTATATCCGCCGTCCGCCCGTCGGCGAAACGCGAAGTTGTCAGCAGCGACGGGCAGTGCGGGGATGCGACCGTCCAGGGTGTCGACGCGGGCGGCCGTTGCCAGCACTTTGAGCTGTGGAATGGAAATTCCAAGATTCCCGGCAAACAACCGCGACCAGCTGCCGCCTGCCAACACGACTTGATCGCATTGGATCGGACCTTGTTCTGTCACGACACCGCACACGCGGCCCGCTTGTGTTTCTATGCTCCGCACGGCACACGATTGCAGAAGGTGGGCGCCATGC
>DASTNK010000137.1:0-16984 GCA_035720945.1 Burkholderiaceae bacterium
AGGATGCCGTTCCAGAAGGCTGGAAACCAGGGGTTGAAGCAGGTCGGCGCGTGTGTCCATGCGTACCCTGACGTGATACTGTTTTTTGATTGACTTCAAAAATTCTGTATTAAATAATATAGAAAACGCTTCCGCTACACAATGGCCAGGAGACGCCTATGTATGCTCAGCTCGTTGATACCGGGGTGGCGCGCGTGCGCGACACGGCCTCGCTGTCCGGCGAGGAAAAGGCTTTTCAGCAGCGCGTGGACGACGGCATACGCGTCGAACCCAAGGACTGGATGCCGCCGGCCTACCGCAAGACGCTGGTGCGCCAGATATCGCAGCATGCCCATTCCGAGATCGTCGGTATGCTGCCGGAAGGCAACTGGATCACGCGGGCGCCGTCTCTCAAGCGCAAGGCCATTCTTCTGGCCAAGGTGCAAGACGAAGCCGGCCATGGTCTGTATCTGTACAGCGCCGCCGAAACCCTGGGGGTTTCGCGCGACGATCTGGTCGATGATCTGTTGACCGGCAAGGCCAAGTATTCGACCATTTTCAATTACCCCACGCTCACCTGGGCCGATATCGGCATGATCGGCTGGCTGGTCGACGGCTCGGCCATCATCAACCAGATCCCGTTGTGCCGGTGCTCGTACGGCCCGTATGCGCGCGCCATGGTGCGCGTCTGCAAGGAAGAGTCGTTCCATCAGCGACAGGGGTACGACCTGCTCATCCAGATGTGCCGGCATGGCACTCCGGCCCAGAAAGACATGGCGCAGGATGCGCTGAACCGCTGGTGGTGGCCGGCCCTCATGATGTTCGGCCCGCCTGATGCCGAATCGGTCAATAGCGCCCAGTCCATGCAATGGCGCATCAAACTGTTCTCGAACGACGAACTGCGCCAGAAAATGGTCGACCAGACCGTTCCGCAGGCCGACTACCTTGGCCTCACCGTTCCCGATCCTGACCTGAAATGGAACGAGGCGCGCGGGCACTACGATTTCGGTGAGATCGACTGGGAAGAGTTCCACGCAGTGATTCGCGGCAACGGTCCGTGCAACCAGCAACGGCTGGCCGCGCGCGTTCGCGCCCACGAAGACGGCGAGTGGGTGCGCGAGGCCTTTTCCGCGCATGAACACAAGCGGCTGCGACGCAAGACGGCCTGAGGCGAGGGGTATCCCAGGATCGATGCCCCGTTCGCGATGAACCACGGGTGATGAACCGCGGGCGATGAAGCACACATAAAGGAACGATGATGCAACACAGTGAATGGCCCTTGTGGGAAGTGTTCATCCGCAGCCAGCATGGCCTGGCCCACAAGCACGTGGGAAGCCTGCACGCGCCCGACGCGGAAATGGCCATCAACAACGCGCGGGATGTCTATACACGCCGCAACGAGGGAGTGAGCATCTGGGTCGTGCGCTCGACCGACATCGTGGCCAGCAGCCCCGACGACAAAGGGCCGTTGTTCGATCCAGCCAACAGCAAGACATACCGGCATCCCACGTTCTTCCCGATGCCCGAAGAAGTCAAGCACATGTGAGCGGCGCCATGGATCGTAATGCCTTTGATTATGCCTTGCGCCTGGGTGACACCACGCTGATCCTGTCGCATCGCCTGTCGCAATGGTGCGGGCACGGGCCGGCCCTGGAAGAAGACCTGGCGTTGACGAACGTCGCGCTTGACCTGCTGGGGCAGGCGCGCATGTGGCTCACCCTGGCCGGCGAGGCCGAAGGCGAGGGGCGCGACGAAGATGCCCTGGCCTACCTCAGGGACGCGCCGGCTTACCGCAACTATCTGCTGGTCGAGCGCGAAAACGGCCATTACGGCGACACCATGGCGCGCCAGTTTTTCTTCGACGCTTGGCATTATCTGTTGCTGGAGCGCCTGGCCGTGTCCGCGCATGACGGCATCTCGGCCATTGCCGCCAAGGCGGTCAAGGAAGTGGCCTACCATGCCCGGCGATCCGCCGATATCCTGGTGCGGCTCGGCGACGGCACGGAAGACAGCCATGCCCGCATGCAGCAGGCAGTCGACGCCGCCTGGCCTTACGTGGGTGAATTGTTCGTCAACGACCCGACAGTCGAGGAGCTCGCGGCGCGGCAATGGGCGCCCCGGCATGGTGATCTCTGGCCAGCATGGCTGGAACACGTTACCTCGACCCTGGCCGAGGCGACGCTGGCCCAACCCGACCCCGCAGCGGCGCACCATCCAGCGCATCGTGGCGGCTACATGGGGCGCCACACCGAGGCGCTGGGCTTTCTACTGGCCGAAATGCAGCACCTGCAACGCGCTTATCCGGGGGCGACATGGTAGTTGAGGCCGCCCTGGATTCGTCGTGCGCCGTGGCACCAGAGCAAGTCTGGCGCTGGCTGGCGGACGTGACGGATCCTGAAATCCCCGTCTTGTCCATCGTCGACCTGGGAGTGGTGCGCGACGTCGTCTGCGGTGGTGGCGATGTCGAGGTCACCATCACACCCACCTATTCGGGCTGCCCGGCCATGTTGGCCATCGAGGCCGACATCCGCAGGGTTTTGCGGGCGCACGGCGTGGCGTCCATACGAGTGCTCACCCGCCTGGCGCCGGCCTGGACGACCGACTGGATGACCGCCCGGGGGCGTGCCGCGCTACGCGACTACGGCATCGCGCCACCGCAAGGCGGTGCGGCCACGAGATGCGGACTGGCCGCGCTGCGCGCCCCGAGGGTGGCCGTCGTGTGCCCGCGTTGCCGGTCGCGCTCGACCGAGCTGATCAGCGAATTCGCCTCGACCTCCTGCAAGGCCCTGTACCGGTGCCGAGCCTGCGGTGAGCCGTTTGACTACTTCAAGCCACACTGAGCCCGCCATGGATGCCTTTCACTCCTTGAACGTGACGTCCGTGGACCGGAACACGCGCGACGCCGTGGTGGTCACCTTCGACGTGCCCGTTGGTCTACGCGACACCTTCGCGTTCCGCCCCGGCCAGTACCTGACGTTGCGCACCAGCATCGACGGCCAGGACTTGCGCCGTTCCTATTCCATTTGCGCCGCGCCCGACGAGGGGGTGCTGCGCGTGGCAATCAAGCGCCATGACGATGGCGCGTTCTCCAATTGGGCCAACGAGCATCTGGTGGCCGGAACACGGCTCGACGTCATGCCGCCCGACGGCCATTTCACGTTGGCGTTCTCGCCGGAACACCGGCGTGGTTACGCGGCCTTCGCGGTCGGCAGCGGCATCACGCCCATCCTGTCGCTGGTCAAGACGGCGCTCGCGGTCGAACCAGAAAGCCGCTTCGCACTGTTCTATGGCAACCGAGCCTCTTCGGCGGTCCTGTTTCGGGAAGAAATCGAGGATCTGAAGAACCGCTACATGAACCGTCTGTCGGTGGCCTACATCATGAGCCGCGAGGTTCAGGACATCGATCTTTTCAACGGCCGGCTTGATGGCGACAAGGTATCGCAGCTGCTGTCGCACTGGATGCCTCCCGACGCGATAGACGTGGCGTTCGTATGTGGTCCGCCCGACATGACCGAGTCGGTCAAGGGGGCGTTGCTGCGGGCGGGGCTGGACGCCACGCAGATCAAGTTCGAATTGTTCGGCGCGCCGCGCGGCCCGCGTGCCCTGCGCACCGGCCACGAGGCCCGGCGTGCGCCGGGGGCGGGGCGCTGCGAGGTCACCGTCACCCATGACGGCCTGACACGCACCCTGATGGTCGAGAAGAACCGCGACAGCATCCTGGATTCGGCCCTGTCACAAGGTATTGAATTGCCTTATTCGTGCAAGGGCGGCGTTTGTTCCACCTGTCGCTGCAAGGTCATTGAGGGCGAGGTCGACATGGACGCCAACTTCGCGCTGGAAGATTATGAAGTGGCGCGTGGGTTCATCCTGTGCTGCCAGAGTTTCCCGGTCACCGACCGTCTGGTGCTGGATTTCGACCAGGAAACCTGAGGTCCGGAAAAATCATCAAGGCGAATCATCACAAGGAGTTCCACATTGTCCACGGATCTATTTGAAAAACACAAAGCCCTGCTCGATCGGGCGGTGGCGGCGACGGACGAGCGCGGCTACTGGAGTCCGTTTTCAGAGTCACCCAGCCCGCGTGCCTATGGCGAAACCGCCGCCGAGGATGGACGCCATGCATTCGAGGCGCATCGCGGTGCTGATTTCGATCTGGGGCAGGGCGGCGCGACGTCATGGGTCGGTGGCGAGAAGTCGCCTTTTGGATTCGATCTGGGTGTGCGTTATCCCCACGTGCCGGCCCAGGTAATGGTCGAACGCGCGGACGAGGCGCTTGAATCCTGGCGCGCGGCGGGTCCGCAGGCGTGGGTGGGGGTGGCTCTGGAGATCCTCACGCGTCTCAACCGCCACAGCTTTGAAATCGCCCAGGCCGTCCAGCACACGACGGGGCAGGGGTTCATGATGGCGTTCCAGGCGGGCGGCCCGCATGCCCAGGACCGTGGGCTGGAGGCCGTGGCATACGCCTGGCGCGAGATGTCCCGCCTGCCCGGCGCCGCGCTTTGGGAAAAGCCGCAGGGCAAGCATGATCCGCTGCGCATGGAAAAGAGATTCACTGTGGTGCCCAGGGGTGTGGCGCTGGTGATCGCCTGCTCCACCTTCCCCACCTGGAACAGCTACCCCGGCTTGTTCGCCAGTCTGGCCACGGGCAACACCGTGATCGTCAAGCCGCATCCCACCGCGATCCTGCCGCTCGCCATCACCGTGCGCATCGCGCGCGACGTGCTGCGTGAAGCCGGATTCGATCCGGACGTCGTGTCGCTGGCGGCGCACGAAGCCGGTGATGACACCGCGCAGGCATTGGCGCTGTCACCCGCCGTGCGACTCATCGACTTCACGGGCAGCAGCGCGAACGGCACGTGGCTCGAACAGAACGCGCGCCAGGCGCTGGTCTTCACCGAGAAAGCCGGCGTCAATCCGGTGGTGATCGATTCGGCCGACGATTTCGCCGGTGTGGCACGCAATCTGGCATTCTCTTTCGCCCTGTATTCCGGTCAGATGTGCACAGCGCCGCAAAATGTCTATATTCCCCGCGATGGCGTCGACACGGCGTCCGGCCACCTGAGCTTCGAGCAGGCCGCGGGCGCGCTGGCCGAGGCGATCGGCAAACTGACCGCCGATGCCGCGCGTGCCGTCGAGATCACCGGCGCCATCCAGAACGCGGCCACACTGGCGCGCATCGATGAGGCGCGGGCGACCGGGTTGCCGGTGCTCTGCGACAGCCGCGCATTGGTCCATCCGCAATTTCCCGATGCGGTGGTGCGCACGCCGCTGCTGCTTCAGGCCCAGGCCGACAGCCCGGTGATTCAGAAGGAATGGTTCGGTCCGATCGCCTTCGTCGTGGCCACCGATTCCACGCAGGCCAGCGTGGATCTCGCCCGGTGCTCGGTGCAAACGCATGGGGCGCTGTCGTTCTCAGGCTACACCACCCGGCAGGTGGTGTCGGACGCGCTTTGTGCCGCTGCCGAGCATGCGGGGGTGTCGCTGTCGCTGAACCTGACTGGCGGCGTGTTCGTGAACCAGACTGCCGCATTCAGTGATTTCCACGGAACGGGCGCCAACCCGGCGGCCAATGCCGCCTTGTCCGATTCCGCCTATGTCGCCAACCGCTTCCGTGTCGTGCAGACGCGGTGGCATGTCTGATTCTCGAGGAAAGTGGCCGTGAACATTTTTGCCATGGAGGCGACAACATGAATTTTGAGAACATCGAGTTCAGCCTCAAGGAAGGCGTGGCTCGCATCGCGCTGAATCGCCCCACCAAGCTCAACAGTTTCACCGTCGCCATGCACGGCGAACTGTCCCGCGCCTTGACGGAGGTCGAGCAGGGCGGGGCGCGTGTGCTGCTGCTCACCGGCAATGGCCGGGGTTTCTGCGCCGGACAGGATCTGTCCGAACGCCAGATGAGCGGCGGTCAGGCCGTTGATCTCGGTCATACTATTGAAACCTACTATGCCCCGCTAGTGCGGCGCCTGCGTGCGCTGCCAATGCCGGTGGTGGTGGGAGTCAACGGGGTCGCCGCCGGCGCGGGGGCGAATCTGGCCCTTGCGGGCGACATCGTGATCGCCTGCAAGTCGGCGAGCTTCATCCAGCCATTCTGCCGTCTGGGCCTGTTGCCCGACACCGGCGGCACGTATGCCCTGCCGCGTCTGGTGGGGCAGGCGCGCGCGATGGGCCTGGCCCTGCTGGGCGACAAGCTCGACGCGGAGCAAGCGGCACAGTGGGGCCTGATCTGGCAGTGCGTGCCGGATGATCAGTTCCAGGACAGGCTGGATTCCCTGCTTGCGCATTTCGCCAGCGCACCCACCAAGGGGCTGGCCTATGCGAAGCGGGCCTTGAACGCCAGCCTGGACAACACACTCGACCAACAGCTCGATCTCGAACGCGACCTCATGCGCGAACTGGGCGCGAGTCACGACTACGCGGAAGGGGTCGGCGCCTTTCTTGAAAAACGCGCTCCCCGGTTCAAGGGGGCATGATGCATACATCCACTTCAGCGCGGCCGGAACCCCTCGTGCCGGACGACGAAAATCTTCTGGCTGAACAAACAGGCCAGGTCATGTATCGCAACGACGCCGCGTCGCAGGGCCTGGGCATGCGCCTGGTGCGCGTCGCCCCGGGTCGGGCGCGAATGGAAATGACGGTTCGGCCGGATATGCTCAACGGGCACCAGACCTGTCATGGCGGCTTCATTTTCTCGTTGGCCGACAGCACTTTCGCTTTCGCATGCAATTCGCGCAATCAGGCGACGGTCGCCTCGGGTTGCACGATCGACTTCCTGGCGCCCGGCTACGCCGGTGATGTGCTGACGGCGGACTGCGAAGAGCAATCGTTGAGTGGCCGCACCGGCGTGTACGACGTGGTGGTGACCAACCAGGAGGGGCGCAGGGTCGCGTTGTTCCGGGGGCGTTCGTATCGCATCAAAGGGCAGGTCATACCACAAGCAGGAGACGAATCATGACAACGACATCGGGACATCCGGGCCGCGACGCGGTGGAGCACGCCAGCCGGGATGAATTGGCCGCGCTGCAGTTGCAGCGCCTGAAGTGGTCGCTTAGCCACGCCTATGAGCACGTACCGCATTACAAGGCGGCGTTCGAGGCGGCGGACGTGCATCCGGATGATCTCAGGCAACTCTCGGATATTTCCCGGTTTCCCTTCACCATCAAACAGGACCTGCGCAACAATTATCCGTTCGGCATGTTCGCCGTGCCGCGCGAGCAGGTGGTGCGCATCCACGCGTCCAGCGGCACCACCGGTCAGCCGACGGTGGTCGGCTACACGGCCAACGACATTTCCATCTGGGCCGATCTCGTCGCCAGATCGATCTGGGCAGCGGGCGGTCGGCCCGGCGACATCGTGCATGTCGCCTACGGCTATGGCCTGTTCACCGGCGGGCTGGGCGCGCATTACGGCGCCGAAAGGCTGGGGTGCTCGGTGGTGCCGATGTCCGGCGGCCAGACAGAAAAGCAGGTGCGCCTGATACACGACTTCGGCCCGCGCGTGATCATGGTCACCCCGTCATACTTCTGCAATATTCTTGAAGAGATGGCGCGGCAGGGGTTGGATCCGCACGCCAGCTCACTGAAGGTTGGCATCTTTGGCGCCGAACCCTGGACCGACCGCATGCGTGCCGATATCGAACAGCGCAGCGGCATCGACGCGGTGGATATCTATGGGCTGTCGGAAGTCATGGGGCCGGGCGTGGCGCAGGAGTGTGTGGAGTCCAAGGATGGCCCGGTGGTGTGGGAGGATCATTTCTATCCGGAGATCATCGATCCGCAAACGGGCGAGGTGCTGCCTGATGGCGAGCTCGGCGAGCTGGTGTTCACGTCGCTTTCGCGCGAAGCCATGCCGGTGATCCGCTATCGCACACGCGACCTGACCCGGCTGTTGCCGCCCACCTCGCGCGGCATGCGGCGCATCGACCGCATCACCGGCCGCAGCGACGACATGCTGATCGTGCGCGGCGTGAATCTGTTCCCCACCCAGGTCGAGGAACTGATCCTCAAGATGCCCGAACTGGCGGCGCAGTACCAACTCGTGCTGACACGCGAGGGCCATCTCGACGCGCTCGAGATCGTGGCGGAAGTCCGTGGTGAATTCGACGCCATGGGCGCCGATGCGCGCGCCGGACTCGTTGGCAGACTGGTGCAGGCGGTCAAGAACAACATCGGCGTCACCGCTTCGGTGACGCTGAAAGGGTCCGGGCAGATCGAGCGCACGATCACCGGCAAGGCGCGCCGCGTGTTGGACAAGCGCCCGAAGTAGTTCGGATCGTCCATCACCGTGGCGCGTCGCCTCGTTCGAGGCCCTGTTCGATCGGGGCAGGCCACGTCGCCAGCAAGGCAGGCCGCGCTCACGGTATGATGCGGTTTTATCCGGTTGCCGGCGCCACGAATCCGAGGCTGTGCCGGCTCGGTCGAACCAGGCGGGCTCATGATTGCAACGGCGGGAACTCCAGGCGGCATCGCGGGAATCGGCGTCGATCTGACACGTATCGCACGTATCGAACGCGTTTACGCGCGCCATGGTGCCAGGTTCGTCCAGCGTATCCTGGGCCCCGAGGAAATCCCGGTGTTCGAGCGGCGCCACCGGCGCGATCCCGCGCGTGGCATGCGTTTCCTGGCATCGCGCTTCGCCGCCAAGGAAGCGTTTTCCAAGGCCATCGGTCTGGGCATGCACGACCCCATGGCCTGGTCCCGCATGCAAACCCTGAACGCTCCCGGTGGCAAGCCGGTGGTCAGCCTGCGTGAACCGCTCGCGGGCTGGTATTCGGCCCGCTTCGGGGCGGCGCATGTTTCGATCACGGATGAAAGCGACGTCGTGGCGGCCTTCGTGGTCGTCGAGGCACACGGGCCGGCGCCTTCTTCCCATTGATTTTCATCCAGACTGAATCAGCATGACAGCCAGACAACACAGTAGGACACCGTGCCCGCCGGGCCCGGTGATGGTGGATGTGGCCGCCACATCCTTGACGCCGCACGAAAAAAAGCGGTTGAGGCACCCCCTGGTGGGCGGCGTGATCCTGTTCGCGCGCAATTTCGAGAATCGCGGACAGCTCGAAGCCTTGTGCCGTGACATCCATCAGGCTCGGTCTGAACCCCTGTTGATCGCCGTGGACCACGAGGGCGGGCGGGTCCAGCGTTTCCGCACGGATGGCTTCACTGCCATTCCCGCAATGGGCCTTCTTGGCGAGTTCTGGATGCGCGAGCCGTTGGGGGCGGTGCGGCTGGCGACCGAGGCGGGTTATGTGCTGGGAGCGGAGTTGCGGGCCTGTGGCGTGGACCTCAGTTTCACCCCCGTGCTCGATCTCGACCATGGGCGCAGCCGCGTCATCGGCGATCGGGCGTTCCATGCCGATGCGCGGGTCGTGGCCATGCTGGCGCGGGGCTTGATACAGGGGCTGAGCCTGGCGGGCATGGCGGCATGCGGCAAGCATTTTCCCGGCCACGGCTACGCGGAAGCGGATTCCCATCATGCGCTTCCCGTGGATGATCGTTCCCTGGCCGATATTCTGAAGGACGACGCGGCGCCTTACGATTGGCTGGGCGATATGGTGTTGCCGTCGGTCATGCCGGCGCACGTCGTCTATCCCCGGGTCGACGACCAGCCTGCGGGGTTTTCGCGTGTGTGGATCCAGCAAGTGTTGCGTGGCGATCTGGCCTACGACGGGGTGGTGTTCTCGGACGATCTCACCATGCAGGGCGCTACCATCGCCGGCGATATCCTGGCGCGGGCGCGTGCCGCCCTGGGCGCCGGATGCGACATGGTCCTGGTGTGCAATCGCCCCGATCTCGCCGACGAGCTATTGGCGCGCCTTGACGTCGCCCCGTCGCCCGATTCGGTGCGACGTGTGCGCCGCCTGATGCCTGCCGCGGCGGCGCCGGACTGGAATACTCTGCAGGCGGATTCACGTTATCAACATGCCCGAGCCCTTCAATCTCAAGTCGTTCCTGGCTGACCTGCCGCACCTGCCCGGTGTCTATCGGCATCTCGACGCCGAAGGTGAGGTGCTGTACGTCGGCAAGGCGCGCGATCTCAAAAAACGGGTTTCGTCCTACTTCCAGAAGACCCAGCCCAGCCCGCGCATCGCCCACATGGTGGCGCGCGTCGCGCGCCTCGAGGTCACCGTGACCCGGTCCGAGGCCGAGGCGCTGCTGCTGGAAAACAACCTGATCAAGTCGCTCAGACCGCGCTACAACATTCTGTTCCGCGACGACAAGTCGTATCCGTATCTGCGCATCACTGGCCACAAGGCGCCACGCATCGCGTACTATCGCGGCGCCACCAGTGGCAAGGGGCGGTACTTCGGGCCCTACCCGAACGCCTGGGCCGTGCGCGAGACCATTCAGATTCTGCAGCGCGTGTTCCAGTTGCGCACATGCGAGGACAGTGTCTTCGCCAACCGATCCCGGCCGTGCCTGCTGCATCAGATCGGACGGTGCTCGGCGCCGTGCGTGGGGGTGATTTCCCCCGAGGACTACCAACGCGATGTCGAACGCGCCATCCGTTTCCTGGATGGCCAGGCGCTGCAGGTCATGGACGACATCGAGGCCCGAATGCGCCAGGCCTCCGACAATCTACAGTTCGAGCAGGCCGCCACCTTGCGCGACCAGATGAAGGCGCTGGCCCGTGTGCTGCAGCAACAGTCCATGGAGCAGATCGGCGACGATGATGTCGACATCATCGCGGTCGCCGGCGCCGGTGGCCGGGTGTGCGTGAATCTGGCCATGGTGCGGGGCGGGCGCCACCTTGGTGACAAACCGTTTTTCCCCACGCAGACGCAAGACGACAGCGCGGGGGATGTCTTGTCGGCGTTTGTGGGCCAGCATTATCTTGACGGCGCGTTGCCTGCCGTGCTGGTCTGTTCGCATCCGTTGTCGGACCCCGAGCTGGTCGATCTGCTGGCCGCGCAGAAAGGGGTGAAGGCGCGTGTCATCACTCGTCCGCAAGGACTGCGCCGAACCTGGCTCGAGCAGGCGGTCAAGAATGCCGAGATGGCGCTGGCCAGGCTGCTCACGGAATCGGGGGCTCGCGCCGCCCGTACCGAGGCGCTGGCCGGCACGCTGGGGCTCGACACGGACGAGGCGGCGCTCGATGCCCTGCATGCGGAATGTTTCGACATCAGCCATACGGCTGGAGAGGCAACCCAGGCATCCTGCGTGGTCTACAAACATCACGCCATGCAGCCCTCGCTGTATCGGCGCTACAACATCGCCGGCATCACGCCGGGTGATGATTACGCCGCGATGCGCCAGGTGCTCACCCGGCGTTTTTCGCGCGTGGCGGAAGGGCAGGCCGAGCTGCCATCCCTGGTGCTGATCGACGGCGGCAAGGGCCAGGTGGAAATGGCACGCCAGGTGTTCGTCGAGCTGGGGCTGGATACGCACACCATAGTCGGCGTGGCGAAGGGAGAGGGGCGCAAGGTCGGGCTCGAGACGCTGGTGTTCGCCGATGGCCGTCCGTCCGTGGCGCTGGGCGTGGAATCCGCGGCCCTGATGCTGGTGGCCCAGATTCGGGACGAGGCGCACCGTTTTGCCATCACCGGCATGCGAGCCAAGCGCGCCAAGGCGCGCAACGTGTCGCGGCTCGAGGAAATTCCTGGTGTCGGTGCACGGCGTCGTCAGCGGCTGTTGGCCCGGTTTGGCGGGTTTTCCGGCGTGGTGGCGGCCAGCATCGACGATTTGTGCTCGGTCGAAGGCATTTCCGGCGAGCTCGCCGAACGTATCTATCAGGCGTTGCGCTAGTGTCCTGTTTGATTGGTTCGTACACTTGTATTCGGATGCATGGGCTTGCCAGGCAAGGCGCAAACCGCAGGGATAGCAGTGGCTATCGCGAGGATTTGCAACGCCCCATGGCGAGTCCAGGCGCCGAAGATAAGCAGCCGAATTAGTCAAACAGGACACTAGGGGCCTTCTGAACAAGCCCCCTGATTGATGTGTTTTTTTGGCGAATCCCTTGCCTCGGACACTGGCTCCGCCCCGGCATAGGTTAGTATTGCCGTATGCCGATCAATCTGCCCATTATTCTCACCTGGCTGCGCATAGCCATGATCCCGGTTCTGGTGGGATTGTTCTACATTCCGTCGGGCTGGCTGTCGTTTCCCGTGCGCGATCTCATCGCCGCCTTGGCGTTCATCGTGGCGGCCGTCACCGATTGGCTGGACGGCTGGCTGGCCCGTCGCTGGAACCAGACATCGTCTTTCGGGGCGTTCCTCGACCCGGTGGCCGACAAGCTCATGGTCAGCGCGGCCTTGCTGATCCTGCTGCATCTTGGGCGTGTCGACATCCTCATCGCCCTGGTCATCGTGGGGCGTGAAATCGCGATTTCCGCACTCAGGGAATGGATGGCAAAAATCGGCGCCAGCGGCAGCGTGGCTGTGCATTGGCTGGGGAAATTCAAGACAGCAGCCCAGATGGTCGCGATTCCGTGCCTGTTGTACTGGCAGCCTGTTCAGGGCGTGTCGGCCCGGGTAGTCGGGCAGGTGCTCATCGTCATCGCGGCCATCCTGACCGTATGGTCCATGTGCTATTACCTGCGCCGCGCCTGGCCCGAGATCCGCGATCGGTCCCAAGCCTTCTGACGGGTCTTATTGACGTGGCGTGCGGCTCAGGCTGACATCGATGGCCGAGCTGGCGCGCCACGGGTTGATGTCCAGCCCCCCCCGCCGGGTGTACCGGGCATAGACCAGCAGCCATTCCGGCTGGCAGGCGCGCCATATGTCGCAGTACATCTGTTCCACGCAGTGCTCGTGGAATTCCTTGTGCCGGCGCAGCGAAACAATGTACTGGAGCAGGCTGGCCGGGTCGATCCTCCGTCCCCGGTAACGTACTTGCACGCTGCCCCAATCGGGCTGGCCGGTGACCGGGCAATTTGACTTGAGCAGATCGGACACCAGCGTTTCGTCCACCACCGCCGCGTCCGGCAGACACCTCAGCAACCCTGGAACGGGCTGGTAGTGCTGGATCTCGACATCCAGATCGTCGATGTTGGTGCCGGAAAGCGGCTGCGGGACTTCCGAACGATTGGCGTTCAGACGATCCAGCCAGACCCGCACCGGCGCTCCGGCGGCGTGGCTCAGATCCTGCTCAACAAGGTGCCGCACGGCCTCCGTGCCGTCGAATCGCGTTTCCGTGAACGAGTTCAGATATAGCTTGAGGGATTTCGACTCGATCAGGCAAGGGCTGGATTCCGGAAACACGAACCGCGCCGTGCCCACCATGGGTTTGCCCCGGGGGTTGAGCCAGGAGAGTTCGTAAGCGGTCCAGATGTCCGCCCCGGTCCAGGGTGGCAACGGCGCCAGGGCCGCGCGGTTCGCCTCGCGCGCGATGGGAAACAGCAGCGCGGGATCGTAGTGGTCGGGGTAACGGATATCGTGACCCAGCGGGGCATTGGCCAGGCCGGATTCGTTCATTGCGCGTGTCGGCGGGTGTTGAGTTGGATCATGCATTGTACTGCCGCCGATCACGCGTTTTCGTATGGCGGAATTTAGATTTTGCATTATGAAAATTAATTATTGCAACGCACGATATTATTTTTCACTAACGAAAAATCAATTTCATATTACAAAATAAAATTGATAAATAATTGATCCATAACAATAATATTTTTTGTCTTATATAAGACATATGAGTTTGTCGCAGAGCGTCATTGGCGTAGACTTTTTTCAACGGCCGCCCTTGTGGGTCCCGACTGATTTTTCAACTCCACTCTATGAAAAGGGGCATGACCATGACGACACGTGAAACCGAAATCCGTCGACTGCAGGAAAACTGGGCGGAAGATCCGCGCTGGCAAGGCGTCAAACGCGGCTATGGCGCCGAGGAAGTCGTGCGGCTGCGCGGCTCCGTGCCGGTCGAGCACACGCTGGCGCGCCGGGGCGCCGAGAAGCTGTGGGGCTTGCTGGGCTCCGAACCGTTCGTCAATTCGCTCGGCGCACTGACCGGCAATCAGGCCATGCAGCAGGTCAAGGCGGGACTCAAAGCCATCTACCTGTCGGGTTGGCAAGTGGCCGGAGACGCCAACGGCGCTGGCGAAATGTATCCGGATCAGTCGCTGTATCCCGCGAACTCCGTGCCACAGGTCGTTCGGCGTATCAACAATGCCTTGACGCGCTGTGATCAGATTCAATGGATGGAAGGCGCCAATCCAGGCGATCCCGGCTATGTGGATTACTTCGCGCCTATCGTGGCCGACGCCGAAGCGGGTTTCGGCGGTGTGCTCAATGCGTTCGAGTTGATGAAGTCCATGATCGAGGCTGGCGCGGCGGGGGTGCATTTCGAGGATCAACTGGCTTCGGTGAAAAAATGCGGGCATATGGGCGGAAAGGTGTTGGTGCCCACGCGTGAAGCGGTAGCGAAACTGGTGTCGGCGCGGCTCGCCGCCGACGTGCTCGGTGTGCCGACGGTCTTGCTGGCGCGCACCGATGCCGATGCCGCCAATCTGCTGACCAGTGACGTCGACGAGAATGATCGCCCCTTCATCACGGGCGAACGCACCGCCGAGGGCTTCTTCCAGACGCGGGCGGGCATTGACCAGGCGATCTCACGGGGACTGGCCTATGCGCCGTACGCCGATCTGTTGTGGAGTGAAACCTCCACACCGAACCTGGAGTATGCCCGCAAGTTCGCGGAGGCCATCCACCGCCGCTTTCCGGGCAAACTGCTGGCCTATAACTGTTCGCCGTCCTTCAACTGGAGAAAGAATCTGGACGATGCCACGATCGCCAAGTTCCAGCGTGAGCTCGGCGCCATGGGCTACAAGTTCCAGTTCATCACCCTGGCGGGCTTCCATGCGCTCAATTACGGTATGTTCGAACTGGCTCACGGCTATGCGCGGCGTCAGATGAGCGCTTTCGTGGAGCTTCAGCAGAAGGAGTTCGCGGCGGCCGATCTGGGCTTCACGGCGGTCAAGCATCAGCGTGAGGTGGGTACCGGGTATTTCGACGCCGTGACCCAGACCATCGAAGGCGGGCGGTCGTCCACCACGGCATTGTCCGGTTCCACCGAGGAGGCGCAGTTCGAGGACGACGGCGGGCAGACCGGGCTCAGGGTTGCTTGAGGCAACACCATTCCGCCGCTTTCGGCAAAGCGGCGGAATGGCTGCGTGAACCCGGGCCTAATCCTTGAATATGAGGGCGTGCAGCTTTGCCCGCACCTGGGCCAGGTCGGCTGGCCCGATGCGACCGTGGAAGCTGATCTTGCTGTCGGCCCAACCTAGGCTCTTGACCTGGTCGGACAGGACCGCGCCGCCCTCGATGGGCACTTCGAAAGGGTAGCCCTTGATGCTGGGCGTGATGGGGCAGCAGACCATCAGGCCGGTTCGCTTGTTATAGGCTTGCGGGCTGAGCACCATGGCTGGTTTGTAGGACGAAGAGGCGCCGCGGCCCCTGGCCTCGAAGTGGACATGGATGATGTCGCCCGTGTCGGGGATATAGCGCTTGCTCATGGTGGGCTCGATCAGTCGCCGGCGGCGCCGAAGTCGACCTCAGGGTGCAGATTACGAGCCTTGACGCCGCTTAATAGTTGAGACAATACATATTCACCGGTACGCACCGGCTCGATGAGGATCGTTCCGCGTTCCACGCGGATGTCGATCATGTCTTCAAGGCCCAGTTTCAGGGTTTTGATCATTGAGGACGGCAGGCGCACGGCCGCACTGTTGCCCCATTTCTTGATGACGCCACGCATGGACGACTCCTGTGTCTGGCGTGGCCAGCAGGTTTCTCAGCTGGCCGGCCTGTGGTATTCAAGGGGCTGTGATCACCCGCGTTCGCGGCTTTGTCGCGAACCGGCGACCGACAGTGCTAGCATACCAGTCGCATGCGTCGCAAACAATAATCTCGAATAATAAACTGTTTCCATATCCCGAAAGGCGTTTAATAGACGGATGGCGCAAAATGGTGTGGTGTCTGGGCCACTCAACGGTTTGAACGCCGGCTTGGTGTGTGGCGCCATGCGGGTTGGATCGGCGGCACCGCCTTGAAATTCGCTCGATCGCCCGCACGTATTCTGTATTCGGACGACCGTCCCAGACCGATACTCAGAGTGAAGCAACCATGCGATTCGACAAACTGACCACACGATTCCAGCAGGCGATTGCGGATGCGCAAAGCCTGGCTGCCAGACACGACAATCCCTACATCGAGCCGGTGCATGTGCTGGCCGCCTTGTTGTCCGACGCGGACAGCGGCGCCGGCAGCCTGTTGGCGCGCGCCGGCGTTGGCGTGAACCGGTTGGTATCCAGTGTGAACACGGTGATTGCGGCGCTGCCGCAGGTGGCTGGGTCGGAAGAGAATCTTCAAGTCAGCCGTGACCTGAACACGTTGCTCACCCGCACCGACAAGGAAGCGGCCGGCCGTGGTGACACGTATATTGCCAGCGAACTGTTCCTTCTGGTGCTGGCCGATGACAAGGGTGAAGCAGGGCGGCTGCTGCGCGAGGCGGGGCTGCGCAAGAACGCCCTGGAGACCGCCATCGACGCGGTGCGCGGTGGCGCGCCCGTGGCGGACTCCGAAGGCGAGGCCAACCGCGAGGCGCTGGCCAAGTACACATTGGATCTCACGGAAAAGGCCCGTCAGGGAAAACTCGACCCGGTCATCGGCCGGGATGACGAGATCCGGCGCACGATCCAGATATTGCAGCGCCGCACGAAAAACAATCCTGTGCTGATCGGCGAACCCGGCGTGGGCAAGACCGCCATCGTCGAAGGGTTGGCGCAACGTATCGTCAATGATGAGGTGCCCGAAACCCTGAAAGGCAAACGGGTCTTGGCGCTGGATCTGGCGGCCCTGCTGGCCGGGGCCAAGTTCCGTGGCGAATTCGAAGAGCGACTCAAGGCGGTGCTCAAGGAGCTCGCCCAGGACGATGGCCAGACCATCGTCTTCATCGATGAGCTCCACACCATGGTGGGCGCCGGCAAGGCCGAGGGCGCCATGGACGCCGGCAACATGCTCAAACCCGCGCTGTCGCGCGGCGAACTGCATTGCGTGGGGGCCACCACGCTCGAC
>DASTNK010000138.1:0-21185 GCA_035720945.1 Burkholderiaceae bacterium
GCCACGTAGGCCCCCACCAGAGACATGCAGAGCCCCAGGCAGCCATACGCCAGCATGCGGCTCGGATTCTGGGTCGGATTCATGGACACGGCATATTGAATAGGGGGCCACACGCCCGGCCCGTGGCAACAAAAGCGGGCATGCCGGAGGCTGGCGCCCAACGATAGCACAGGCGGCACAAGGGGGTTGTGGCGACGCCCTGTGGGGTTCGGGGGAAATGCCTCTTCGCGACCCGCCACAGGCCCCATGGACGCGTCGGGTTAAAATCCTGTGATCAACGCGCAAAGTCCACAGCGACATTCCCGAAACACCGCATTCGTGCGCCACGTCCGTGACGCCGCCTGATGCGGAACAACCCGGAACCATCACTGCGACCCTGCCCGAATCCATCACCCCCCTCATCATCACCGGACACATCATGGAAGCCGAACGTCAGAACCAACTCGCCGCCCGCCTGGCCGACTACGCGCAACGCGAGTCCGACCTACGGGGGTATCTTTGACTACGATGCCAAGTCCGAACGCCTGATTGTCGTCAACGCGGAACTCGAATCCCCCGACGTCTGGAACGACCCGAAGCACGCACAAGAGCTCGGCCGCGAAAAGAAAAGCCTCGAAAACATCGTCCTGACCCTTTCCTCGCTCGGCACCGGGCTGGCCGACGCCGGCGAACTGTTCGAGCTCGCCAGCCTCGACGATGATGATGCCACGCTGCACGCCATAGAAGCCGACTGCGACGCCATGGGCGAGCGGATTGAGGCTCTTGAGTTCCGCCGCATGTTCTCGAACCCGGCGGATCCCCTGAACTGCTTCCTCGACATCCAGGCGGGCGCGGGCGGCACGGAAGCCCAGGACTGGGCCTCCATGCTGTTGCGCCAGTACCTGCACTATTGCGAACGCAAGGGTTTCAAAGCCGAAGTCCTGGAAGAGTCCGAGGGCGAGGTGGCGGGCATCAAGTCGGCCACCATCAAGGTGGAAGGCGATTACGCCTTCGGCCACCTGCGCACCGAATCCGGCGTGCATCGCCTCGTGCGCAAGAGCCCGTTCGACTCCGCCAACGGCCGCCATACCTCATTCGCCAGTGTTTTCGTCTATCCGGAAGTGGATGACTCCATCGAAATCGACATCAATCCGGCCGACCTGCGCATCGATACCTACCGTGCCAGCGGGGCGGGCGGCCAGCACATCAACAAGACCGACTCGGCGGTGCGCATCACGCACACTCCCAGTGGCATCGTCGTGCAATGCCAGAACGACCGTTCCCAGCACCGCAACCGCGCCGAGGCCATGCAGATGCTGAAGTCGCGGCTCTACGAACTGGAACTGCGCCAACGCATGGCCGAGCAGCAGAAACTCGAGGACGCGAAATCCGATGTGGCCTGGGGCCATCAAATCCGCTCCTATGTGCTGGACCAGAGCCGCATCAAGGATTTGCGCACGAACGTGGAGATCTCGAACACCCAGAAGGTGCTGGACGGCGACCTCGACCCCTTCATCCAGGCCAGCCTGAAGCAAGGGGTCTGACACGCCATGGGCCTTCAGCCCTGCTCCCATCAACACAACCACAAGGATTCGCGATGAGCATTTCGACCGTGGCCATAGTGACCGGCGCATCGGCCGGTCTGGGCCAGGCTCTGGCCCTGGGCCTGATGGGCCCCGATACCCATCTGTTGACCCTGTCACGCCGCCATGACGCCGCGCTGGACGCGCACGCGACGGCATCGGGCTGCACCGTGCAGCAAATCCAGGTCGATCTGTCCAATCCCGCCGCAACGGAAGTCGGCGCCGAGCAAGTCATCGGCAATCTGCCGCGCTCCGCGCAGCGCTATCTGCTCATCAACAATGCCGGCATGGTGGACCCCGTGGCGCCAACGGCCCAGCTGAGCAGCGCGGCGCGCATCACCGCGGCGTTGAGCCTGAACGTGACCAGCGTCATGCTGCTTGCGGCCGCGTTCCTGCGCAATACGCCGACCGGGGCCGATCGCCGCATCTTGAACATCTCGTCGGGCGCCGGACGCTCGGCCATGCCGGGCTGGGGCGTGTACTGCGCGTCCAAGGCCGCCCTGGATCGCTACACAGAGGTATTGGCGGCCGAAAACCCCACCGTGCGCACCGTTTCACTGGCCCCTGGCGTAGTCAACACCGGCATGCAGGCCCACATCCGGGCCAGCAGCGCCGACAACTTCCCCAATGTGCAACGGTTCATCGCCATGCACGACGAAGGCAAACTCGCGGAACCCGCCGCCGTCGCGGCCAAGATATTGAATTACCTGACCAGCCCCGATTTCGGCAAGACCGTACTCGACGACATTCGTCACCACGACTGACGCTTCATCCATGACCGACACCACCGTTACCACCCAGACCCAGGACACCAACCACCTGATCGCCGAACGCCGGGCCAAGCTGGCCAAGCTTCGGGAACACGGACCGGCGTATCCCAACGACTTCCGTCCCATCGATGCCGCCGGCGACCTGCACACGGCCTTCGATGAGCACGACAAGGATGCGCTGCTCGCACAGGGGCGGCATGCCAGTGTGGCCGGACGCATGATGCTCAAGCGCGTCATGGGCAAGGCCAGTTTCGCCACCCTGCAGGATCGTTCGGGGCGCATCCAGATCTATCTGGATCGCGGCACCCTGGGCGACGAGGTCTACGCACAGTTCAAGACCTGGGATATCGGTGACATCCTGGGCGTGGAAGGCGTGGTGTTCAAGACCAACAAGGGTGAACTGTCCATTCACGCGGATCGCATCCGCCTGCTGTCCAAGTCGCTGCGCCCCCTGCCAGACAAGTTCCATGGTGTCGCCGACCAGGAACTGCGCTACCGCCAGCGCTACGTCGACCTGATCATGACCGAGGCCACCCGCGACACCTTCATGACACGCGGCAGGATCATCGGCGGCATTCGCCAATTCATGCTGGACGCGGGTTTCCTGGAAGTCGAAACTCCCATGCTGCACCCGATTCCCGGCGGCGCCACGGCCAAGCCGTTCGCCACGCACCACAACGCGCTCGACATGGAAATGTTCCTGCGCATCGCGCCCGAACTTTACTTGAAGCGCCTGATCGTCGGCGGCTTCGAGCGCGTATTCGAAATCAACCGCAACTTCCGCAATGAAGGGGTGAGCCCGCGCCACAACCCCGAGTTCACCATGATGGAGTTCTACGCGGCGTATACCGACTACCGCTGGCTGATGGATTTCACCGAATCGCTCATTCGTGGCGTGGCCACCACCGCCTGCGGCAGCGCGTCGCTGACCTATCAGGACAAACCGCTGGACCTGACCCGGCCATTCGACCGGCTGACGATCGTGGAGGCCATCCTCAAATACGACAGCCGCTATACGCCCGCCCAGTTGGGCGACGAAGGCTTCCTGCGCCAGGAGCTGAAGCGCCTCGGCGCCGACGTCGACGGCCCCACGCTGGGGCATGCGGGGCGCGGCGCGCTGCAACTGGCGCTGTTCGAGGAAACGGTGGAAGCCAAGCTCTGGCACCCCACGTTCATCATCGACTACCCCACCGAGGTGTCGCCGCTGGCCCGAGAGTCGGACACCCAGCCCGGCATCACCGAACGCTTCGAGCTGTTCGCCACGGGACGGGAAATCGCCAACGGGTTCTCGGAGCTGAACGATCCCGAAGACCAGGCCGAACGCTTCCGCGCCCAGGTGGCGGCCAAGGATGCCGGTGACGAAGAAGCCATGTATTACGACGCCGATTACATCCGCGCGCTGGAATATGGCATGCCACCCACCGGCGGCTGCGGCATAGGCATAGATCGCCTGGTCATGATGCTGACAGACAGCCCCAGCATCCGCGACGTGATCCTTTTCCCGCATCTGCGGCGCGAAGAACCCGCGTGATCGCCACCGGCCAACACGACAAAAGCGGCCCCGCTTCAAAGGAAGCGGGGCCGCTTTTTTTGTGGCGGGTCACACCGTGAACGATTCCCCGCAGCCGCAGGAAGCCTTTTCGTTGGGATTATCGAACTTGAAGCCTTCGTTGAGCCCGTCACGGGAATAGTCGATCTGCGTGCCTTCCAGGAAGGGCAGGCTTTTCGGGTCGATGAACACCTTGACGCCGAACTGCTCGAACACTTGGTCTTCCGCGCCCGGTTGATCGACGTAATCGAGCTTGTAAGCCAGCCCCGAGCAGCCAGAGACCTTCACGCCCAGGCGCAGCCCGACGCCTGTGCCGCGCTTGGCGAGGTGGCGGCCGATGTGTTCGGCCGCGCGTTGCGTAAGAGTGATTGCCATGATTCAGCCCTGATGTTTTTCCTGATAATTGCGCACGGCCGCCGCGATGGCGTCTTCCGCCAGCATGGCGCAATGCAGCTTGATGGGTTCGAGTTGCAATTCACGCGCGATGGCCATGTTGTCGATGGCCACGGCCTGGGCCAGCGTTTTGCCCCGCAGCCATTCGGTTGCCAGCGAGCTCGTCGCGATCGCGGCGCCAGAACCGTACGTCTTGAAACGTGCTTCTTCAATGATACCCGATCCGTCAACCCGTATCTGGAGACGGATCACGTCCCCCTGGGCGGGTGAGCCGGCCAGGCCTGTGCCCACCCGGGGATCGTTGGCATCAAGCGTGCCGACGTTGCGGGGGTGTTCGAAATGATCGGCGATTATCGCGCTGTATGCCACGGCTGCTCTCCGGCTCTCTACTTAGGGTCTTGTTCAGATTGAGAAGACGGCGTCAATGCGTCGGCCATGTCAGCGTGTCGACGTCCACGCCCTGCTTGGCCATTTCCCACAACGGCGACATCTCGCGCAATCGATTGACTTGGCGCGTGACTTCACGCACCGCGAAATCGACGTCTTCGGGCGTGCTGAAGCGACCCAGCGTGAAGCGGATGGAGCTGTGCGCCAGTTCGTCGCGCCGACCCAGCGCACGCAGCACGTAAGAAGGCTCCAGACTGGCCGAGGTGCAGGCCGAGCCACTGGAAACCGCCAAGCCCTTGAGCCCCATGATGAGCGCTTCGCCCTCGACGTAGCTGAAACTGACATTCAGGTTGTGCGCCACACGGTGCGTCATGCTTCCGTTCAGGCAAACGTCGTCGAGCTGGGACAAGCCCGCCCACAACCGGTCGCGCAACACGCGCAAGCCGGCGTTTTCCCGCGCCATTTCGAGGCGTGCCAGTTCGAACGCCTCGCCCATGCCGACGATTTGATGCGTTGCCAGCGTGCCCGAGCGCAAGCCGCGCTCATGGCCACCGCCGTGGATCTGCGCCTCCAGGCGCACCCGCGGCTTGCGGCGCACATAGAGCGCGCCGATGCCTTTCGGACCATACGTCTTGTGCGCCGAAAACGACATCAGATCCACCTCAAGCGCTTGAAGATCGATGGCGACCTTCCCCGTGGCCTGAGCCGCATCCACATGGAAAACAACGCCTTTTTCGCGGCATGCCGCCCCCATGGCGGCAATGTCCTGGATGACGCCGATTTCATTGTTGACGAGCATGACCGATGCCAGAATCGTATCGGGCCGCAAAGCCTCGCGAAACACGCCAGGGTCCACCAAGCCGTCGGGATCCACATCGAGGAACGTGACCTCGAACCCCTGCCGCTCCAGTTCGTGGCAGGTGTCGAGCACAGCCTTGTGCTCCGTCTTGACGGTGACGATGTGCCGCCCACGGCCAGCGTAATGCGCGGCCGCCCCCTTCAGCGCCAAGTTGTCGGACTCGGTGGCACCCGATGTCCAGATGATTTCGCGCGGGTCCGCATTGACCAATTGCGCGACTTGCGAACGCGCGTGCTCGACCGCCTCTTCGGCGTCCCATCCGAGCGCATGGCTGTTGGACGCGGGATTGCCGAATCGCTCGTAGAGCCAAGGCACCATTTTTTCGACGACGCGCGGGTCGACGGGGGTGGTGGCCGAGTTGTCGAGATAGACGAGGCGATCGGGCATGGTGGCTCCGTGAAATTCAGGCCGTGGTCGGCGTGGACATTGGTGATGTCATTTTAACGTCGCGATGCAATCGTATCGGCGCTTGCTGAGTGGACTCCTGCAACAGCCGCATGCGCTGTTGGTCGACCAGATCCTGCAGCGACACCGAATCCAGGTAATCGATCATTTTGCGGTTGAGCGTGGACCACAATTCGTGTGTCATGCACTTGCCGGTGCTGGTGATGCGGCCGACTCCGCAGTTTTCCTTGCCACCGCAGCTGGTGGCATCGAGCGGCTCGTCGACGGCGAATATGATGTCGGCCACTGTGATATTGCGGGCAAGGCGCGCCAGCGTGTACCCACCGCCCGGCCCGCGCATGCTGTCGACCAGCTCGTGGCGGCGCAACTTGCCGAAGAGCTGTTCCAGATAGGACAGCGAGATATTTTCGCGCTCACTGATGGCAGCCAGGGTAACCGGGCCGCTTTGATGGCGTAACGCCAGATCGATCATGGCTGTGACGGCGAACCGCCCTTTGGTGGTCAAACGCATGAGAACTCCTTGCCTTGCGGAATTGACGAGACTGAAACGAAGCCTTGGCAGTCGGCTGCACGCCTATATCCCGACTGTTTAACTCAAGTATAATCAATTTCCGACAAATTTACTTGGATATAAGGGCAAGATTGCGCAACGCAGCAAAAACCGCACAAACCATCAACCAGGAAGATCAACCAGAGAATGCGGGGCGGCGAAAACAACGAGGCCGCTCGTTTCGAGCGGCCTCGGGAGGAAAGAAATGCGCCGTGCCGTGAGGAATCAGTAACGGATCAGGCAGCCTGGTATTGCGTGGCGCGCTTGCGCACCAGTTCAAGCACACCCTGGCACGCGTCTTCGATGTAGTCGAGCACTTTGCCGAACCCTTCCGGCCCCCCGTAATAGGGATCGGGCACCGTGGCTTCCTCGAACTCGTTGGCAAACCGCATCAAGAGCATGAGCTTGTGCTGATAGATCTTGGGGCACTGCTGCTGGAGCGCAGACAGGTTTTCCCAATCCATGGCCAGAATGAGGTCGAATTCGCGGAAATCGGCCGGCACCACTTGGCGCGCGACACACTGCGAAATATCGTAACCGCGCTTACGCGCGGCGGCCTGGGCGCGGGCATCGGGCGCTTCGCCAATATGGAAGCTGTGCGTGCCGGCGGAATCAACCCCAACCACCGCGGATAACCCCGCGTCGTCGACCATGCGGCGAAACACGCCTTCAGCGCTGGGCGAGCGGCAAATGTTGCCCATGCAAACAAAAAGTACCTTAGTCATCATAGGTAATAGTGTGCGGGAAAACCCGAGACAAGGCAAGAGTTTTTGCAATGTCACAATTCGATGCACCCGAACCGCGGTCTTATGAAAAACGCTGCAACATTAAGGGATTAGCACGATTTTCACACACGCTCGGCCATCTGGCCGAGGCGTGGCGCCGACTCTTGAAGCCCTGTCGTTCCCGCACTGCAGCAATCACACCGTTCATCGGAATTGAAACAAAACCGCACCATTGCTGACGCCTCGTGGCAATGCAAAACCACCAGCGCCCGACCACGCGGAGTCCATCCACCGCAGCGTCGACTTGGACTGAAATCGTTGCCATGCCGCAACACCCCGCCTTCAGCATCCGACCGAGCCGCGCGGCGGCATCGCGTGGAAAAACGCGCCCGGTTCAGCTCAACAGCGCGCGTTTTTTCAGGGCATTGAGTGCGTCCCGGGCCGCCGCCGCCTGTTCGAACTCGAGGTTTCGGGCATGATCCATCATTTGTGTTTCCAGCCGGCGGATCTCCCGTGCGAGCGCCTTGTCGTCGGCCAGGACTTCCAGCGGCACGGCATCCAATGCACTATCGGGTTCGGCCTGGGCCATCACGCCGTCTATGAGTTCGCGCACCGCCTTGCGCACCCCGCGCGCCGTGATCCCGTGTTCCTTATTGAAGGCGATCTGCTTGTTGCGCCGCCTGTCGGTTTCATCCAGCGCGCGGCGCATGGAATCGGTGATCCGGTCGGCATAGAGGATGGCACGCCCGTTCAGATTGCGCGCGGCGCGGCCGATGGTCTGAATGAGACTGCGCTCGGACCGCAGAAAACCCTCTTTGTCGGCATCCAGGATGGCCACCAGCGACACTTCGGGAATGTCGAGCCCCTCGCGCAGCAGGTTGATACCCACCAACACGTCAAACACGCCCAGCCGCAAATCACGCAGTATCTCGACCCGCTCGACGGTATCGATATCCGAATGCAGGTAGCGCACCTTGACCCCGTTCTCCCCCAGATAATCGGTGAGGTCCTCGGCCATGCGCTTGGTCAGCGTGGTGACCAGCACGCGCTCCTGGACAGTCACTCGCTTCTTGATCTCGCCCAGCAGATCGTCCACCTGCGTCTTGGCGGGGCGGATATCCACTTCGGGGTCGACCAACCCGGTCGGGCGCACCACCTGCTCCACCACACTGTCGGCATGATTTTTCTCATAGTCGGATGGCGTGGCCGACACGAACACGCACTGCCGCATGCGCTGCTCGAACTCCTCGAGCTTGAGCGGCCGGTTGTCCACGGCGGAGGGCAGCCGAAAGCCAAACTGCACCAGGGTTTCCTTGCGCGAACGATCGCCACGGTACATGCCGCCCAACTGCCCCATGGTGACGTGACTTTCGTCGATGAACATCAAGGCGTTCGCGGGCAGGTAGTCGATGAGCGTGGGGGGCGGCTCGCCCGGCAAGGCGCCCGACAAATGGCGCGAATAGTTTTCGATGCCTTTGCAGAAGCCCAGCTCCTGCAGCATTTCCAGATCGAACCGGGTGCGTTGCTCGAGGCGCTGCGCCTCGACCAGCTTGCCCTGCCCGGTGAACCACGCCAGCCGATCGCGCAGCTCTTCCTTGATCGTGCCGATGGCGCGCAACACGGTGTCGCGCGGGGTCACGTAATGGGAACTCGGGAAAACCGTGAAGCGCAACAGCTTCTGCTTGAGTTTCCCGGTAAGCGGATCGAGCAGGTCGATGGATTCGATCTCGTCGTCGAACATCGTGATGCGCACGGCCAGTTCGGCGTGTTCGGCCGGGAACACGTCGATGATCTCGCCGCGCGCGCGGAACGTGCCGCGCACGAAGTCGACATCGTTGCGCTCATACTGCATGGCCACCAGCCGCGCCAACAGTTCGCGGCGCGCGATATGGTCGCCGGTGCGCAGGGTGAGCACCATGGCGTGATAGTCGCCGGGATTGCCGATACCGTAGATGCAAGACACCGTGCCCACGATGATGGTGTCCGGCCGTTCGAGCAGGCTCTTCGTGGCCGACAGCCGCATTTGTTCGATGTGCTCGTTGATCGAAGAGTCTTTCTCGATGAACAGGTCGCGCGACGGAACATACGCTTCCGGCTGGTAATAGTCGTAGTACGAGACGAAATACTCGACGGCGTTGTTGGGAAAGAACTCCCGCATCTCGGCATACAACTGCGCGGCCAGAGTCTTGTTGGGCGCCAGCACCAGCGCCGGACGGCCGGTGCGGGCAATGACATTGGCCATGGTGTAGGTCTTGCCCGAGCCCGTCACGCCCAGCAGCGTCTGGTACATGAGCCCGTCGTCGACGCCCTCGACCAGCGAGTCGATGGCCTGCGGCTGATCACCCGCCGGATGATACGGCTGGTACAGATGGAACGGGCTGTCCGGAAACTCGATGAAGCCGGGCCCAGGCCCGGTCGACGCGGCGGGCGAAGCCACGGCAGGGCCGCCCGCTGCGTCCGCGGGGGAATCCGCCGGTGCGTTGATTGCCGCTGCCATCATCGATCCATGTGCCGGACTGCTCATATTTTCTGGCTGTTTGCCGGGCATCCTCTGAACAAGCCACCGCGCCGCGCACATCAGCGGCTTGGCCAGAGTATCCCTGGACACCTGTAGGGTAAACCCCTTATTATCACACTATTGCGCCTTTCTCTTCCACTCTGACTTCTCCCTGCCCCATGACCTCCGTTTTCGATGCAGTCGAGCTCGCCCCTCGCGACCCAATTTTTGGTCTGAACGAACAATTCAACGCCGACAACCGCCCCGACAAGGTCAACTTGGGTGTGGGGGTGTATTGCGACGATCATGGCCGCATCCCGCTGCTCGATTCCGTGCACAAAGCGGAAGTCGCCCGCGTGCAAGCCGCGGCGGCCCGCGGCTACCTGCCCATCGACGGCATCGCCGCCTACAACAAGGGCGCGCAGGCGTTGCTGCTGGGCAAGGATTCACGCGTCCTCGCCGATGGCCGCGCCGTCACCATGCAGGCTCTCGGTGGCACGGGCGCGCTGAAAATCGGCGCCGACTTCCTGAAGACGCTGTTGCCCAACGCACAAGTCGCCATCAGCGAACCCACCTGGGCCAACCACCGCGCCATTTTCGAAGGGGCCGGTTTCAAAGTCAGCACCTACGCCTATTACGACGCCGACACCCACGGCCTGAATTTCGACGGTATGCTGGCCTCGCTGCGCGCCCTGCCCGCCGGCTCCATCGCGGTGCTGCATGCCTGCTGCCACAACCCCACCGGGGTGGATCTTACACTTGACCAATGGAAGCAAATCGCCCAGGTCGTCAAAGACAGCCGACTGGTGCCGTTCGTCGACATCGCCTATCAGGGATTCGGCGACGGTCTCGACGAAGACGCGGCGGCGGTGCGCCTGCTGGCCGACCTGGACCTCACCATGCTGGTCAGCTCGTCGTTCTCCAAGTCGCTGTCGCTCTATGGCGAGCGCGTCGGCGCGCTCACCGTGGTGGTCAGCGGCAAAGACGAAGGCACCCGCGTGCTGAGCCAGGTCAAGCGCGTGATTCGCGCCAACTACTCCAACCCGCCCACCCACGGCGGCATGCTCGTCGCCAGTGTGTTGAACACCCCGGAACTGCGCACGCTCTGGGAAACCGAACTCGCCGGCATGCGCAACCGCATTCGCGACATGCGCAACCAGTTGGTCGAAAAGCTGGCCGCCCAGGGGGTGACGCGCGACTTCAGTTTCGTACGCGAACAGCGCGGCATGTTTTCGTATTCGGGCCTCACCAGCGCCCAGGTCGACCGCCTGCGCACTGAATACGGCATCTACGCCGTGGGCAGCGGCCGCATCTGTGTGGCGGCGCTCAACACCCGCAACATCGATTACGTCGCGAAGGCTATTGCCCAAGTGCTGTAAACAGCTTGATTTTCCATGGGGCTTCGGGCAGAATTGGCTGTACGAATATACAGCCAATTCTGCCATGGCCATCAAACTAACCGCACGACAGCAACAGGTTCTCGATCTCATCCGCACCGAAATCGCCCGCACGGGCTTTCCCCCCACCCGGGCGGAAATCGCCCGCGCACTGGGGTTCAAGTCGGCCAACGCGGCGGAAGACCATCTCAAGGCCCTGGCCCGCAAGGGTGCCATCGAACTCACGGCCAACGCGTCCCGCGGCATACGGCCTCTTATCTGCCCGGGCGTTCCAGCCAAGGCCACATCGCAAATGGCCGAGGCCTTGCAGGCCGGGCTGGCGCAATTGCTGCTTCCGCTGGTTGGGCGCGTCGCCGCTGGCAGCCCTGTTCTGGCGGCCGAACACGTCGAACGCGAAGTCGGTGTCGAAGCCTCGCTGTTCTCCCAGACGCCCGACTATCTGCTGCGCGTTCAGGGCTCCAGCATGCGCGACGCCGGCATCCTCGACGGCGATCTGCTTGCGGTCAAGAAATCCGCCGATGCCCGCAATGGCCAGATCGTGGTCGCGCGCCTGGGCGACGACGTCACCGTCAAGCGCCTATCCCGTTCAGGCAGCCACATCACGTTGCTGCCCGAAAACCCAGACTTCTCTCCCATCCACATCACCGCCGCTGACGATTTCTCCCTCGAAGGCATCGCCGTCGGCCTCATACGCGCCACGCCGCTTCATTAAGGATCCGCTGAGCAAGTTAAACCCCAAGCCGCAGATGCATGCGGCACGGTGACTTGTGCAGCGGTTCCTTAAGCAAAGGCCCAGGCCGCAAAGCCAAACGGCCAGCCACCCAATTCTCCAACACGAGAAGAGTCACAGCCAAGAGTCCCCACAACACACGCCAACGCAAGGGCCAGGCGGGGAAGAAAGCGGCAAGCCGACTTTGTCGCAAGCCGGCCAGCCAATCAGCGCGGGGAGGCAAGGCGTCCGCATGTTTGAGGGCGGCGCTTACGGCCAGCCAGTGGCTGGCCGTAAGCCCGAGTTCGGACGCCGCCCCGCGCTGACTGGCTGGCCGGGTAGCCCGGCGCAGCCGGGCCGCAGCGACGGAGGCCTGCCGCTTTCTTCCCCGCCTGGCCCGACTAAAGAACAAGCAGACAGGCCCGAAACCTGTTGAACGGTTCCGGGCCTGTCTGCTTGCTACCCCCTGGAACAATTACGCGCCCGGGGCCATGCGATCACACTCAATGCTTGAACAACTCCGACGAAGGTTCACCGCCAGACGGTTTGGCGTTCGCAACTGATTCCGCCGCCAGGCGCGCCACTTCCTCATCGGACAATGGCGTGGGCATGTGCTGCAAAGCCACTTCCAGTACCCGATCGATCCAGCGCACGGGAATGATCTCCAGCGAATTCTTGACGTTGTCAGGAATCTCAGCCAGGTCCTTCACATTTTCCTCGGGGATCATGACCACCTTGATACCGCCCCGATGCGCCGCCAGCAGCTTCTCCTTCAGACCGCCGATGGGCAGCACCTCGCCACGCAGGGTGATTTCACCTGTCATGGCGACATCGGCCCGAACCGGAATCCCGGTCAGCGCGGACACCATCGCGGTGGTCAGGCCGATACCGGCCGACGGACCGTCCTTGGGCGTGGCGCCTTCTGGAAAGTGCACGTGCAGATCGCGTCTCTCGAAGGCCTTGTCGGGGATGCCCCAGCGTTGCGCGCGGGCGCGCACCACTGTGCGGGCCGCCTCGACCGATTCCTTCATGACTTCACCCAGCGAACCCGTGCGCAGCACCACCCCCTTGCCGGGCATGTCCGCGACTTCGATGGTCAGCAACTCGCCGCCCACCTCGGTCCAGGCCAACCCTGTCACTTGGCCAACCTTGTTTTCCTTCCCGGCATGGCCGAAATCGAAGCGACGCACGCCCAGGAAATCATTCAGGTTGTCGGCGTCGACCTTGATGGTCTCGCGCTTGGCATCCCCCCCTGCGGCGGCGGCACCCAGCATACGCTTGACCGTCTTGCGGCAGATCTTGCTGATTTCACGCTCCAGCGCCCGCACCCCGGCCTCCCGCGTGTAATAGCGCACGATGTCGCGAATGGCTGATTCATCGATGGACAACTCACCCTCTTTCACACCGTTGTTCTTCATCAGCTTGGGCAACAGATGGTCGAAGGCGATGTGCACTTTTTCGTCTTCGGTGTAACCCGACAGGCGAATGACTTCCATGCGGTCGAGCAGCGCTGGGGGTATGTTCAGCGTGTTGCTGGTCGCCACGAACATGACGTCGGACAGATCGAAATCGACCTCGACATAATGATCCTGGAAGGTATGGTTCTGTTCCGGATCCAGCACCTCCAGCAGTGCCGACGAGGGGTCGCCACGGAAGTCCGCGCCAATCTTGTCGATCTCATCGAGCAGGAACAATGGATTGCGCACCGCGACCCGCGTCATGTTCTGCAGGATCTTGCCAGGCATGGACCCGATGTATGTGCGGCGATGACCGCGGATCTCGGCCTCGTCGCGGACACCACCCAGAGCCATGCGAACGAACTTGCGATTGGTGGCACGGGCAATGGACTGGCCAAGGGAAGTCTTGCCCACGCCCGGAGGGCCGACCAGGCACAGGATGGGCGCCTTGAGCTTGTCGACGCGCTGCTGCACCGCCAGGTATTCGACGATACGCTCTTTGACTTTTTCCAAGCCGTAATGGTCGGCGTCCAGCACCTCTTCGGCGTTGGCAATGGAGTTGTTGACCCGGCTCTTCTTGCGCCACGGCAGCGAAATCAGCGTATCGATGTAGTTGCGCACCACGGTGGCTTCCGCCGACATGGGTGACATCAGCTTGAGCTTCTTGAGCTCGGCATCGGCTTTCTTGCGCGCCTCTTTGGGCAAATGCGCGGCCTCGATCTTTTTTTCGAGCTCCTCGATGTCGGCGCCTTCCTCGCCTTCGCCCAATTCCTTCTGAATGGCCTTGACCTGCTCGTTCAGATAGTAGTCACGCTGACTCTTTTCCATCTGCTTCTTGACGCGGCCGCGAATGCGTTTCTCGACCTGAAGAATGTCGATTTCCGCTTCGAGCTGAGACAGCAGATTCTCGAGCCGGCCCGAGGTGTCGATGATCTCGAGCATTTTCTGCTTCTGCTCGAGCTTGAGCGGCAGGTGCGCCGAGATGGTGTCGGCCAGACGCCCCGCATCGTCGATGCCGCTGAGCGAGGTGAGGATCTCCTGTGGGATCTTCTTGTTGAGCTTGACGTACTGTTCAAACTGGGCCACGACCGTGCGGCGCAGCGCCTCGGATTCCGAATTCTGGCTGGCATCCGGCGCGATGGGCACCACATTGGCCACGAAATGCGTCTGCGCGTCGCTGACGTGCTGGATGCTCGCGCGTTGCAGGCCCTCAACCAACACCTTCACGGTGCCGTCCGGCAATTTCAGCATCTGCAGGATGCTGGCCGCGCAACCAATGTCGTACAGGTCTTCCGGGGTGGGATCGTCTTTCCCGGCTGATTTCTGCGCCACCAGCATGATGTTGTTGCCGGCCTCCATGGCCAGCTCGAGGGCCTTGATGGAGCGCGGACGGCCAACGAACAAGGGAATCACCATGTGCGGAAATACGACCACGTCGCGCAGGGGCAGAAGCGGCAAGTCCATGGGTTCTGAAGAGAGAATCTGGCTCGCAGACATAGTAACTTCCTTAAAAATCAATGCCTTGAAAACAAAAAAGGGGAAGCCGTAGCCTCCCTTTTCAGCACTACTTGAGGTGTATGTTGTGGCGAAAAAGCGTATTTCAAGCCACCCCTGTGCACCTATCTGGGAATAAGGGCATTACCAGTACTTCATCAGGCCGCCGCATCCTTGAGTTTCTTTGATTGACCGGAGCGGGAGTCGGCGGCGCGCGCCTCTTCCTGATCTGCGTAAATCAATATGGGGGAACCCTTCCCGGTGACGGCGTTCTCGTCCACCACCACCCGTTGGACATTCTTCTGGGAGGGAAGTTCGTACATCGTGGTGAGCAACGATTGCTCGACGATGGAGCGCAGGCCGCGGGCACCGGTGCGACGTTTGAGCGCCCGACGCGCGATGGCGCTGAGCGCTTGCGGACGCACGTCGAGTTCGACCTCTTCCATTTGAAACAGCTTCTGGAACTGTTTGATCAGTGAATTCCTGGGTTCGGTCAGGATGCGCACCAGCGTGTCTTCCTCGAGCTCTTCGAGGGTGGCCACGACCGGAAGGCGTCCGACCAGTTCAGGAATGAGCCCGAACTTGATCAGGTCTTCGGGCTCGGCTTCGGCGAACAACTCACCAATGCCTTTTTCGGTCTTGGCGCGCACCGATGCCGAAAAACCGATACCCGATTTCTCGGTACGGTCACGGATGATTTTTTCCAATCCGTCGAACGCACCGCCGCAAATGAACAGAATATTGGTGGTGTCGACCTGGACGAAATCCTGATTGGGATGCTTGCGCCCGCCTTGCGGCGGCACCGACGCCACCGTGCCTTCTATGAGCTTGAGCAACGCCTGCTGCACGCCCTCGCCCGACACGTCGCGCGTGATGGACGGGTTGTCGGCCTTGCGTGAGATCTTGTCGATTTCGTCGATGTAGATGATGGCGCGTTGCGCCTTTTCGACATCGTAGTTGCAGTTCTGCAGCAGCTTCTGGATGATGTTCTCGACGTCTTCCCCCACATAGCCCGCTTCGGTGAGGGTGGTGGCATCGGCCATCACGAACGGCACGTTCTGCATACGCGCGAGCGTTTGCGCCAGCAGTGTCTTGCCCGAGCCCGTGGGCCCGACCAGCAGGATGTTGCTCTTGGAGAGCTCGACATCGTCACCCTTGACTTCGGTGTAGCGAACGCGCTTGTAGTGGTTGTAGACCGCCACCGCCAGGCTGCGCTTGGGGGCCTCTTGGCCGATCACGTAGCCATCGAGGAACGTCTTGATCTCGACGGGCGTGGGGAGTTCGTTGCGAATGGCATCGCGCGCCGCATCGCGGGTTTCCTCGAGGATGATGTCATTGCACAGGTCGATGCACTCGTCGCAGATGAACACCGACGGCCCCGCGATGAGCTTGCGCACCTCGTGCTGACTCTTGTTGCAGAACGAGCAATGCAGCACCTTGTCGTCCGCCGAACCTTTTTTTTCAGCCATGGATATATTTATCGCTTCAAACGAACGAGCGCACGCGGCTCGTTCAGGAGGGAATCACCCACGCACACAATGACCGTTCACCCCACAGGGGAACCGCCTACTTCTTGGTGTCGGCCCGGGAAACCAGCACATCGTCTATCAGACCATACGATACCGCATCCGCGGCCGACATGTAGTTGTCGCGTTCGGTGTCTTCGGCGATGCGCTCGAGAGGCTGTCCGGTACGCTCGGCCAGGATGCTGTTCAAGCGCTCGCGCAGACTGAGAATCTCGCGTGCCTGGATCTGGATGTCAGAGGCTTGGCCCTGGGCGCCGCCCGAAGGTTGGTGAATCATGATGCGCGAATTCGGCAGCGAATAGCGCTTGCCCTTGGCGCCCGCCGCCAGCAGGAACGCGCCCATGCTGGCCGCGAAACCCGTGCACAGCGTGGACACGTCGGGCTTGACGAACTGCATGGTGTCGAAAATGGCCATGCCCGAATACACCACTCCGCCAGGCGAGTTGATGTAGAGGGAAATGTCCTTGTCGGGATTCTCTGATTCCAGGAACAACAACTGCGCGACGATGAGGTTGGCGGACTGGTCTTCGACCGGCCCGACCAGAAACACCACGCGCTCGCGCAGCAGGCGGGAATAGATGTCGTACGAGCGCTCGCCGCGCCCGGACTGTTCTATCACGATAGGCACATAGCCCAGACCGCTGGGCCGTACCGAGTCCCCGCCATGCATTGATGCGTAGAAATCAGTGAAATGCGACATATGAGGATTCCTTAAGCGGTTCCCATGAGTTCGTCGAAGGCGACCTGTTCGTCGGTGACCTGGGCCTTGGACAGCACATAGTCGACGACGTTGTCTTCAAGAACGATGGCCTCGATCTCGGCGCGGCGCTGCCGGTCGGACAGATAATACGCCACGACCTGGGCAGGCTGCTCGTAGCTCTTGGCGAAGTCTTCGATGCGGGTGCGAACCTGCTCGGGCTTGGCTTTCAGATCGGCCTTGTCGACCAGCTCGGAAACCAGCAGACCCAGCTTCACGCGGCGCTCGGATTCGGCCTTGAACATGTCTTCGGGAATGGGCACTGATTCGGCATTGGGCACGCCGCGTTGCTTGAGGTCTTCGCGGGCAGCGGCGATGCGGCTTTCGGTATCGCTTTGAACCAGAGCCTTGGGCACATCGAACGAGCACGCCCCAACCAGCGCGTCCATGACGCTGCCCTTGGTGCGGGCCTGCGCCCGGGCCTTGACCTCGCGGTCGACATTGCCACGGACCTCGGCCAACAGTTTGTCGACGTCGCCCTCGGCCTGGCCCAGCGACTTGGCGAATTCGGCATCGACTGCGGGCAGCACGGCCTCGGCCACTTCGGTGACCGTGATCGCGAACTCGGCCTTCTTGCCGGCCACTTCCTTGCCACCATAATCGGCCGGAAATTCAAGCGGGAAGGTTTTGTTTTCACCCGCCTTCATGCCTTGCACGGCGGCTTCGAATTCCGGCAGCATGCGGCCCTGGCCCAGCACGAACGGGAATTTCTCGGCCTTGCCGCCATCGAACGGCACCCCGTCGATGGTGCCGGCGAAATCCAGCGTGACGCGGTCGCCATCCTGGGCGGCACGGCCTTCACGCGCTTCGTAGTTGGCGCGCTGCTTGCGCAGGATGTCGATCGTGTGCTGCACGTCGGCGTCGGACACTTCGACATTGGCGCGCGTGACCTTCAGCGCGGCGATATCAGGCGCGGTGATTTCCGGGTAGACCTCGAACGTGGCCGAGAACGCCATGATGCCTTCCTCGACCCCTTCCGTCTTGGGTTCGAGATTGGGCGTGCCGGCGACGCGCAGATTCGCGTCCTGGATGGCCTTGTCGAGCGCACGGCCGACTTCGGTATTGATGACGTCATACCGGATGCCGGGGCCATGGCTGCGCTCGATCATGGCGAGCGGCGCCTTGCCTGGACGGAAGCCCTGCACCTTGGCGGTACGCGCGACACGCTTGAGCTGCGCCTGGACTTGCTTTTCAACTTCGGCCAGGGGAACGACCAGATCAACTCGGCGCTCCAGGCCGGACAGAGTTTCAACCACGGGCTGCATCGGATAAGGACCTATATGTGAACAATCGGGACAGTCGAACGGGGTATTTTACCGGAAATTGAAAACACCAAGCCTGCCCCGTCAAGCGCCGGGACGGGAAAGCGGCCGATCGGGAGAACGGCCCATACTCTTAAAATGGTTCCTGTCGCCAACCATTGGCCCAAACCGGAACCAACATGCCCAAACCCCTGGACGGAGTACGTGTGCTCGAACTCGGACAACTCATCGCCGGACCGTTCGCCGCCAAGATGCTGGGGGAGTTCGGCGCCGAGGTCATCAAGATCGAACCGCCCGAAACCGGTGACCCGCTTCGGAAATGGCGCCTGTTGCACAACGGCACGTCGGTATGGTGGGCGGTGCAATCGCGAAACAAAAAATCCGTCACCCTCGATCTGCGTGAGCCCGAAGCCCAGGATGCGGTGCGCAAGCTGGCCGCCACCGCCGACGTGGTGATCGAGAACTTCCGGCCTGGAACGCTTGAGGGCTGGGGGCTGGGTTGGGATGCCTTGCACGCACTCAATCCCCGGCTCGTCATGCTGCGGGTTTCGGGATATGGGCAGACCGGCCCCTATCGTGATCGACCCGGCTTCGGCGTCGTGGGTGAAGCCATGGGCGGTCTGCGCCACCTCAGTGGCGAACCCGGCCGTCCTCCTGTGCGCGTGGGGGTGTCCATCGGCGATTCGCTGTCGGCGCTGCACGGCGTGATAGGCGTGCTGTTGGCCCTTCGCCAGCGCGACCAGAACGGCGGCGACGGCCAGTGCGTGGATGTGGCGCTGTATGAATCCGTCTTCAACATGATGGAAAGCCTGTTGCCGGAGTACGCCGTCTTCAATGAGGTGCGCCAACCCGCCGGCAGCAGCCTGCCCGGCATCACGCCCAGCAACGCGTACCTGTGCGCCGATGGCAAGTACGCACTCATCGCCGGCAACGGCGACAGCATCTTCAAACGGCTCATGGTGGCCATAGGCCGGCCGGAAGTGGCCGAGAACCCCGCCTATGCCCACAACGACGGACGCGCACGCGACGCCGTCACGATCGACGGCATCATTGGCGACTGGGCGCGCGGCCACGATCTGGAGCACGTGCTCCACGTCCTGCACGAAGCCCGCATCCCCGCCGGCAAGGTCTACGACATCGCCGACATCTGTGCCGATCCACATTATCAGGCGCGCGGCATGATCCTCGACAGCACACTGGATGACGGCACCCCCGTCAAGCTGCCGGGCATCGTCCCCAAGCTGGACGCGACTCCCGGGGACGTGCGGCGCGGCGCGCCCACACTGGGTCAGGACACCGATCAAGTGCTGGGTGAACTGGGGATAGACGCCAAAACGCGCCAAGGCTGGCGGGAACGCGGCATCATCTGATTCAAATGTGCCTCGACGATCCATCGATACACAAGCAAACCACTTCCTGAGGCACCACGCCGACCTCGAAACCTAGGGTTAATACTAGTATTCGGATTGATCTAGTCATGTAAACATATATATGAATAGGGAGACTGACATGTTGATCGATAATCGCCTTCCTCGCTATCAACGTCTGCGCGACGAATTGATCACGCTGATCACAGCGGGTCAGTGGCGACCCGGGGAAACCATTCCCACTGAACAATCACTGGCTCAGACCCACAACGTCGCAATCGGCACTGTCCGCAAGGCCGTCGACCTGCTTGTGGCGGAAGGTCTGTTGGAGCGCTTTCAAGGCCGGGGGACATTCGTTCGACGCGCCAGTTTCGACAATTCGCTGTTCCGCTTTTTCCGGTTCCAGACTCGACAGGGCGAGCGACGCATTCCGGAAAGCCGCATCCTTCGACGCGAGGTGGTCGTGGCGCCCTCGGCGGTGGCCACCGCCTTGCAGGTGGCGCCCGGCACCGAGGTTATCCAGATGTCCCGGCTCCGTCTAGCCAATGACGTGCCGCTACTGGCCGAAGAAATCTGGTTGCCGCACGACCGCTTCACGGCATTTCTCCAATTGGATCTGACCAGTATCGGCAATCTGCTCTATCCCGTCTACGAGGCGCAATGCAATCAAATCGTTGCCTCGGCGACAGAAACGCTTACCGTCGAGGCCATTAATCCGATGTATGCGCGCCTTCTCAAAATCGCCCCGGGCACTCCTGGCGTGGTGATCGAGCGACTGGCTTACGGCTACGACCGCCAGCCCCTGGAATGGCGGCGCTCACGAGGGCCGGCCAGTGAATTCATTTATCAGGTCGAAATCCGCTGACGACCGGCTCATATCAGCCGGTGCGGGCGATCCCGCCCGCCATTCGCCCCCCCTCTCTGGAGACAAACATGTTCAGTTGGTTCAAAGAAGTATCCAGCAACGAACGCCGGACGTTCTGGGCCTGCTTCGGGGGCTGGGCCCTCGACGCGCTCGATGTCCAGATGTTCAGTCTTGTCATCCCCGCCATCATCGCTGAATGGTCAATCAGCCGAACCGACGCTGGCGTGGTAAGTGGCGCCACTTTGGTGGCCTCGGCGCTGGGAGGCTGGGTCGCTGGCGCCCTGTCGGACCGCTACGGCCGCGTACGCATCCTGCAATGGACCGTGGCTTTCTTTTCCGTATTCACATTCCTGTCCGCTTTCGCGCAAAGCTATCCCCAACTACTCATCCTGAAGTCGCTGCAAGGATTCGGTTTCGGCGGGGAGTGGGCCGCGGGAGCGGTATTGATGGCAGAGACCATCCGCACCCAACATCGCGGAAAGGCGATGGGCAGCGTGCAAAGCGCATGGGCGGTCGGGTGGGCCGCCGCAGTGTTGCTTTATGCCCTGATGTTTTCCCTGTTTCCGGGAGACATGGCATGGCGGCTCATGTTCGCGCTGGGCATCCTCCCCGGACTCCTGGTTTTGTACATTCGCAGAGGTGTGCAAGAGCCCA
>DASTNK010000139.1:0-10016 GCA_035720945.1 Burkholderiaceae bacterium
TATGGTAGGCATGGCCCAGCTCAACGACCTGGTCCCATTTGTCGGTGCGGGCCAGATCCAGCATCTTGCTGCTGATGTCGGCGATGGTCTGGTACTGGCGCAGGATCGTGGGGGTCATGGTCCGGTGTGTGGAGGCGGTGGTGATGGCGTGCTGTGGCGCGGCTGCGTAATCAATGGAATCGGAAAGGCTCATGATTGTGCCTCTGCTGATCGTGTGCCAGCGATGTCGCGCCAGGCGCCACCAATGTCGGCAAGCAGGCGTTCGGCGACATCGAGGTTGGCGGCGTCGGCGTTCATGTTGGCGAGCAGCAGATGACGAACAACCGTGTCATAGACCGCGACGAGGTTGTTGGCGAGATCGCCGCCGGCGTCAGTGTCGATGCTGGCCTTGAGCCCCGATTCGACAATATCGATGGCATTGGACAGGGCCTTCCCGCGGCCACTGGTGTCGCCATTGTGCAAATAGAGCCTGGCCTTGGCGATGGCGGCCAACGCGCCGTCGAACAACAGAGTGATCAGTTGTTCGGGTGTTGCGCTCGATACGCGGGTTTCCAGGCCGATGTCGGCGTAGGCCTGGGCTGAGCGGGCACCAGGCCGGATGCGGGTTTGGACGTGGTTCATGATTGGGGCCGGGTTCAGGAGGAAGTGCCCAGATGGGAGAGTTGTTGGGTCAGGTACGAACTGAGGGAATTCATCTGGGCCACAGTCGAGTCGAGCGCGGTGAATTGCTTGCGATACGTGTCCATTACCGTGCTGATGCGGTCCGAGGTCTGGCTGTATTGTGTCTGCAGGTCGGTGAGTGTCTGATTCAGGCTATCGGAGGCGGACTTGAATAGCCCGCCGGTGCCCAACATGTTCGTGGCCAGGGAATTCACGGCGGTGCCGACGCCACCAGTGCCCCCCAGGAGATTCTGAACGTCGCCGAGATTGCTGGACACGGCCTGGGACAGCTTGGTCGAATCGACCGTCAGGGTACCGTCGGTGGGACTGATGTTGATGCCCAGTTGGTACAGGTTGTTGATCATTCCACCCGACACCACGGTGTTCAGGGCATTGCTCATCTGGTTCTGTACGCTACGCGCCAGGGAGTCCCCGGTCAGGGTGCTGCCGGTGTTGGTCGAGGTGTCGTACGCGGTGAGTGATTGAATGGTGGACTGCAGGCTGTTGTAGGCCGAGACGAAACCCTGGACGGCCTGTGTCGTCGCGGAGTCGTCGTGCACGATGGTCAGTGTCGAGGGCGTGGTGTTGACCTGGTTCAGGGTCAGGGCGACACCCTGAATGGCGTTTTCCACCGTGTTGCTTTGGCTAGTGATTTGTATGCCGTTGATGTGTAGTGTGGCGTTGGTGGCCGCGGTTTCTGTGATGTTGGCCGACGGAGTGCCCTGGGTGAACCCCAGTATGCCCTGCAACGACGCGTTGGTGCTGCTGATGTTGGTGACCGCCGCGCTGGTGCCGGTCGTGTTGCTGGTGATCAGCAGGTGATAGGCCGTGGATGAGCCATCGTTGATCAACGTGGCCGACACCCCCAGATCGGGGTTGCCATTGATGGCGCTGATCAGGCCGTTGAGCGAAGTGTCCTTGCCCGTCATGTCGAGCGTGGTGGTGGTGCCGTCGGCCAGCTTGAACGTGATCGCGCCGCCGGTGCCATTGGCCTGGGTCTGGCTGGCCTGGCCCGAGGTGACGAGTGTTTGCGCGGTGGCAAGCTGGTCCACCGTGATGCTGTATTGGCCCGCGATGGCGCCAGTGCTGGTGCTTGCCGTCAGCGCACTGCCGCTGAAACTGGTTTTGAGGGCGCCATAGGTACTGGTGTTGGTCAGGGTTTGCGCCGCGGTCTGCAGGGCGCTGACCGCGCTCTGGATCTTTCCATAGGCCGATAGCGTGGTCTGCGCCGCGACCTGCTTGGTCTGGATGGCCTGCAGCGCCGTGTTTTCACTGTTCTGCAGCTGGGTCATTAAAGTGTCCAGAGGCAGACCGGAGCCGACGCCGAGCGAAGTGATCGTGGATGACATATGTGGTTTCTCCCTACGAGGGTATTGTCAGATGACCGGGTCTCGGGCGATCCCGACGTCAGTAGTCATAAATCTTGGCATTTTGCCGCTTTGGTGCTTGTGCCAGTGGCGCATTGGCGTGTCAGGCCTTGGTGTCTATGGGTTTTTCCCGCATCTGGAGGATCATTTTCGCGACACGAAGGACGGCGTCGGTGGGGACGGTTCGCAGTACCTTGCCGGTGCGGCTGTCGGTGATGGAAATGACGACCCGCCCCAAGGTGGGATCGATATCGAATCGCATCCCGGTGGACCATGCCTCCAGGCTGCTGTTGGCAAGGGTGATGGCTTTGTCGAGCGGCGTCGGGGTGGCATCGGCAGACGCCCCGCCGTGGCCGCCCACCGTGCCGGCCGGCATGGCGGAGTCAGGACCAACGGCTTCCGGCGGTCGGTTGGTGGGGGCGTGGTCGGTTCCCCCGGTGGTGGAAACCGCCGGGAACCCCGGCATGCCCGAAACGGGAGGGATTGCCATGATGCTTCTCCTGGGATGCGCGGGACGCCCCCGCCTGGCTGGGTTCGTCATGGACGTGGTCCACCCGGCGTGATGCCTCGCGTGACGCCTTCTGTTTGTCGGCTTTACGGTGCGGGAGCGTTGAAACTTTAGGGCACCGCGCTCAACCAGGCACAGGAAGCGCAAAGGCGCGAACAGGCAGGCGAATTCGGCGCTGATTCCGCCAATACACCGGACTCGCGGCGGGTGACAATACGTTCACTCGTCTAGCTCCATTTCGTGCCCATGCCTGCTTCAGAAGACCAAATGGTTGGCCAATATGCGCCGCTGGTGCGGCGGCTGGCCTTGCAGCTCGCGGCCAAGCTGCCCGCGAGTGTCGAGCTCGACGATCTGATGCAGGCCGGGATGATGGGGTTGCTGGATGCCGTGCGGCGCTTTCGCGATACGGCCGAAGCGCAGTTCGAGACCTATGCCGTTACGCGCATCCGCGGCGCGATGCTCGACGAGTTGCGCGCCCAGGATTGGTTGCCGCGCAGCGTGCGCGGCAAAGCCCGGCACATCGAACAAGCTGTTCGTCACCTCCATCAGACCCTGATGCGCCCGCCCGGCGAGCAGGAAATCGCCGAACACATGGGGCTGCCGCTGGCCGATTACCAGTCCTTGCTCGATGAGGTGCGGGGCGTGCAGATCGTCCATTACGAGGATTTGTGCCGTGACCCGGGCTCTTCCTCCGATGCGTCGGATCGCCTCGACGTCGCGTCCGAGTCCCGTGACACGTGGTCCAATCCGCTTGATCGGCTCCTGACCCAAGGTTTGAGGGAAGCCCTGATCGCGGCGATCGAAGATCTGCCCGATCGTGAACGGCTGCTCGTGTCCCTGCTCTTCGAGCAGGATCTCAACCAGAAGGAAATCAGCCTGGTCATGGGGGTGACCGAGGGTCGCGTGTCCCAGTTGCGCTCGCAGGCGGTGACGCGGATCCGCGCCGCGCTGGCCGGCAATGTCTGGTACACCGATCCAGGCGAAGTCGATCTTCATGCCCTGTTGTAGGGCCGGACGGTTTCATCGGCGCTTTGCCGCGATTCCGCCGCGTTCTTGATGCCGCCTCCCGCGTCACCCGTGACGCCCCGGTTCGTTTGCGTGATAATGGCTCCGTGACCGGCCCCTGGCCCGAATGTGGGGGTGCCGGCCTGGTGTCAGGCGAACAGGGGGAAGCGCATGGACATGGTACCCGTCTACCGTCCGAAGTCGGATTCCGAGGCGCTGGTGGTGGTGGCGCTCATGCAGGCGCACGGTATCGTCCATTTCATGCGCGGTGGTGCGTTCAGCAGCATGTACCCGGGCCCCATTTCCACCAGCCTGAATGCGCAAATGCTGATGGTGGAATCCAGTCAGGCCGATTCGGCGCGTGAACTGCTTTCGGGATTCCTGGATGACGATACTTGAATCGAGACCCTGTTCATCATGGCCCACATGCGCGATGCCAGCCGTGGCGCACATGGGCCAGCCGGGATTGCCTCATGCACAGGCCCACTTGGCATGCCAACATTCCCAGGCTCAATGCCACTATCGCTGAAGCGGCGGTGGCCACGTGTTCGGCGCCCGTACGGCCGTGGATGCCGGCGGCGAGCGCCAACAGCATGACCGGCACGCCCAGGTTATACAGCCAGAATTGCGCGACAGCGAGGCGGCCATACCCCAATTGCGGGAACCGCGCCGTGGCCAATCCGATCAGGCTCATTGCGATCCAGCCCAGCAGATTGAGCTGCACATGCACCGGCATGAGCGTGAAATCGCCGGCCGCTCCCATTGCCAAGCCCAACGCCACGGCAAGGACGAAATACACCACAGCGATCTGCAGCCAGAGCTGGCTTCGGATGGGACGGCTCATGATGATCCCGATCTTAGTCCTCCGGTGGCGCGGCATCAATCGGCGGATTGGCGGGTGTTCCGTGGATCCAACACTTGGCGCACAGGCAAGCCGTGTGCGGGTCTGCCAGCCCCGGGCGTCTGAGCCTGGCGGCGGCCTTGGAGTCGGGGATCAGAGCAGGGCGGTGCCGGGGCGCAGATGCCTGTATCGCAGGGTATGCAGGTTGGCGATGTTTGGGCCCGGCGCTTCAACGACCAGGATTTCATTGGCCAGCGCGGCGAAGTCCGCCCGAAAATGAACAGAGCTCTTGAGCACCAGGATGCGGTACGCCGCCGGCTCCGCGCCGACGTGGCGGAACATGGCCTGGTCGGCCGCTTGCTGTTTGCGGCTGGATACGATGATGTCGATGCCGTTCAGCCGTACCCGCGCCATGGGCCCGAGATCCATGTGACACCCCAGATAGAACGGCCCGGTTCCGGTGAATCGGCCATCGCCGATCCGCATGACCTCATACTTCCCTTGCAGGCCGGGGCCGCCAATGCCGCTCTGTCCACCAAGGGACGCGTCCAGGAACTTGCCTGGGCCCGCGCCATGGGCCGCCGCGGCGAAAGCCGGGTCACAGATCACACCGGCACAAACGCCTTGCGCGCCCTGGTCGCGCAGCGCCCGCAGCAGATCGGTCGTGTCGCCCGGGCCGCCTCCACCCGGGTTGTCCTGCGTGTCGGCGAGGATGAGCCGCTTACCCGGCGGCATTGACAAGGCATGGCTGACGGCCTCTTCCACCGGATAGAGTTTGCCGCTGAACCGATCGCGGGCGGTTTCCATGTCGGCGCACAAGGCATCGGCGACGGTGTTGGCCGTTCCCGGATCCTGCGCGTACACCAGGATCCCGGGGCCGCTGTCGATGACGTCGGCCAGAGGGAAGCCGGGCACGATCTGGGCTTCCCAGACGCGGGTACCGGTGCAGGCGTGAATCGCCGTGTCCATCAACGAGCGCATGGGTTCGGCCAGAGTGCTTTGCCAGGGCATGGGTATCAGGTACGGCAGCTTGCGGTAGGCGCGGGCCGGGGTGGCCTCGTTGAGCAGACGAAAGAGAAACCGCGCGGCGCGCAGCCCGGTTTCGGCCATGTCCACATGCGGGTAGGTGCGGTACGCGATCAGGCCGCTGGCGTTCTCGGCCATGCGCTGGCTGACGTTGGCGTGGAAATCGAGGGCGGCGACGATGGGCAGGTCCGGTCCCAGGCGCGCGCGCAGGCGTGCAAGCAATGCCCCTTCGGCATCATCGTGGACCTGAGTGACCATCGCGCCGTGCAGGTCCAGGAACAACGCGTCGAGCGGTGCCGCCGCGTCGAGAAGGTATTCGATTTGACCGACAACCGCGTCAAACGCGGCCTGTTCCACGATGCCCGACGGGTTGGCCGAGCACCAGAGCAGTGGCACGGCTTTGTGGGGAGTGTTCTCCAGCGCCGCGATGAACCCGCTGACGGCCAGGTTCATGCCACGGGTTTCTTCCAGAAGGTGGCGGCCGGTGATGAGACCCGGCCAGGCATCGGCCTGAACGAACTGGTCGTATGAGGTCAGTCCCGGCGCGAACGTGTTGGTTTCGTGCAGGAAGCCCGCGATGCCGATCCGTGCCATCACAACCTGCCATCCAGCGCGTTGTGGAGAATGTCTGTGTATTGAGCGGGCGTGAACGGAATAGGATTGGTCGATGCCGAGGCATCGGCCACGGCCATGTGGCCAATGGCGTCCGCGCGATCATCCGGGATACCGATGTCGCGCAGCGTGTGCGGGATACCGACGTCATCGCGCAGGCGCAGTACCCAATCCAGGAAACCTTGGAATGACGCGTCGGCCAACCCGAGATAACGGGCGGTGCGTGTCATTTTTTCGTTCACCAGGTCGCGGTTCGCCAGCAGGACGTAGGGCATGAGGATGGCATTGAGCATGCCGTGGTGCGCGTCATACAGGGCGCCCAGGGGATGGGCCAGCGCGTGCATGGCACCGAGCCCCTTCTGGAAGGCGGTGGCGCCCATGCTCGATGCCACCAGCATGTGGTGTCGTGCATCGATATCGCCACCGTCGCGCACGGCGCCCGGCAGGTGTTGTCGCACCAGTCGGATGCCCTCGACGGCGATGCCGGTGGCCATGGGGTGGTGCACTGGAGAACATAGCGCTTCCAGGTTGTGGGACAGCGCGTCCATGCCCGTGGCGGCTGTCAGGCGGGCCGGCAGGCCGGTGGTGAGTTCGGCGTCGAGAATCACCAGGCCGGGCAGCATGCGTGGGTGGAAGATGATGCGTTTGACATGCTCGGCTTCATCGGTGATGACCGAGGCGCGACCCACTTCGGAGCCGGTGCCGGCCGTGGTGGGCACCGCGAGAATGGGAGCGATGGCATTCACCTCGGCACGCAGATAGTTGTCGCCGATGTCTTCGAAATCCCAGAGCGGGCGGGATTGGCCGGCCACCAGGGCGATGGCCTTGGCGGCGTCGAGCCCCGAGCCGCCACCGAAGGCGATGACACTGTCGTGTCCCCCCGCCTTGTATGCCGCGACTCCGTCCTGGACGTTGGTGCCTGTCGGATTGCCCTTTATGTGGGAGAACACGGCGCATTCCAGTCCCGCCTCACGACAGTTGGCGACAACGCCCGCCACCATGGGGAGCGTGGCCAGGCCCGGGTCGGTGACGAGCAATGGGCGTTTCATGCCCAGTTGCCTGCAGTGCTGCGGCAGTTCGCGTATGCGGCCGGGCCCCGCCTTGATGGCGGTGGGGTAATTCCAGTTGACAGAAAGTCGCGTCATGATGAATGCCTACAGAGTACGCAGGTGATAGGATTTCGCCTGGGTCAGCGCGTGGTAGCCCAGGGTGGAAAGCGAGATGCCATGGCCGGTGTTTTTGACGCCGGTCCACGCCAGGCCAGGGTCTAGATAGTCGCAGCGGTTCATGAAGAATGTGCCGGTTTCGACCTGTCGGCCAATGCGCACGGCGGCGTCGGCATCCTGTGTGAACACGCAGGCGGTCAACCCATAATGGCTGTCGTTCATGAGGCCGATCGCCTGTTCGTCGCTGTCGACCGGCATGATGCCGGCCACGGGGCCGAAGCATTCCTCGTTCATCACCGCCATCGTATGGTCGACATTGACCAGCAACGCGGGGGCGACATAGGCGTTGTCATCGCGCGCCGCGCCGAAAGGCGCGGGATTCACCAGATTGCGCGCTCCCTGGCGAATCGCATCCCGCACCACGCCGCGGATCTCGCGCGCGGCCGCGAGACGCACCACCGGCCCCAGGGTGGTGTCGGGTGACATCGGGTCGCCGAGCACGTACTGCGCGGTCAGTGCGGCGGCGCGATCCACGAACTCCTGGTAGCGTTGGCGGGCCACATAAATACGCTGGATGCCGCAGCAAGACTGTCCTGAGTTGAAGTAGGCGCCGTCGACCAGGGTGGCCACTGCCTGTTCCAGATCGGCATCGGTGCGCACATAGGCTGGATCGCTTCCGCCGAGTTCCAGTCCGGCGCCGATGAACCGCCCCGCCAGCGCCTTTTCCACCGCTTGTCCGCCGAACACGGACCCCGTGAACGACACATAGCCGATTTCGGGCGCCCGCATCAGGCGCCCCACAGTGTCGTGGGTGGCGTGCACGTACTGGAACACCCCGTCGGGCAGCCCCGATTCCGTGAAGGCCCGAACCAGCAGTTCGGCGCACAGTGGCGTCTGATCGGAATGTTTGAGCAGCACCGTGTTGCCCGCCACCAGCGCTGGAACGATGCTGTTGACGGCGGTTAGCAACGGATAGTTCCAGGGGGCGATGGTCAGCACCGTGCCGACGGGCTCGCGGTCGATGTAGCGGGTGAAGTTGTCCTTCCGGGGAAGCACGATGGGGGCCAGCGCCTCCGGCGCGGCCGCGATCATGTGGCGCGCGCGCTCTTCGAAGCCATTGACTTCACCTGGTGTGTAGCGCAGCGGACGACCCATCTGGCGTGTGATGGCCTCGGCCGCCTCGGCCTTGCCGGCCACGAAACGGTCGACGGCGGCCGATACCGCGGCGCAGCGTTCGGCCAGGGGGCGGGCACCCCAGTCGCGCCGCGCCGCCTTGGCGCGCTCGAGCGCGCGGGCGATGTCGGCCTCGCTGGTGTAGGGGCGGCGCAGGAGTTCCCGCCCGTCTATGGGGCTGATGGTGACGAGTTCTGTGGACATGGCGAGGATGTGGACGGTTTGAGGATGATTGGAGGCCGGGCGTCGTTTGACCAAACGGCATACCCGGGATTCAGGCGAGCCGGTTGGGCTTCAAATAGCCTGTGGACTCATATGATTTCGAAATAGCGCTTCAGTTCCCAGTCGGTGACGTGGCGTCGGAATTCGCGTTCCTCCCATTCCCGGGTCGCGGCGAAATGCTCGACGAACGGGGCGCCGAACAACGCACGCGCCGTTTCGGATTGCCGCAAGCGCTGAGCCGCGTCCCACAGCGTAGCGGGAAGGCGCAGGTGCTCGGGGAAGGTCTGGGCGTAGGCGTTGCCGGTGACCATGGGGCCGGGTTCGAGTTTCTGTTCGATGCCGGCCAGGCCGCTTCCCAGGGCGGCCGCCAAGGCGAGGTACGGGTTGGCGTCGGCTGAACCGATACGCACTTCGACCCGTTGCGATTTTTCCGAGCCGGGAATGACGCGCAGCGCGGTGGTGCGATTCTCGATGGCCCAGGTGGCGTTCAGCGGCGCCCAGTAGCCCGGCACCAGCCGGGAGTAGCTGTTGATGGTCTGGGCGTATAGGGCCATGAACTCGGGCAGGTAACGCTGCAGGCCCGCCACGAACTGCCTGTGGACGGTACTCATATTGTAAGGCTGGCTCTCGTCGAAGAAGGCGTTGCCTCCGGATTGGCGATCGCGCAGCGACAAGTGGATATGGCCGCTCTGGCCCGGCAGGTCGTGCGACCACTTGGCCATGAATGTCGCCATCAGGGAATGCTGCTCCGCCAGCGCCTTGGTGAAGGTCTTGAACAGGAACCCCTTGTCGGCGGCCTTGGCGATCTCGTCGTAGGCGATGGCCGCTTCGAGCACGCCCGGTCCGGTTTCGGTATGCAGACCTTCGATGGACATGTCCATTTTTTCGGTCAGATCGATTAGTTCGGCGTAGAAGTCGGAATTGACCGTGCTGCGCAACACCGAGTAGCCAAAATTTCCCGGCGTCCAGGTTTCCAGGTTCCGATAGTTTTTTTCGCGCACCGACTTCGGTGTTTCATTGAACATGAAGAACTCATATTCGAGCGCGGAGAAGGCATCCAGGCCCATGTCGCGCGCCTTGTCGATCACGCGCTTCAGTAGGCGGCGTGGGCAGACTTCGGCGGCGCGGCCATCGAATTCCGCCAGAAAGAACAGCATGTCGTGGCCGTCGGCGTTTTTTTCCAGAGGCAGGCGCCGGCACGATACAGGGTCTATGCGCACCTGGGCATCCGGGTAGGCGGTGTGCCAACCGGTGAACTGGACGTTGTCGTACATGGCGTCGTTGGAATCCCAACCCATGACGACGTCGCAGAACGCCAGTCCGGACTTCAACGCGCCGAGAAACTTGTCCTGGCGCACGTACTTGCCGCGCATGACACCGTCGATGTCGGACATGCCAAGCTTGATGTGGGTGAGACCGCTTTCCTTGACCAGGCG
>DASTNK010000140.1:0-16829 GCA_035720945.1 Burkholderiaceae bacterium
GCGTGGAAACTCATCTTTAGCGCGATCTCCACGGCGGACGCGCCATCCGAGGCGTAAAAGCAATGACCCAGCCGATTCCCGGTGCGCTCAGCCAGGCATTCCGACAGGCGGATCACCGGTTCATGCGTGAATCCGGCGAGCATCGCATGTTCAAGTTTTTCCAGCTGTGCCGCAACCGCCGCGTTGATGCGGGGATTGGCGTGGCCGAACAGATTCACCCACCAAGAGCTGATGGCATCCAGATAGCGCTTCCCATCCACGTCATACAGCCAGGCGCCACGCCCGTGACTAATCGGCACGAGCGGAACGGTTTCATGATGCTGCATCTGCGTGCAGGGATGCCAGACGCTTCGCAGGCTGCGCCGCACCATGTCCAACTGGGATGCTGGTGATACATTCTTTACCAACGGCGGCTCCTCGATGTTCTCTTTCCGTTCATAAAAAGTGGCGGGCTTCATCCGGCGTACCTAGTGCAATGTTTGACGCCATCAAGCGTCAAACATTGCACTAGCAGCCACGCTTTTCAAGGCATCCACCAGGCTGGCGACTTGCTCATTCGTATGCGCGGCGGACAGGGATATGCGCAAGCGGGCCGTGTTCTTGGGCACTGTCGGCGGCCGGATGGCGGGCACCCAGATACCTCTTTCACGCAACGCCCCCATCAAATCAAGCGCCAACTCGTTCTCTCCGACGACGAGCGCCTGAATGGCCGATTCCGACGGCAACAGGCGCCACGGTAGATCGGACAAGCCATCGCGCAACTGGCTGACCAACCCACGCAGATGGCGCTGGCGCGAGTCGTCGGCCCGCAACAAGGCCAGGGCCGCCAACAAGGCACTGGCCAGCAAAGGCGGACTGGCGGTCGTGAAAACATAGGTGCGGGCCCGCTGCATCAGCCATTCGATCAATGTGGCATCGCCCGCCACGAAAGCCCCCGCAACGCCCGCAGCCTTGCCCAGCGTGCCCATGTACAGCACGCGGGGAGAACGCAAGCCAAAGTGTGCCAAACTCCCCCTGCCATGCGGCCCCAGCACGCCGAAACCGTGCGCATCGTCGACCAACAGCCACGCATCGTATCGTTCGCAGAGCGCCGCCAATTCCGGCAATGGCGCGATATCGCCGTCCATGCTGAACACGGCATCACTCAGGATCAGTTTGTGGGGACTGGCGCATTTCGCCAGGCGTCGCTCCAGCTGCACCGTATCGCCATGCGGATACACCCGAAACTCCGCGCTCGACAAACGCGCGCCATCGATCAGGCACGCATGGTTGAGCCGGTCCGAAAATATCGTGTCGCCGCGACCGACCAGGGCCGGCACGACCCCCAGGTTGGCCATGTAGCCACTACAGAAATAAAGCGCCCGGGGCAGGCCGACGAATGCCGCCAAAGCCGCTTCCAGCTCTTCAGCCACATGGCTGTGCCCGCTGATCAGCGCCGACGCCGACGCGCCGACACCGAAGTGGTCGAGCCCATCGCGAGCCGCGGCAACCAGTGCGGGATGATTCGCCAACCCGAGATAATCGTTGCTGCAAAACGCCAGATACTGTTTTCCATCGACCATCAACAAAGGGCCTTGCGGGCCATCTATGACATGCCGCTGGCGCAGCAGGCTCTTTTCCTGCAATTGCTGCAACCGGGTATCCGTTTCATCGATCAAATCACACACAAGACATACTCTTTGACGCCACGGTCGAATCATTGCGCGCCGACGTGAAGCGCAGCGGCAGCGTGTCGAGGCCGCGATACACGGCGTTATGCCGCCAAGACACGGGCGCATCCGTCAATCGCAGCCCGGGCAGGTATCGCATGACACCACGCAGCGCGATGTCCCCTTCCAGATAAGTCAACGCCGCACCGACACAGACATGCGGGCCCTGGCCAAACGACAGATGGCCACCCTGATCCCGGCGGATGTCGAGCTCGTCCGGCGCCGTGAATTTCGCTGGATCGTGGTTCGCCGCGCCAATCAGCGGGATCACAAGGTCGCCTTTTCTCATCCATTGCCCATGCAGTTCCACATCGACTTTGAGACGCCGCCCTGTGTACAGTACAGGGCTGTCGAAACGCAGCAATTCCCGCAATGCCAAAGGCATCAGTGCGGGCTCCCGCCGCAACGCGCGCCATTGCGCCGGATGCCGCAATAGCGCCAGCATGCCATTGCCAAGCAGGTTGCGCGTGGTTTCGTGACCGGCGAACAACAGGGTGCAACATTGCGCCAATAGTTCGTTGGCCGTCATAATGCCGCCGTCGGCCTCGGCCCGTATCAGTTGACTGATCAAATCGTCACCGGGCCGCTGGCGCCATTGCAGAAGCAGGTCTCGAAAGTAGCCGGTCATGGCGCTCAGCCCGGTTTGTGCGCGGCGGGCGACATCCATATTCGGCGTCGGGCTGCCAATGAAATCGGCGATGTCGTCCGACCATGCCACGAACCGTGCACGATCCGCGCCATCTATGCCCAGCATCTCGGCCATCACCAACGCCGGCAGCGGCCTGGCGAAATCCCGCATGAAGTCGAAAGTGCCGGTCGGGCCTTCGGCCGAAGCCACCACCGCGCCCAATAGAGCATCGACGACTCTTTCAATCCGGGGGGCCAGCGACTGCAACATGAAGGGTTTGAACCCAGCGGATACAGCCCGCCGCAGGCGAGTGTGCCGAGGCGCGTCCGTGAACAGCAATGAACGCGGGAAAATCCGCTTGAACTCGCGCAACTCCACCAATGCCGCGGGCCCACTACCATTGATCCAACCACCCGCGCGACGCACCGAAAAACGCGGATCCCGCAAAACACTGGCGACATCGGTGTAATGGGTCAGCAGCCACGACCCACCGCAGAACTCCGTGCTCCAATGCAGCGGCCCAGCCGCGCGCATGGCGCGATAGGCGGGATAGGGATCATCGAGAAATAGGCTATTCATCATCGACCGGTTTTTGATGGCGACAACAACCGAGAACGTGATTTCGTTCAGACAGCTTGTGCCGCGGCGTCGTGCGTAGCGGTCTGTGTCACGGCATGCAGACCCAGGCGCGCAAACAAAGACCGGTCTTTCAACAACCCGGGGTTGCCTGTCGTCAACAATTTTTCGCCATAGAAAATCGAACCCGCGCCGGCCATGAAACACAGCGCCTGAGTGGACTCATCCATCGCTTCCCGGCCCGCCGACAAACGCACCACGGCTTTCGGCATGGCAATGCGGGCGACGGCCACGGTTCGGACAAACTCGAAAGGATCCAGATCGGCGGCGTCGTACAGCGGCGTGCCCTTGACCTTGACCAGATTGTTGATCGGTACCGATTCCGGATACGGCGCCAGATTGGCCAATTGCGCGATCAAGCCGGCGCACACCGTGCGCGACTCGCCCAGGCCGACGATACCGCCACAGCACACGTGGATGCCCGCCGACTGCACGCGTTCGAGCGTATCGAGCCGGTCTTGATAGGTGCGCGTGGTAATGATCTTTTCGTAGAATTCCGGCGAGGTGTCCAGGTTGTGATTGTAGTAATCCAACCCCGCGTCCCTCAGCCTTTCCGCCTGGCCGTCCTTCAGCATCCCCAACGTGACACAAGTCTCCAGGCCCAGGCCTTTCACCGCGCTCACCATCTCGGCGACATCATCGATCTGACGCGCGCTGGGCGAACGCCATGCGGCACCCATGCAGAAGCGCTGCGCGCCACTCGCCTTCGCCTGCCGCGCCGCCTCGACCACCTCGTCCAGCGGCATCAGCGCGTCCTTTTCCACCCCCGTGTCATAACGCGCCGATTGCGGGCAATAGGAACAGTCCTCGGGGCAGCCGCCCGTCTTGATCGATAGCAGGCTGGATAGCTGAACGGCATTGGCCTCGTGATGCGCGCGATGAACCGTTTGCGCCTGGTACAGCAGATCAAGCAGGGGCAAATCGTACAGACCAAGAATATCCTTGATCGTCCAAAGTGGAGGAGTATCCCTGGTGAAAGTATTGGTGTCGGATGCCATGACGTATGCTGCCCCTGTCTGTGTGTTGAACCGCAGTATGGTAGGGGTCATCGTCCGGGCCACGCAATCCTCGACTCGACGCAATGGAGTGGGGTTGGGCGGCTTGCAATGGCTACTTTTCCTAAATTGTCATTTTCAATATTCAACCTCCTTCAACCTATGGTTATCTCGCGAGGTTGGAAAAATTGTATTCAAATGATGGGGCCGGTCATGGTGGCGCCTCAATAAGCCCACCTCGGCAAAAACGGTTCAAACAGTAAAGCGGTTCGTATTCAGCACCATGTACACTTCAGCCGAAGATGCTCTCCGGTCAACCAAGTGAAAGTCGTCTTCTCTCAGTCGTTCAAATGACAGGCGCTCAAGTGCACCGCCCTGTCGCCACCAGACACCCCTTCCCGCAACCCGATGTCCTTCAGCACCGGCAACGCTTCCCGGCAGCGCGGCATGGCATGCGGGCAGCGCGGATGAAACGGGCACCCTGGGGGCGGGTCGAGCGGCGAGGGCAATTCCCCCTTTATGGGCTCGAACTGGCGGTGCTCGGCCGACAGCCTGGGCAGTTCTTTGATGAGCGCCTGGGTGTAGGGATGGTTGGCGTGGGTGAAAATAGTCTCGGCCGGCGCGATCTCGACGATGCGCCCGAGGTACATGATGGCGACGCGATCCGACAGATGGCTGACCACACCCAGGTTGTGGCTGATGAAGAAATAGGTGAGGTTGAATTCCTTGCGTAGCTCGATGAACAGGTTCAGGACCTGGGCCTGCACGGACACATCGAGCGCGGCCACGGCCTCGTCACAAACAATGACCGACGGCTTGAGGGCCAGCGCGCGCGCCACGCCGATGCGTTGGCGCTGACCGCCCGAGAACTGATGCGGATAACGGAACCGGTATGCGGGGTCCAGGCCGACCCGGGACATCAGGTCACACACATAGGCTTCCTGATCCTGGCGCGATACCAGGCCATGCACGCGCGGGGCCTCACCGATAATGTCGAGTACCCGCATGCGCGGATTGAGCGAGGCGTACGGATCCTGGAAAATCATTTGCACGCCCAGCTCATAAGCGTGACGCTGCACAGAGGTCATGGCATCGATCGCCTGGCCTTCATAACGAACCTGCCCGCGTGTCGCCGGAAAAATACCGGCGATGACGCGCCCCAGTGTCGATTTGCCGCAACCCGACTCACCCACCACGCCGATCACCTCGCCACGGTGAATGTCCAGATCGACATTGGCCACCGCCAGCACGGATCGAGGCTGGGTTCGACCACGAAGCAACCGGCCAACCCGGTCGACCATATCGGAGGGCTGCGTGTAGCGTTTCTCGACCTGATGCAGGCTGAGCACGATGTCGGACGCTGGCAGACTGGATGATGACGTCATTGTGCGGCTCCGGGATGCCAGCATACCGCCTGATGGGTGGGCGAAAGATCCCGCACGGGCGGCGCCTGCCGGCATTGGTCCGTGGCGCGGTAACAGCGTGTGCGGAACGGGCACCCCTCAGGCAGCTTCAGAAGCGACGGGGTGGATCCGGGAATCTGGACCAGATCGCCGCCACGGGTATCAATGGACGGAATGGAGGCGATCAGGCCATGCGTGTAGGGGTGCCTGGCGGAATCCACGAGTTCAACCGTGGTGCCGGTCTCGACGATGCGCCCCGCATACATCACGGCCAGGCGATCGGCCAGACCCGATACGATCGCCAGGTCGTGTGTGATCCAGATCAACGCCGTGCCCGATTCCCGGCATAGCTTCTGCACCTCGTAGAGGATCTGGCCCTGGATCGTGACGTCCAGCGCGGTGGTGGGCTCGTCGGCGATGATCAGGCGCGGGGCGTTGAGCAACGCGATGGCGATGGCGACACGCTGGCGCATGCCCCCCGACAAATGGTGCGGGTACACGCGCAGGCGCTCCTCGGGCGACGGGATGCCCACGCGCGCCAGCGCATCCACGGCGCGCGCCCGCGCAGCCTTGCGGGACACCTTATCGTGCGCCAGCACGGCTTCGATCATCTGGGTATCGATGCGCAGCGTGGGGTTGAGCGTCATCATCGGGTCCTGGAAGATCATGGCCATGGCGGCGCCGCGCAATGCCCGATACTGATCGTCGGACAGGGAAAGCAGATCATGCCCGTCGAACTGAAGGCGATCGGCATGTATGCGGCCAGGCTCGTCGACCAGTTTCATCAGCGAGAAAGCGGTGATGCTCTTGCCAGACCCCGACTCACCCACCAATCCCAGGATCTCTCCGGCGCGCAATGTCAGCGACACGCCATCGACCGCCTTGATCACACCCTCGCGGGTATGGAAGTACGTCTTCAGCCCCTGGACGTCGAGCAAAAGGTCGCGAGATGAAGAGGGCGTGGCCATGATTGACGTCAGATCGTGTTGCGGGGATTGAGGATATCGCGCAGGTGATCCCCCACCAGATTGATGGCGATGATCAGCAGTGCCAGCGCGATGCCGGGGAAAAACGAAATCCAGTACATGCCCGACATCATGTATTGAAAGCCATTGGAAATGAGCATGCCCAGCGACGGCTCGGTCACGGGAACGCCAACCCCCAGGAAGGAAAGCACCGCCTCCAGCGAAATGGCGTGCGCCAGGTCTATGGTGACGATGACCATCAACGGCGGCAGGCAGTTCGGGAAGATGTGCCGCCACAGGATGCGGGGCCACGACAGCGCCACGCATTTCGCGGCTTCCACGTATTCTCGATTACGCTCGACGATGGCCGCGCCACGTGTGGCGCGGGCAAAATACGCCCACTGCACGGCGATGAGCGCGTAAATGACCTTGTCCACCCCCTTGCCCAGCGCGGCCAATAGAATGAGCGCCACCAGAATGGATGGGAAAGACAACTGGATGTCGACGATGCGCATCAGCAAGGCTTCGATGCGGCCACCGAAATACGCGGCGATCAGCCCCGCCGCCGCACCGATGACGAACGCCACGGTCACCGACACCACCCCCACGACCAGGCTGATGCGCATGCCGTACAGAATGGCCGAAAAAATATCGCGGGCCTGCCCGTCGGTGCCCAGCCAGTAGGTCATGGCCCCGTCCATGCTGGCGCTGCCTGGCGGCAGCTTGGATTCCATGATGTTCAGGTTGGCGATGTCATAAGGGTTCTGCGGCGCGATCCACGGAGCGAAGACCGCCAGCACCAGAAACAGCACAAGCAGCACCAGGCCCGCGACCGCCAGCTTGCTGGTGAGGAACTGCGCGGCGAAGACCCGCCAGCGCCGCTCCTGTGGCGCTTCGATCGAAGTGGCCTGCGTGGTCGGAACCGCCGTCATGACGCCCTCCGGTGACGAATGCGCGGACTCATGAGGTACCTCCGAGGCGGACGGGGGGACTCATGCAGCACCTCCGAGACGGACTCGTGGATCGAGGATCGCGTAGGCGATGTCCACGACGAGATTCAGGAACGCCAGGAACACCACGGCCAGCATCAAGTAGGCCACGACGACCGGACGATCCAGGTTGACGATGGAATCGATCAACAGCTTGCCCATGCCGGGCCACGAAAACACCGTTTCGGTCACGACCGCGAACGCGAACACCTGGCCGTACTCGAGGCCACCTATCGTGATGACCGGGATCAGGATGTTCTTGAGCAGATGCACGCCCAGGACCCGGCGTTCTGGCAAGCCCTTGGCGCGCGCGAACTTGATGTATTCCTGCGGCAGGCATTCACGGGTGGCGGCGCGCGTGACGCGGATGATCAGGGCGCACTTGGCCACCGCGATGGTGCAGGCCGGCAGGATCAAGGCCTTCAATCCACCCAGGGTGAACACGCTGAGCTGCAGCGGCCCGATCGCGACCGTGGGGCCGCGCCCGCCCGCCGGCAGCCAGCCCAACTGCACGGCGAACAGCATGATGAGCATCAGGCCGACCCAGAAATTCGGCAGCGAAAAGCCCAGCACCGATCCACCCATGACGGACCGCGCCCCCAGGCTGTTCGGCTTGAGCCCGGCGTAGATGCCCAGCGGAATGCCCACAAGCATGGAGACCAGCATGGCCACCGTGGCCAGTTCGAGCGTGGCCGGCATGCGCTGCAGAATAAGCCGCATGGCCGGCTCGCCGGTGAGGAAGCTGTTGCCGAAATCCAGGTGCGCCGCCTTGCCGAGGAAAATGAAATACTGTTGCCACAGCGGCAGGTTCAGGCCCAGCGACTGACGGATCAGTTCGCGCTGGGCCTCGGTGGCCTCTGGACTGGCCAGCATGTTCACCGGGTCGCCGATCAGGTACAGGCCGACGAACACCAGCGCCGACATGACCAGCACGACCAGCAGGGTCTGCAGGACCCTGCGCACGATGGCCGACAGCATGGCGCTACTTCGCCGGCACGACGCCCTGCGCCAGCGTCATCTGGTCGGCGCGCCCCGGATAGCGGATGTCTTTCTTCATGGCCCACACCGACAGCTCGAAATGCAGCGGCAGGATGGCGTAGTCGGACATGGCATCCTCCCCCGCCTTCTGCAGGATCTGCGAACGCTTGGTGTCGTCAAGCGTACGGGAGGCCTCCATCACCAGCTTGTCGACCCCCGGATTGCTGTAGTGGCTGTAGTTGGTGGTTCCCAGCCCATGCTCTTTGTCGCGCGTCAGGACCAGGGACTTGAGGGGATTGATCATTTCGCCGGACGTGGCCGCCCAACCGCCCAGGTAGGTGCTGAAAGCGTAGCTGTTGCGCTTCTGGAAGAACACCGATGGCGCCATGGTTTCGACATTGGTCTTGACACCCACGCGCGCCCACATCGCCGCCACGGCCTGCGCGGTTTCCTTGTCGTTGGTGTAACGACCCGCCGGCGACCCGAGTGAAACGGTGAACCCCTTGGCGTAACCCGCGGCGGCCAGCAACTGCCTGGCCTTGGCCGGATTCGCCGCGGGCGCCTCGGCCAGGGACTTGGAGGTGCCAAAAGCCGGATAAGCCAGCAGGTTGGCGGCGGGCTTGGCCACACCGCCCATGATGCGCGCGACGATGGCCTTGCGGTCTATGGCCAGCGACAGCGCCTCGCGCACACGCTTGTCGGCCAGCGGATTCTTGCCATCCGTGCCACTCATGCCATTGGGGGGTTCCTTTGACTGGTTCAGCGCGATGTAGATGACACGCACGGACGGCGTTTGCTGCACGTGCAGGTTCTTGTTCTTGAGCAGGCGCGGCAGATCATCTGTCGGAGGATCCTCGATCATGTCCACGTCGCCCGACAACAGCGCCGCCACGCGGGCGGCCGGGTTGGAGATGGGACGATAGGTGACCTTGTCCCACACCGGCTTGGGGCCCCAGTAATAAGGGTTGCGCGCGAAGACGATCTTGGCGCCGCGCGACCAGGATTCAAACTTGTAGGGGCCGGTTCCCACCAGGCCGTCGCCACGATTGAGATCCACCGTGGTCTTGCCCTCGGGCACCGAACCGGACGCATCCTTGTGCGACATGATGGAAATCTGCGACAGGTTGGCGAGCAGCACCGGCGCCGGGCCCTTGGTGGTGATCTGCAGCGTCAGGGGGTCAACGGCCTTGACGCTGGCGACCTTGCTGAGATAGAGCGTGTACGACGACGGGCTGTTCGGCACCTTGGGCACGCGGTTGTACGTGAACACGACGTCCTCGGCGGTGAACGGCGAGCCGTCGGAGAACTTCACATTGGGACGCAGCTTGAATGTCCAGACATCGCCGTCCACCTTCCAGGATTCCGCCAGCGCGGGGATGGGCTTCGCGTTCTTGTCGGTGCGCACCAGCGGATCGAACAACGTCTCGGACAACTGCAGGTTGGACGTCAGGGCATGGAACAGCGGGTCCATGGAAGTGGGCTCGGAACGCAGGGCGATGGTCAGGTCGCGCGCCTGCGCGAGGCCGGAAGCGCCCAGCAGCGCCAATGCCAACATGGACGACAGGGCCGTCTTGCGAATGGATTTCATCTTGGTTTCCCTCCTTTTGTCCGTGGCGATGCCACGGCAGGCTTGTCGAAAATCAAAAAGCCGGCACACGCACCGGCTTTGGCTCCTCGAACACAACGATACCTTATTTCAGCGCCAAGTCAGCTGCGAGATAACCTGTATGGTCGGAGGAGAACAATGATCGACGAGCAACTTCGTTATCGCGCAACCCGCATGAATTCACGCTTTACGAGGAACCATTCGAAAACCACCACGACGCCTCATACGGGTAAACACCGATAACGCGGCCGCGAGGTTTGAAGAAGGGTTTCCGATGGCGTACAGTCGGGAGTTCCATAACAACAGGACAACCCTCCATGAAGCTCGTTGAGCCCATCGTCGAATGGCAGGCTGAAATCGCCGCCATTCGTCGCGATATCCACGCCCACCCGGAACTCGCCTATCAGGAAAACCGGACCTCCGACATCGTGGCGAAGCAGCTCGAAGGCTGGGGCGTGGAAACACATCGCGGGCTTGGCGTGACAGGCGTGGTGGGGGTGATTCGTGGCCAATCCGACAACGGCCGCGCCCTGGGCCTGCGTGCCGACATGGACGCCCTGCCCATGCAGGAACGCAACACATTCGCCCACGCCAGCACGCACGAAGGCAAGATGCATGCCTGTGGCCATGACGGCCACACGGCCATGCTGCTCGCGGCGGTGCGCTATCTGGCCGAACACCGGAATTTCGACGGCACCGTCTACGCCATTTTCCAGCCCGCCGAGGAAGGCTTCGTCGGCGCGCGGAAAATGATCGAAGACGGCCTGTTCACACGTTTCCCCATGCAGGCCGTGTTCGGCATGCACAACTGGCCGGGCATGCCTGTCGGCACCTTCGGCGTCATCAATGGCCCGGTCATGGCGTCCAGCAATTATTTCCGCATCACCGTCAAGGGCAAGGGCGCCCATGCGGCCATGCCCCACCTGGGGCTCGACCCCATCGCGGCCGTGGTGCAAATGGCCCAGGCATTCCAGACCATCGTCACGCGCAATCTCGACCCACTGGATCCCGTCGCGCTCAGCATCACGCAGATACATGCCGGTTCCGCCGACAACGTCATCCCCGAATCCGCGATATTGCACGGCACTTTGCGCACGTTCTCGGAATCGGCGCTGGAAATGATCCGGGGCCGGCTCGAATCCATCACGCGGAATATCTGTGCGGCCATGGGATGCGAGGCCGACTTCAACTTCGATCACAAGTACCCCCCCACCATCAACCATCCCGAGGAAACCGAATTCAGCGCGGCGGTGCTGGCCGACATCGTGGGCGAAGATCATGTGGATCGTGCCATCCCACCCTCGCTGGGCGGCGAGGACTTCGCACTCATGCTCAAGGAACGGCCGGGTTGCTACGTGTGGATCGGCAACGGGCAGGGCGACCACCGCCTGCCGGGCCATGGCGAAGGCCCCTGCATGCTGCACAACGCCAGCTACGACTTCAACGACGAACTCATCCCGCTGGGGGCCAGCTACTGGGTCGAGCTGGCGCGCCGCTGGCTGGCGGCAACATGACCAACACGGACCCGACACGGCCAGCCCGTCGGAACCCGCACCGAATAACCCCGGGCAGAATAATCATATAAGCAATAATTCGTTTGTCATTCGGCGACCGGTGACTAAGCTGGGATTCTCCCTGTTTCCATTGAGCCGGCCGTGCCCACCAGGCCCGGATCGGGTTCGTCTGGTCGCCATGTCAAAAATCGTCGTCATCCACGAAAATTCCACCTGGGTCGAACCGCTGCGCGCGGCGTTCGGCGAACTCGAACTTTCCCATGAGGAATGGTTTCTCAGCGAGGGCCTGCTCGACCTTTCCGGCACGCCACCGGAAGGCGTGTTCTACAACCGCATGAGCGCATCGTCTCATACCCGGGGCCACCGCTACGCGCCGGAATACACAGCCGGTGTCCTGGCATGGCTGGAATCACACAACCGGCGCGTCATCAACGACAGCCGCGCCCTGCGCCTCGAGATCAGCAAGATCGCCCAATATGCCGCGCTCAGGCGCCACGGTATTCGCACCCCGCGTACGCTGGCGGCCATCGGCACGCAAAATATCGTGGAGGCCGCCACAAAAATGGACGGCTCGTTCATCACCAAGCACAACCGGGCCGGCAAAGGCTTGGGCGTGCATCTGTTCCATAGCGTCGAAGCGCTCAAGCAGCATGTGGACAGCGCCGCTTTCGAGCCCTCCATAGACGGCATCACGCTGATCCAGGAATATATCCAGGCGCCCGAGCCTTTCATAACCCGGGCCGAGTTTGTCGGCGGACGCTTTCTGTACGCGGTGCGCGTGGATACGTCGCAGGGCTTCGAACTGTGCCCCGCCGACGTCTGCCGCATTGACGACCTGGCTTGCCCGGTGGGCGGCGAGACCGCGCCATCCGCGCCACGATTCGACATCATTGAGGGATTCGACCACCCCATCATCGAACGCTACCAACATTTCATGGCGGACAACGGCATTGGCATCGCCGGCATCGAATTCATCACCGACGCGCACGGCGACCTCTATACCTACGACGTCAATACCAACACGAACTACAACAGCGACGCCGAAAGTCGGGCGGGCCTGTTCGGTATGCGCACCATCGCCGCCTACCTGGCCGAGGAATCGCGTCAGCTGGAAGAATCCAGGCTAGCTTTTTCCGTGGCTGCCTGATACGGCCGACCATCCGGCCAGGCACGGCGCTGCGCGTCCGGCACCACAGCCGGCGCCAGCGTCGTCTGTGTCATAGACACAATAAAGACACCCCGCCTCCAGATCACAACGCTCTGCCACGCAGGATAATTGTTTCAATTTCATACAATTTCAGGAGCAATGGGAATTGTCGACAGGTTGACTGCCGTTGCGCACCCCACATCGCGGAAGGCACGGAAGTTCAGTTAATCTGCGACTATCTGACGCGAATTCAGCCGATAAAAGAACCTGCCCCCACTATTGCGGGCCCACATGCCAGCCCCTACCATAGCCGGCAATTCCGACAAACTCCCGAGCCTGCCTGAGATCCCGAACAATGATCACACTGCTCATCAGCCTTGTCTGCAGCGTGGCCGTATCCGTCCTGCTGAAGATCGCACGCAGCCGAAACCTGGACATGAGCCAGGCCATTGCCGTCAATTATGTTCTTGCCGCCATCCTGTGCCTGGCCATTCTGCATCCGTCCGACAGCAGTCTTCTGCACCCGGACACACGCTGGTGGGTGTTGATCGCGCTGGGAGTGCTGCTGCCATCGGTGTTCCTGGCCATGGCCGGTGCGGTGCGCCATGCGGGCATCGTGCTCAGCGACGCCGCTCAACGGTTGTCACTCATCATTCCGCTCACCGCCGCGTTCCTGATCTTCGGCGAACACGGCTCCACAGATAAATTCCTGGGCATCGGCATGGCGTTCATCGCCCTGTTGTGCCTGCTGGCACGCCCGCGTCAATCAGAGGGTTCGAGCGAAACGGGTCGATCGATCGCGCTGTTGCTCTGCGTGTGGGCGGGATACGGCGTCATCGACATCTTGTTCAAGCAAATGGCCCGCAGCGGCACATCGTTCTCCAGCAGCCTGTTCGCGTCATTCGTGCTTGCCGGTGTGCTGATGTTCATTTACATGATCGCGCGGCGCACGCGCTGGACGGCGCGCAGCGTGGTCGCCGGCATCATCCTGGGTGCGCTGAATTTCAGCAACATCTATTTCTATCTACGCGCCCACCAGGTGTTCCCCCACAATCCGACCTTGGTGTTTTCAGCCATGAACATCGGCGTCATTTCCCTGGGTACGGTGGTTGGCGCCCTGATATTCCGGGAGCGGCTGTCATGGACAAATGGAGCCGGCATCGTCCTGGCCATCGCCGCCATCGTCATGCTTTTTCCGCATTAGCGTAGAACGCTCAAGCCGCCGCTTTCGATGCACCTGTGGCAGGCTGGTCCGATAGTGGCGCCGTGCCGGGGGCTGGCGAATCAACCAGCGGTTCGACGGGTTCGACCACCGGATCGTGCGATACGTCGTTGCGCACATCGACGCGCGGGTCCAGCGCGCTGGCCACCGGGGAGCTCTGCAGATTGTCGGCCATGATCACGAACTGGGTCGGCGCATCCTCGCTAAGGTGATCGCCGGTGACACGCGTCGGCCGCACGACGATCACGAGCACCAACGCGGCGAACGACAGGAACGCATAGAACATGTTGGCGCTCACGGTGCGCATCAGTTCGCCCACGATCAGCGGTCCGATACAAGCCCCCAGGCCATAGACCATGAACAGGATCGCGCTCAGGCCCACGCGCCGCTCGGGCTCGACGTTGTCATTGGCGAACGCCACCCCCATCGGATAGAGCGTGAACTGCAGCACACCAATAGCGCAGGAAAAGACCACCAGCGCCCAGAATGGAAATTGCCACCAGCCCCAGAGCGGAATGGCCAACACCGCCAGGATCATGGTGTTGACGCGGATGAGCCCCGCCCGGTTGACACGATCGGCCAGCCAGCCGATCGGCCACTGGGCGAGCAGACCGCTGAGCACCCCGGCGGCCAGGAATATCCCCACCTGATCGCTGGTCATGCTTTGCTTGACCGCATAGACCGGCGCCAGACCGTAGAACGAGCCGGTGATGGTGCCGGTCATGAAGAGCACCGTCAATGACAACGGGACGCGCTTGACGTAGTAATGAATGATGATGGGCGCTGGCGTCTGCACAGCCGGATGCAGGCGGCGCGTCAGCGCCACCGGCACCAGGCACAGCACGGAACACATCGCCACGAACACCAGGGGTTGGTAGTTGAGCGACGGGAACAAGGTCAGCGAAAGTTGGCCACACACCGTGCCCAGCCCCGAAAACGCCATGTAGAAGCCAAAGATGCGCCCCCGTTGGTAATTCTCGGTCTGTTCGTTGAGCCAGCTTTCTATCACCATGAACTGCGTGACGAGGGCAATGCCGGCGATGAACCGGAACCCCAGCCAGACCCAGAGGTTGTCGATCAGCATCATCGACAGCACCGTGACCGCGGCGATGGCGGCCGTGGCCGCGTACGCCCGGATGTGGCCGACCCGGATGATGAGCCGGTGCCCGATGCGCGCGCCGAAGACCAGGCCAATGTAATAACCGGCGATCAGGCTGCCGACCCACAGCGCCGAGACGGAGGCCGCCGTCAGGCGCAGGCCCAGATACGTGTTGAACAGACCCGAACTGGTCTGCAACAGCAGCGTCGTGAGATACAGGGAAAAAAACGAAGCGATCGACGTGAGCATGGATTGTGCCGGGGCGGCTCGCGCACGCTCCCCGATTGTCGGTCCGGAATGCCACGGCCGGCAGATGATGCCGGCCGTGCTGATCAAGATACGGGGATGGTCAGGCTACCCCAGCTGCCCAAGCAACGTCTTGGCATCGCTGACCTCAAGCTGACCGGCCGACTCCACGTTCAGCCTGTCGACCACGCCGTTGCGAATCACGGCGGAATACCGCTGGGAACGCAGACCCAGCCCCCGGGCGGTGAGGTCGAATTCCAGCCCCAGCTTTTTTGTCCACTCGGCACTGCCGTCGGCCAACATGCGCACGCGTCCCTTGACGCCCTGATCGCGCCCCCACGCGCCCATGACGAACGGGTCATTGACCGCCACACACCAGATCTCGTCCACGCCATGCGCTTTGATCTGGTCATGCAATTCCAGATAGCCCGGCAGATGGCGGTTCGAGCATGTGGGCGTAAAAGCACCCGGGACGGCGAACAGCGCAATGGTCTTGCCTTTCACCAGATCGGCAACCTGGAAGTTGTTCGGGCCCACGCTGCAGCCTTCGGTGGCAGTTTCCATAAACTCGGACAAGGTACCATCGGGCAGGTGGTCGCCGACTTTGATCGTCATGGCAGTCTCCAGAGAGATTGAAAGAGGTTCGCCCACAGCGTGCGCGGGCAGGAAATGTAATCATACGACGATGCGGAGATTTATATTTTCGACGTGGGTTTTCCATCCCCCTGCCTCCATCGGCTTTTGCCAACCGCCAGCCGAACCAGCCGTCCCGCCGGCCCGGCGTCGATGCCACGACAGTGCGTATAATCAAGAAAACAGACCGCCAGATCCAAGAACCCCGCCGGATTGCTTTGAAAATACAATCAGGCCAGGTATTAGGCTTCATGCGCGACCCTGGGATTCAATCTCGCGCTCCCAGCCGGAAACCGTGCCGGCTGCCGTATCCTGGACACCCATGACTACCCCTGACATCGCTCCAGCCAATGCGTTGGCCCTAAGCCACCTCGATGAATCCGGCCAGATCCGCATGGTCGACGTTGGCGACAAGTCCCCGACGCGGCGCTGCGCCATCGCGCAGGGGCGTGTGCGTATGGGGGCCGCCGCGTATCGCCTGCTTGCCGCGCACGAGAACGGCAAAGGCGAAGTGCTCAACACCGCCCGGGTGGCGGGCATCCTGGCGGCCAAGCGCTGCGCCGAGCTCATTCCCCTGTGCCACAGCCTGCCCTTGAGCTTCGCCGGCATCGAGTTCTCGCTCGACGACGCGCAATGCTGCATCGACATCCGCGCCACCTGCCGCACCGACCATACGACGGGGGTGGAAATGGAAGCCATGACCGCATGCAGCGTGGCGGCGCTGACCATCTACGACATGTGCAAGGCGCTCTCGCACGGGATCGTGATCGCCGAGACCCGGCTGCTCGAGAAGCAGGGCGGCAAGCGCGACGTGCGCGCGGGCATGGCGCGATGACGTCGGCGCCAGCATCGGTGTACGGCCTCGTGCTCGCCGGTGGCGCCAGCCGCCGCATGGGCCGCGACAAGGCCGCGCTGGAGCTGGATGGCGAGCCGCTGCTGCGGCGGGCGGTGGCACGGCTGCGGCTGGCGCTGGCCGAGGTGATCGTCGTCGGCGCGCCGACCTTCGCGCCGCTCGTCCCAGAAACGCGCATCGTGGCGGACGACTGGCCGGGGCGCGGG
>DASTNK010000141.1:0-19526 GCA_035720945.1 Burkholderiaceae bacterium
GTCGTCGCCATCGACCATGACTTCGGCGGCGCGGGCGCGTGTGTTGTATTGGCTTGCCATGGCGAAAGCGTAGGCTCCGGCGGACAGGATGGCCAGCAGATCATCCTGCCGGATGGCCAGTTTGCGTTCGCGCGCGAGCCAATCGCCGCTTTCACAGATTGGTCCGACCACGTCGTAGGTCTGTTCGGGTTCGGTCGAGGGGTCGCGTTGAGATACCGGGATCACGTCATGCCACGCCCGGTAAAGCGTCGGCCGCAACAGATCGTTCATGGCGGCGTCGACAATGGCGAAATTGCGGACGTCGTTGTGTTTGAGGTACTGCACCCGGGTCAGCAGCACGCCGGCGTTGCCGACCAGTGAGCGTCCGGGCTCCAACACCACCTGGAGGTGTCCCAGGCCGCTTGCCTCGAGACGCTCGAACACCTTGTCCAGCAGCACATGGGGCGCAAGCGGTTGTTCGTCCTTGTACCGGATGCCCAGTCCGCCGCCAAGATCCAGATGCCGCAGGCCGATACCGCGGGAGGCCAAGTCGGCGATCAGTGCCAGGAGCTTGTCCAGAGCGTCCAGGTACGGGCCGACCTCGGTGATCTGCGAGCCTATGTGGCAGTCGACCCCGACCACTTCGAGGCTGGCGGCATCGGCCGCGCGCTGATACGCCGCCATCGCGCGATCGATGGCGATGCCGAACTTGTTTTCCTTGAGGCCGGTGGAGATGTACGGGTGGGTCTGGGCGTCCACGTCGGGATTGACGCGCAGGGACACCGGAGCGACCTTGCCCACGTCGTGGGCCACGGCGGCGAGACGGTCGAGCTCGGCCTCGGATTCGACGTTGAAGCACTTGACCCCCGCTTCCAGGGCGGCCCGCATTTCCCATGCCTGCTTGCCAACGCCTGAAAACACCACTTTGGCCGGGTCCGCGCCAACGGCCAGGACGCGTGCGAGTTCGCCCCCGGAGACGATGTCGAAGCCGGCGCCCAGTTCCTTGAATTCATTCAGGACGGCAAGATTGGAATTGGCCTTCATGCCGTAGCAGATCAGCACGTTGCGGCCCCGTGCCGCTTCGCTATAGGCGTTCCAGGCTTCGCGCAGCGCACTGCGGGAATAGATGAACGTCGGAGTGCCGAATTCGCGGGCAATCAACGACAACGGCACACCTTCGGCATGCAGTACGGAGTCACGGTAGGGGAAGTGCGTGATAGGAGTCATGGACATCGCGGGTTGCGTGTTACTTCACGGCGGAAGAGGTGGCCGCGCCGGGGCTGGCCGGCGTCGATGGTGGGGTTTCCGAAGGCAGCGGTTGCGGTGTGGGCGGTTTGGTCAGCGATTCGGGCGGGGGCGAGGGTTTGGGCATGTACAACGGCCCCTTGTAGCCGCAGGCTCCCAGCGCTGACAGCAGCAGGAGGCCGCCCGCGATGCGGCACAAGTATCCGGTGATTGTCGGGTCGGTGGCGTTTTTCATGGCGAGGCTTATGGAATGTCGTGGGGGTGTCGGAATGGTAAAAAGCCCGGCGGAGCCAGGCTTTTTTTGGTGAAAATGAGGCACGGGGCGGAGTGGAGCGCCGGTACCAGTGGCCTGTGGAGTGACAGGCCACTAGCTTACATTAAAAATGCACCGGGAGCGGCTGCGCCGCGCCACTGTTCGAAGAGGGGGTTGGCGCCGGCGCCGGGCTGTTCGAGCCCAACTGATTCAGCAAGGCGCCAATGCCGTCGACCTGTCCGCCCCCGCCCCCACTCCCGTTGGGCGAGACGTCTGACGATGAAGGCAGGCCGACGCGGGCCACGGCCTTGCCCGGCGGGAATTCATCGAAGTAGTAGTCACCATTGATCTTGCTCAGGCCTTCGGGCATCGGGCCCGGGGGCGTTTCCGGTTGCCCCTTGAGCGCCACTTTCATGAAGTCGAGCCAGATCGGCAGGGCCGCGCCGCCACCGGTTTCGCCCATGCCCAGCGAACGGGGATGGTCGTAGCCCATCCAGGCGATGCCGACGGTCTTGGGTGTGAAGCCGGCGAACCAGGCGTCGCGCGAATCATTGGTCGTACCCGTCTTGCCGCCCACGTCGTTGCGCTTGAGCACGCGATGCGCCCGCGCACCGGTGCCGTACGTGGCGACCCCGCGCAGCAGGTCGTCCATGACGTAGCAGGTGCGTGGGTCGATGGCGCGCGCTGCGGCGTCGCCCGCGATGACCGGCTTGGCCTGCATGATGACATGGCCGCTGCTGTCGGTGACGTGATCGATGAGGTAGGGCGGCACACGGTAGCCGCCGTTGGCGAAGACCGAATAGGCCCCGGCCATTTGCAACGGCGTGACTGTGCCGGCACCGATCGCCATGGGCAGCACCGCCGGTTGGCGTGATTTGTCGAAGCCGAAGCGTGTGATGTATTCCTGCGCGTACTTGGGCGTGACCGCCTGCATGATGCGGATCGCCACCATGTTCTCGGACTTGTACAGACCCTCGCGCATGGTGAGCATGGGCTCGTAGTGATTGCCGTAGTTCTTCGGTGCCCAGGGCTTGGAGCCGGTCTGCGCCGCGGTGAGGAAGAACGGCTCGTCGGAGATTTGCGTGGCCGGCGTCAGGCCGCGCTCAAGTGACGATGCGTAGATGAACGGCTTGATGCTGGAACCCGGCTGGCGCCAGGCCTGGGTGACGCGGTCGAACTTGTCGGTGCCGTAGTTGAAGCCGCCGACCAGCGCCAGGATGGCGCCGTCCTGGGGTCGCACGGCGACGAACGCGGCCTCGACCGTGGGCATGTTGATGATTTCCCAGTGGCCGTCGTTCTTGTGCAGGTACACCACCGAGCCGCGCTCGAGGCGTTCCGTGGGTTTGGCGTTTTTCTTCAGCGCTCGGGCGATGACTTTCAGTGCATCCTTGTCGTCGACGTCGACGATTTCCTGGGACGAGCGCGCCACCACGACTTTGCTTGGGCTGGCCGAGAGGACCACGCCCGTGAGCAGGCCGCCGTTGTCGGGGTATTTGTCCTGGAGGTCGTCGAGAAGGTCGTCGAACTTGGCTGGGTCTTTTTCTATGCCGGTGGGCAGGTCGATGTCGGCGACGGGGCCCGGATAGCGCGACCGGCGCGTGTAGTCCAGGATGCCGTCGCGCACGGCGCGGTAGGCCGCTTCCTGGTCTTTCGAGTTGATCGTGGTGTAGATGTTGAAACCACGCGAGTAGATGTTGTCCTGGTAGACGTTGTACAGCAGACGGCGCGCGAGCTCGGCCGGGTAGTCGCCATGGACGGTGTACGAGCCCGTTGGCGTGCCGGCCGCCGACTTGACGACGATGGGCTGCACCATGGCTTTCTTGTATTCGGCGTCGGTCAGGTAGCCCAGCGCCTTCATGCGGCCCAGCACGTAGGCCTGGCGTTCCTTGGCCCGCTTGAAGTTGGAGATGGGGTTGAAGCGCGACGGCGCCTTGGGAATGCCGGCCAGCATGGCGGCTTCGGCGGCGGTGATTTCAGACAGCGGCTTGCCGAAATATGTGCGGCAGGCGGCCGCGAACCCGTAGGCCCGGTGCCCCAGGAAGATCTGGTTCATGTACAGATCGAGAATCTGGTTCTTGGTGAGGGTGGCCTCGATCTTGTAGGTGAGCAGCAGTTCGTAGAACTTGCGGGTGTAGGTCTTTTTCGACGACAGGTAGAAGTTGCGCGCCACCTGCATGGTGATGGTGCTGGCACCCTGCACTTTCGACATGTGGATGACGTTGGCGATGGCCGCGCGCAGCACGCCGGACCAGTCCACCCCGCCGTGCTCATAGAACTTGTCGTCCTCGGCCGACAGGATGGCCGATTTCATGACATCGGGGATTTCGTTGAAGCGCAGCACGTTGCGCCGCTCTTCGCCGAATTCACCGATCAGGACCTTGTCGGCGGTGTAGACGCGCAACGGTATGATCGGGCGGTAGTCGGTCATGGCCGACAGGTTCGGCAGGTTCGGCCAGGCCAGCGCGAGCGCCAGGGCGCCCAGCAGCGCACCGCACAGTCCGAGCCCCCCGAAAAACACGATAGCCTTCACGAGAAAGCGGCCCACCCAGGGGCTGGAGGCGGAGCTGGGCGTCTTGGAAGAATTGGCAGAGGAGCTCATCGGGGGGGATTTTAAGTCCAACTCACGTTAGACCAGGAATTGTGCACTGGGTTTCTGTAACCGAATACTGCAATGTTGCGGTCATGCATCGGATCATGCATCGAATCCCTAATGCGATAATACACAAATGGAAAAGTGTTCAGTTACCCCGGCCGCGCCGCCTGCGACAGACACGCCGGTCGATGACATCGACGCGGTGATCTTGCCGTTCGACCTGCCGGTCTTCCTGGTGGGAATGATGGGCGCCGGAAAGACCACCATCGGGCGTCAACTGGCGCGGCTGCTGGGGCGCGAATTCATCGACCTTGACCAAGAGCTCGAGGCCCGTTGCGGTGTGAAAGTATCGCTGATATTCGAGATAGAAGGCGAGGCCGGCTTCCGGCGCCGCGAATCGCAATTGCTCGAAGAGTGTACCAGACGCCGCGACATCGTTCTGGCGACGGGCGGGGGGGCGGTCATCGCGCCCGAGAACCGGCGCTACCTGAAGGAGCGTGGCGTGGTGGTGTACCTGCGCGCCACCGGCCCTGAACTCTACCGGCGCGTCGCGCGCGATCGCAATCGCCCACTGTTGCAAACGGCCGATCCGCGCGCGCGCATCGACAGCTTGCTCGCACAGCGTGGGCCGCTCTATGACGAAGTGGCCGGCATCACGCTCGAAACCGGCGCCATGCCGGTGTCGCATGCCGTGCGCGAACTCCTTCCCCTGCTGCAAAACCACAAGATATCCGCATGATCACGGTTCACGTCGAGACCCCCGGGGGGCGTTATCCCATTCATATCGGCCAGGGCCGGCTGGACCGCCTGGCGGACAGCCTGCCGGCCGATGCCACGGCCTTCGCCCTGGTCACCAACACGACCGTGGCGCCGCTGTATGCGCAACGCGTCGAACAGGCGCTCGGGCAGGCTGGCAAGCGTGTGGTGCGCATCGAACTGCCCGACGGCGAGGTCTACAAAGATTGGCGGACGCTGAATCTCATTTTCGATGGCCTGTTGCGCAACGGCCTGGATCGCAAGGCCGTGCTCGTGGCACTGGGCGGTGGCGTGGTGGGCGACATGTGCGGCTTCGCCGCGGCCAGCTACATGCGCGGGGTGCGTTTTCTGCAGGTGCCCACCACGCTGCTGGCCCAGGTCGACTCCTCCGTGGGTGGCAAGACGGCCATCAACCATCCTCTGGGCAAGAACATGATCGGCGCGTTCCACCAGCCGGTCGCGGTGGAGATCGACACCGACGCGCTGGCCACGTTGCCCGATCGTGAGCTTTCCGCCGGCCTGGCCGAAACCATCAAGTACGGCATGATCGCCGACGCCGATTTTTTCGATTGGTGCGAAGCCAACATGCTGGCATTGCGCCGCCGCGATCCCGACGCCATCGTCACCGCCATACGCCGCTCATGCGAACTCAAGGCCTGGGTGGTGTCGCAAGACGAACGCGAATCGGGCCTGCGCGCCATTCTCAATTTTGGTCACACTTTCGGCCATGCCATCGAGGCCGGTCTCGGTTACGGTGAATGGCTGCACGGCGAGGCCGTGGGCTGCGGCATGGTGCAGGCGGCGGAACTTTCCGCCCGCGTGCTGGGTCTGCCGCGCACAGATGTCGATCGTGTCCGCGCCCTGGTCGATGCCGCCGGTTGCCCCGTGCTGGCGCCTGATCTGGGCACGCAGCAGTGGCTGGACCACATGCGCGTGGACAAGAAAACCGAAGGCGGTGAATTGCGCTTCGTGCTGCTGCCGCGAATCGGCCAGGCCGAGGTCCGGTCGGTGCCGGCCGCGCCGCTGGCCGACGTCCTGGATAGCACGGTCGCGCGGGCGTGATGGCTCCCGCCCCTTACGCCTGCCGGCCTGATCAATCGCGTGGGCGGCTGCACGACGAGGCGCCGCCCGAGAACCGCACCCAGTTCCAGCGCGATCGCGATCGCATCGTCCATTGCAATGCCTTCCGGTTGCTGGAATACAAGACGCAGGTGTTCGTCAATCATGAGGGCGATCTGTTCCGAACGCGCCTTACCCACAGCATAGAAGTGGCGCAGATCGCGCGCACCCTGGCGCGCAATCTGGGGCTGAACGAAGACCTGGTCGAAGCCATTTCACTGGCGCACGACCTGGGCCACACGCCGTTCGGCCATGCCGGCCAGGATGAGCTCAACGCCTGCCTGCGCGAGCTCGCGCCCGAGGCAGGTGGTTTCGAGCACAATCTGCAGAGCCTGCGCATCGTCGACGAACTCGAGGAACGCTATGCGGCCTTCAATGGCCTGAATCTATGCTTCGAGACCCGCGAGGGGATACTGAAGCATTGTTCTCTGAAGTATGCGCGACGCCTTGGCGCCGTGGGCGAGCGGTTCATTGAACGCACGCAACCGTCGCTTGAAGCGCAGGTCGCGAATCTCGCGGATGAGATCGCCTACAACAATCATGACGTTGATGATGGCCTGCGCTCGGGTTTGATCACGCTGGACCAACTGCAGATGGTGGAGATCTTCGCGACGCATCATTCGCGTGTGCGTCGGCGCTATCCGAATCTGGACAAGCGCCGCGCCATTGCCGAGACCGTGCGCGCCATGATCAACACGTTGGTGCTGGACCTGACCGAGACCACGCTGGCCAACATCAGGCAGGTGGCGCCCGCCAGCGCCGACGATGTACGCCGCGCGGCGCCGCTGGCGGCGTTCTCCGTGTCGGTGCGGCGCCAGGCCGATGCGCTCAAGCAGTTCCTGCTGGACAACCTGTATCGCCATTACCAGGTGATACGCATGACGTCCAAGGCTCGGCAGATCGTGCGTGAATTGTTTGTCGCTTTCATGAATGATCCGCGTCTGTTGGCCGAGGATCATCGGCGTCGGGACGACGTCGAGCAGGCGCGGGCCATCGCTGATTACATTGCTGGCATGACTGACCGTTATGCCATTCGCGAGCATCAGCAGTTGTTTCAGATGCGTTGACGTGAAACGATTCGACGCTGTGGGTATTTGAAGGCGCTGTCTCTCGGGGCTCGGGGCGGGGCCGGCACGGCGTGCTTCATCCGGATCTGTCTCGGCCAGGCGGGCGCCGGGCTAAACTCGCGTTGAGATCAGCCGAAGGCTGATCTCAACCCTCAGACACCGCCCGACGACTGCCCCCGCCTGGCCGAGCCAGATCCGGCGCACGCCTTACGCCGGTCCCGCCCCGAGCCCCGAGAGACAGCTCACGGTGGTGGCATGCCGGGGGGCTACCAGCCCGTCCCCCTTCACATATATATCATGTTGCACCGTGGGCATTCCGATCGAAAGCTCGCCAGGGTTCCTCGGAGCAGGTCGAGCGGCGAGCAGGCGCAGTGGATTGTCCGAGGACCCCTGGATCTCGTTCAGATCCCCCGGGCGCCGCGTGCGACGGCGCGTGGCGCTGCCATCTGCGGACTGCTTGATCGCCCGATGAGCCAGGCGCTGAGGGCCGACACCACGCCGGCGAAGATCGTGTAGGCCACGATGAGCCAGGGTTGTCCGCCGTTGAGCTTGAGCAGGGCGGTGGCGATGAGGGGTGTGATGCCGGAGGCGAAGATGCCCGAGAACTGGTAGACGAACGAGATGCCTGTGTAGCGCACCTTGGTGTCGAACAGCTCGCAGAACAGGGCGGCCTCGGGGCCGTAGATGGCCGCGTAGAAGATGCCGAACGGGATCACGATGGACAGCCAGATCAGCAGGATATTGCCGGAGTGATTGGTCATCAACCAGAACGCCGGCCAGGCTGATGCTGCAGTGATCAGCGACCCCCAGAAATACGTGCGCGTGCGGCCGACCTTGTCCGACAATGCGCCGAAGAAAGGAATGAAGAAACACATGACGACGGCGGCGGCCATCACACCGGTCAGGGCGTCGGTGCGGTTGATCTTGATGGTCTGGGTCAGGTAGTTGATGGAGAAGACCGCGAAGATGTTGAAGAACACGCCGTCGATGTATCGTGCGCCCATGCCTTTGAGGATGTTGCCGGGATAACGCTTCGCCATGTCCACGAACGGGATTTGCAGCTCCGCGTTTTCGCGTTTGACCTGTTCGAACTCCGGCGTTTCCTTGATCGTCAAGCGGATGTACAAGCCCACGAACACCAGCGCCGCGGAAAGCATGAAGCCCACGCGCCAGCCCCACGACATGAATGCCGCGTTGCTCAGCGTGCCTGACAGCAGGGCGACCACGCCGGCGGCCAGGCACAGTCCGATGGACAGGCCGATCTGTGGCAACGACGCATACAACCCGCGCTTGTGCTCAGGGGCGTATTCGTACGTCATCAGCACGGCGCCGCCCCATTCGCCGCCCAGTCCCAGCCCTTGCACCACGCGGCACAGCAACAACAGGATGGGCGCCCAGATGCCGATCGAACCATAGGTGGGAATGAGCGCGATCAGGAAGGTAGCCACGCCCATGAGCACCAGCGTGAAGATCAGCGTGCTCTTGCGCCCTATGCGGTCACCGAAGTGGCCGAAAACAACGCCGCCGAACGGCCGCGCCACGAACCCGACGGCGAACGTCGCATACGCCAGCAGGGTGCCGACGACCGGGTCGTGACTGGGGAAGTACTGCTTGTTGAAGACCAGGCCGGCGATGACGCCGTACAGGAAAAAATCGTACCACTCGATCGTGGCGCCGATCAGGGAAGAAGCGACAACCTTCCGTATGGAAGACGAAGGCGCGTGTGATTGGCTCATGATGTGTTTGTCTCCTGGTTTGTTATGGGCCGGCAATCCGGCTTTGTCTTTTTGATGGACCGCTCTTTCCGGCGGCTGCTTGTTTCAATCCCGTGGATTCCAGCTTCTTGTGGCCTGTGAGTGATCAGGCGGCCTGCGCGTCCTCCAGGATGAAGTCCGATGCGCGCTCGGCGATCATGACCACCGGCACGTTGGTGTTGCCGGAGACCAGCGTGGGCATGACCGAGGCGTCGACGACGCGCAGCCCTTCCACGCCATGCACACGCAGGCGGTGGTCGACGACCGCGCCGGGGTCGGATGCCGATCCCATCTTGGCCGTGCCGGCGGGGTGAAAGATGGTGGCGCCGTACTCGCGGCAGAAATGCAGGATCTCGTCGTCGGTGCGCACCCGGTCGCCCGGTCGATACTCGCGCTTCATCAACTGGCGCAGCGGCGCGGCGCCAGCCAGGCGCCGGGCATATTTGAAGCCCGCCACGGCGGTGCGCTGGTCCAGTTCGCTGGACAGATAGTTCGGCTGGATGGAGGGCGCTTCCAGCGGATCGGCCGAGCGGATGTTGATCTGGCCCCGCGATTCGGGCCGCAACTGGCACACCGAGTAGGTGCATCCCGAAAAATCATGCACGGCGCCGCCGGCCATATCGGCCGACAACGTGCCGAAGTGGAATTGGCTGTCGGGCGTGGGGCTTTCCTCGGGCAGCGCCCGGCAGAACACCGCCCCCTGGTTGATGCCGATGGCCAGCGGTCCGCCCCGGAACAACAGCCATTGCAGGCCGATACGCGCCTTGCTCCATATCGTGCGCAATTGATCATTGGTGGTGATGGGTTGGGTCACCTCGTAGATCAGGCGGATCTGCAGATGGTCCTGCAGGTTCTGACCGACCCCCGACAGATTCTTCACGACCGGGATGCCGAACCGCCCGAGCAGATCGGCCGGGCCGATGCCCGAGAGTTGAAGCAACTGGGGCGACTGGATCGCGCCAGCTGACAGGATGACTTCCTTGTTGGCAAGCAGCACGTGCTCCTGCCCGTTCTTGCGGTAGCGCACACCTGCCGCGCGGGTGCCCTCCATCACCACCGCCGTGACCTGGGCGTTCGTTTCCACGCGCAGGTTGGGGCGGTTGCGGGCGGGGACCAGGTACGCCACCGCCGTGGAGCAGCGCTTGCCATTGCGGGTGGTCAACTGATAGTAGCCGACCCCCTCCTGATTGCCGTCGTTGAAATCGCGCCGCTTCTTCAGGCCCAGCGTCGCGCCGGACTGGATCAGGGCCTCGACGAGTGGATGCGACGTCTTGATGGACGTGGCGTTCAGTGGCCCGTCGGTGCCATGCGTGGGGCCCGCACCCAGATCGTTGTTTTCGAGCTTGCGGAAATAAGGCAGGCATTTTTCCCAGCTCCAGCCCGGGTTGCCGGCTTGCTCCCAGTGATCGTAGTCCTGCTTTTGCCCGCGGATGTAGATGAGGCCATTGATCGAGCTCGACCCGCCAAGTGTCCGGCCACGCGGCCAATAGATGCGGCGCCCCAGCATGTTGTCGTCCGGGTCGGTCTGGAAGCCCCAGTTCAGGGTCTTGTGGAACATGGTTTTCCCATAGCCGATGGGGATATGTATCCACGGATTGCGGTCCGGCGGGCCGGCCTCGATCAGGCAAACCGAATACTTGCCGTTGGCGCTGAGTCGGTTGGCCAGGACGCAGCCGGCGGAGCCGGCTCCGATCACGATGAAATCGACGGTATTGGGCATGGTAATGTTGATTTGGTTGTCTCACCCCGTCGGGCACCCGGAGGCGCCTCGGCGGTTTGTTTATATAATTATCGGAACATGCGGTTTCATAATATTTATTCTTCTGCGCGCCGCAAGCACTAATCGTCTGTCGTTCCGTGAGTGAAACACTAAGTTCCGCTCGCGTTTCATTTTTGACGCCGCGATGCCGTTTTTTGTCAGAGTCTGTTCACCACCTCGGGGTTTCAGTCAACCTTGAAGGGCGGTCTTTCAAATTAGAAGGCTGGTGCCATGTCCCACCCTATGATCCGTTATCTGCGCATTCCCGCTTTGCTGGAGCAACTGGCCCGCGCCCGCCACCCGCAGACGCTGGCGCAACTGGCGCAGCGCCTGGACCTGCCCAAGACGTCGCTGATGCGGATCCTCTCATCGCTGGTGGAGTCGGGATTCGTGGTGCATGCGCCGGGGGAACGGGGTTTCGTACTGGGGCCGCGCGCCACGCGCCTGGCTCTGGAGGTGCTGGGCACCCCACACTTTTCCCGGTCCTCGCGGGCGATCCTGGCGCGCCTGGTCGAGGCCACCGGTGAAACCTGCAACCTGACAGCGCTCGAGGGCGATGGCATGCGCTATCTGGAGCGCGTCGAGACCGGGCACCTGCTGCGCTTGAAACTGGACGTCGGCACGCACGTGCCGCTGCATTGCACCGCCAGCGGCAAGCTGATGCTGGCGATGATGGACGACGCGCAGCGGCGCCAGGTTCTGGACCGCATCGCCCTGGATCGCCACACGCCTAAAACCCTCACCGATCGTGTGCTGCTGGAGCGCGAACTGGCGACGATCCGGCAACGGCGCGTGGGGGTTGATCAGGAAGAGTTCGTGCTGGGCATGGTGGCGGTGTCCGTGCCGGTGCTGAATGCCACGGGCGGCATGATCGCCGCCGTGGCCTGCCATGGACCCACCGCCCGGATTTCCATGGCGTTCCTGCTGGAATCAGTGCCAGTGATGCGGGAAGCGGCGCTTGCCATGGGCAAGGTGCTGGGGGATGACGCAATGGTCTGGTGAGGCGCCACCGAGAGTGTCCCGCAACAATACGGTTCGCTCCCTCGGCATTGGCGCGAGAACCGCGCAAGCGGAGTATCCCCCACTATCTGGGGTTGTGTGGCGTGACCAGCAGCGGCTTGAGATAGCGGCCGGTGTGGCTGGCCGCGCAGGCGGCGATGTCTTCGGGGGTGCCCTGCGCGACCAGGGTGCCGCCCGCATCGCCCCCGTCGGGGCCCAGGTCGACGACCCAGTCGGCGGTCTTGATGATGTCGAGGTTGTGCTCGATGATGACCACCGTGTTGCCGGCGTCCACCAACTGGCGCAGTACGTCCAACAGCTGTGCGATGTCCTGGAAATGCAGGCCGGTGGTGGGTTCGTCCAGGATGTACAGCGTGCGGCCGGTGCTGCGCTTGGACAGTTCCTGCGACAACTTCACGCGCTGCGCCTCACCGCCTGACAGCGTCGTGGCGTTCTGCCCCAGCCGGATGTACGACAGGCCCACATCCATCAGCGTGTTGAGCTTGCGGGCGATGGCGGGCACCGCGCTGAAATGCGCGAGCGCCTGCTCAACGGTCAGTTCCAGCACATCGCTGATGTTGTGGCCATGGTAGCGGATGTCCAGGGTTTCCCGGTTGTAGCGCCGGCCGTTGCAGACATCGCAGGGCACGTACATGTCGGGCAGGAAATGCATCTCCACCTTCACCACGCCGTCGCCCTGGCAGGCTTCGCAGCGGCCGCCCTTCACGTTGAACGAGAAGCGCCCCGGCCCGTAACCCCGGGTGCGCGCCTCCGGCACGCCGGCGAACAGTTCGCGTATGGGCGTGAACATGCCGGTGTAGGTGGCGGGGTTGCTGCGCGGCGTGCGGCCGATGGGGCTCTGGTCGATGGTGATGATGTTGTCGAAGTGCGAAAGGCCGTCGATCGAATCGTAGGGCGCCGGCTCGGTCTGGGCCCGGTGCAGGCGCTGCGCCACGGCGGTCGCCAGGGTGTCGTTGATGAGCGTCGATTTGCCCGAGCCCGAAACGCCGGTCACGCAGACCAGCCGCCCGGCGGGGATGGCCAGATCCACGGATTTCAGGTTGTTGCCGCGGCAGCCCTTTATTTCCAGCCGGGGCAGGTCGGCGGTGACTGGGCGCCGCGGCGGGATGGCAATGCGGCGGGCGCCGCTCAGGTACTGGCCGGTCAGCGATTGTTCCATGCGCGCGAGATCGTCGGGCGTGCCGTGCGCCACGATTTCGCCGCCGTGCTCGCCCGCGCCGGGGCCCATGTCCACGACGAAATCGGCCGAACGGATCATGTCCTCGTCGTGCTCGACCACGATGACGCTGTTGCCCAGGTCGCGCAGATGCTTGAGTGTCTCGATGAGACGGTCGTTGTCGCGCTGGTGCAGGCCGATTGACGGCTCGTCCAGCACGTACATGACGCCGGTCAGGCCCGAGCCGATCTGGCTGGCCAGGCGGATGCGCTGCGCCTCGCCGCCTGAGATGGTGTCGGCGCTGCGGTCCAGGCTCAGGTAGCTCAGCCCGACGTTGTTCAGGAATTCCAGCCGCGCCGCGATCTCGCGCACGATGCGCTCGGCGATATCGCGCTTGCCGCCTTCCAGCTCCAGGGCCTCGAACCAACCCAGACAGGCCGACAGCGGCAACGCTTCGACCTCGAAGATGGCACGCCCGCGCCGCTCTCCCGGCCCATCGTCGTTGCCGATCAACACGTTGCGCGCCTCGGCGCGCAGGCGTGAGCCCTCGCAGGCCGGGCAAACCTTGGTGTGGCGCAGCTTGCCCAGTTCTTCGCGCACGGTGCTGGAGTCGGTCTCTTTCCAACGGCGCTCGAGATTGGGAATGACGCCTTCGAACGGATGCTTGCGCGTGACCGGACGGCCTTTCTCGGTCATGTAGAGAAAGCTGATTTCCTCTTTGCCCGAGCCATACAGCACACGCTGCCTGGCGTCTTCGGAAAGATCCTGGAAAGGGGTCTCGAGATCGAAGCCATAATGCGCGGCCAGGCTGCCCAGCACGGTATAGCTGAACGTGTTGCGGCGATCCCAGCCGCTGATGGCGCCACTGGCCAGGCTGAGCTCGGGGAACGCCACCACCCGCTTGGGGTCGAAGAAATCGACGTGGCCCAGTCCGTCGCAGTCCGGACACGCGCCGACCGGATTGTTGAAACTGAACAGACGCGGCTCGAGCTCGGTCAGGCTGTGCCCGCAGATTGGGCAGGCATAATGGCTGGAGAAGGTCTGCTCCTCACTGGAATCCATGTTCAGCACGGTGGTGCGGCCATCCGCCAGGCCGGCGGCGGTTTCCAGGCTTTCAGCCAGACGCTGCCGGCTGGCGGGCCGGTTGCGCAGGCGGTCGACGACGACATCGATATCGTGCTTCTGGTTCTTTTGCAGCGGCGGCAGGCGGTCGAGTTCCACCATGTCGCCATTCACGCGCAGGCGCACGAACCCTTGCGCCTGCAGCCGGGCGCATTCCTCTTCGAATGTGCCTTTGCGGTCGCGCGCGAGCGGCGCCAGCACCGCCAGGCGCGTATCGGGCGCCCAGGCCAGAACCTTGTCGACCATCTGGCTGATGCTTTGCGCTTGCAGCGGCAGGCCATGTTCGGGGCAGTATGGCGTGCCCACGCGGGCGTACAGCAGGCGCAGGTAGTCGTGGATCTCGGTGATGGTGCCCACGGTGGAGCGCGGGTTGTGCCCGGCCGCCTTCTGCTCGATGGAAATGGCCGGTGACAGGCCTTCGATGAGGTCCACGTCGGGCTTGTCCATCAGCTGCAGGAACTGCCGGGCATAGGCCGACAGGCTTTCCACGTAACGGCGCTGCCCTTCCGCGTACAAGGTGTCGAACGCGAGCGACGACTTCCCCGACCCCGACAGCCCCGTCACGACCACGAGCTGGTGGCGGGGCAGGTCGATGGAGATGTTCTTCAGGTTGTGCGTGCGGGCACCCCGAATTCGAATCGCCTCTTTGGGTTTCGCGTGCATTGTGGGTGTGGTCGGGTTCCGGTATTCGGTTGTTCGTCTGGTTTCGCAGATTTTGGCCGACGATTTCGTCAGATGGGGTCGAGTTGTCGCGCCCGATCTGTCGAGCTGGTCGTGGGCATGGGCTTTCAGGTAGTTCAAAGGCCAACTTGCTACTATAGCGCGTGGCGCGGATCCTTGCGCCTTATGGCCTAGCCGGCTTCCTGACGTTTCGCCTCGTTGATTCACCACTCGATCTCCCGAATGCGCGAATCTGGGCGGGGCGCCGGCGGGCAGGGCCGTCTTTTCTCCTGTTGGCTGTCACCTGGACTTCCCATGACGAATCACACTGCCGGAGAGGGCCACTCCCGGCGCACCCGTCTCAAACTCAACCCTGTCGAGCGCCGCGCCAGCGTCACCCTGGCCTTGCTGTTCGCGGCCCGCATGCTGGGCCTGTTCTTGCTGACCCCGGTGTTCGCCGTGGCGGCGCTGTCCATTCCCGGCGGCCATGACGCCACCAAAGTGGGCCTGGCCCTGGGTGCCTACGGCCTGACGCAGGCGATCCTGCAGGTGCCGCTGGGCATGGCCTCCGACCGCTATGGCCGCCGGCCAATCATCGTCGCAGGCCTGCTGCTGTTCATCGTGGGGGGCGTCATCTGCGCGCTCGCGCCCAACATCGACTGGATCATCGTCGGGCGTGTCGTCCAGGGCTTGGGCGCCGTGTCCGCCGCCATCACCGCCTGGGTCGCCGACGCCACCCGGCCCGAGGTGCGGACACGCGCCATGGCCATGGTGGGCGGCTCCATCGGCATTGCTTTTGCCGTGTCACTGGTCCTGTCCCCGCTGCTGGTGGGGGCGTTCGGCCTGTCAGGCCTGTTCTGGGCCATCAGCCTGCTGGGCTTCGTGTGCCTGCTGATCGCCACCTTCGTCGTGCCCGTCGTCACGCCAAGCGAAACGCCCATCGTGCAGGCCAGCGCGCGCGACGTGCTGCACCACGGCGACCTGCTGCGCCTGAACTTCGGTGTGTATTGCCTGCATTTCACGCTGATGTCGATCTTCATGGTGGCGCCCGGCCTGTTGCAGCACCTTGGCGGCTACACCGAATCGCATCTGTGGGAAGTCTACTTGCCGGTCATCCTGGTGTCGTTCGTGCTGATGGTGCCCGCCGTGTTCTATACCGAAACACGACATGCCCACAGGCTGGCGCTGCAGGTATCGGTGGCCGGACTGGTCGTGGTGCTGGGGCTGCTGCCCTTGGCCAGCCACGGGTTCTACACCCTGGTTATCCTGATGGTGGGCTTTTTCATTGCCTTCAACATCCTGGAAGCCCTGCAGCCGTCCCTGGTTTCCCGGGTGGCGCCACCCGAGTTCAAGGGGCTGGCCCTGGGGTTCTACAATACCGCTCAGGCGCTCGGGGTGTTTTCCGGTGGCGTGGTGGGCGGCGTGCTCGCCCAGCACGCCGGGACATCGGAGGTGTTCCTGGTGGCCGCGGTTCTGTTGTTCGCGTGGTTCCTGGTTGCCCGCGGGTTCAAGTACGGGGGCTGAGGAAAGGCGTTGAGGCCCTTCGGGTTGCCGGCAAGGCAGGGCAACCGGTACGATGGCGCTTTGGCCGTTTTGTGGTGGCACGCCCGCAGGCGGTGCCACCATGCTCCGGGTGCATCCCGCCCGGTTGTTTCCAGGCCGGGACAATATCGGCCAATCGTACATCACGAAAATCAGCCCAGCAGTCTCTGGTTTGGGCCGATAATCATCATCATCTGACATTCCAAGCAAGGGGATACCACCATGGCCTCAGTCAACAAAGTCATACTCGTCGGCAACCTCGGGCGAGATCCGGAAGTCCGCTACAGCCCCGACGGCGCGGCCATTTGCAACGTGTCCATCGCCACCACCTCGCAGTGGAAGGACAAGGCCTCGGGCGAAAAGCGCGAAGAGACCGAATGGCATCGCGTCGTGTTTTACAACCGCCTGGCCGAAATCGCGGGTGAATACCTGAAGAAAGGTCGTTCCGTGTACATCGAGGGTCGCTTGAAAACCCGCAAGTGGCAAGACAAGGAAACCGGCGCCGACCGTTTCAGCACCGACATCGTGGCCGACCAGATGCAAATGCTGGGTGGGCGCGGTGAGGGCGGTGATTTCGGCGGAACGGAATACGGTGGCGCGGCACCACAGCCGCGCCAACAGTCGCAGCAGCGCGCCGCAGCACCGCGCCCGGCGGCTGCGCCGGCCACGAATCTGGCTGATATGGATGACGATATTCCGTTCTAGGCAACACTAGTTTTTAGTGTTTATAAAAAGTAGTGCAAAGCCCCGGCATTTCTTTAATGTCGGGGCTTTTTGCTTGTATTTGACCGTGGAAAATGGATCACTATGGTAGTGGCGCTTATGTAAAAACAGGCGGGAAAGGGCGATTGATGCCTAGACTGACAGGTCACCACCGCCGCTGTGGCGTCCCGCCTGCTTGATCGGGTCGGCGTGTTCACCAGCAGCGGCACGCTGTTCTTCTTGCGAACCTCTCTATAAGGCGGCCCCATGAACCGCTTATCACACGGCCTCCCGCTTGACGCGGCCCGTCCCGCCTCGCCTGGCGACCATTAGCACCCCGACGGCCAGCGCGAGCGGCACGAACGATACCCATAGCACCATGTCCCAGCCAAAAGCGGTCAGCAGGGCGCCGGAGGCAAGCGAGCCTATGGTCATCAGGCCGAAGACGATGAAGTCGTTGAATGACTGCACGCGTGTTTTCTCTTCCGGTCGGTGGCATTCCAGGACCAGCGCGGAGGCGCCGAGAAACCCGAAATTCCAGCCCATGCCCAGCAGAATCAGCGCCAGCCAGAAGTGGGTGACATCGGTCCCGCCCAGGCCGGCCACCGCAGCCAGGCCGATGAGCGCCATGCCGGTCAGGGAGACACGGCCGGCGCCGAAACGCGTGATGAGGCCGCCGGTGAAGAAACTGGGGGCGTACATGGCCACGACGTGCCACTGCAGGCCGTTGTTGGCCGAGGTTTGTGAATGGCCGGTCATGTGCATGGCGAGCGGCGCCGCCGTCATGAGGAAATTCATCAGCAGGTAGGACACGGCGCCGCAAACAGCGGCCGCAATGAACCGGGGTTGCCGCACGATTTCGATCAACGGCCGGCCAGCGGCGATCTCGGTGCGGGTCGGCGTGGGCAGGCGCACGCCAAGCAACACGAAAGCCGAAATGGCCGCCACCGCGGCCTGTATGAAAAACGTGGCGGTGAATCGATGTGGCGGCCACAGATCCATGGTCCAGGTCACGAGTTGCGGCCCGAACACCCCGGCGGCGACACCGCCCGCCATGACCAATGACAAGGCACGCGCGCGCTTCCCGGGCGCCACGCCATCGGCGGCGGCGAATCGGAAAGTGAGCACCACGGCGGCGTAGGCGCCGCCCAGGAGGGTCGCCAGGCAGAACAGCCAAAACCACCCCATGACGACCGCGAGCGCAGCGAACAGGCCGGCCAGGACCCCGGTGGAAGTTCCGGCCAGGAATGCGGTGCGTCGACCGTGGCGCCGGGCGATGGCGCCCACCGGCAGGGTGCAGGCGGCCATCCCGATGACGAAAATCGAAATGGGCAACGTTGCCAGCATGGGCGTCGGGGCGAGCTGGTCGCCGACGATGGCCCCGGTGGCATAGGTCACCACCGAATTGGCACCCGCCAAGGCCTGGGCGATGGAAAGCCGCCAGATATTGGCGCGCTGCGCTGCGTCGGATAACGGGGCTGGGCGGTTGATGGCGGCGGTGTTGTCTGGATAAGTCATGTGAGGGATCGGTTACTTGACGCGGGCAATCCCGCAGAGACTGGCAATAAAGACCAGCAGCCACGGGATGGTCAGCGTATCGGGATTGAAAGCGCCCGCCAGGGCCCTATCGCGCCGCGTCGCCCATACGGTAGTCGTGCGTCAGTTCATCAAGATGTGCCTTCAGGTTGTTGTCCAGCGTCGTCTCAGCCGCCGCGATCACGTCCTTCAACTGTTCAGGCCGGCTGGCGCCGATGATGGCCGAGGTGACGGCTGGGTTGGCCAGCACCCAGGCGACGGCGGCGGTGGTGAGCGACAGCCCGCTGTCGCGCACGGCATCGACCAACTGGCTGACGGTGGCGAACTCCCGTTCGTGCCAGTACCGCTTCTGGTACATGCCTCCGGCCGTACCCAGGGTGAACCGCCCGCCCTCGGGCTTGGTGTCCCGATGATGCTTGCCGGTGAGCAGCCCGCCCGCCAGCGGGTTGTAGCTGATCACGCCGAGCTTCTCTTCGGCGCACAGCGGCAGCAGTTCCCGTTCGATCTGGCGGAACAGCAGGTTGTAGCGGGGCTGCACACAGACGAGGCGGGCGAGGTTGCGCGCATCCGACCGCCCCAGAGCCTTGGCCAGGCGGTAGGCCAGGAAATTCGACACGCCGATATAACGCACCTTGCCGCTGCGCACGATGGCATCGAGAGCTTCCAGTGTTTCGTCCAGCGGGGTGGTCTGATCGTCGGAATGCAGTTGATAGAGATCGACGTAATCCGTGTCGAGGCGGCGCAACGAGGCATCGATCGCGCTGATCAGGTGCTTGCGTGACGCGCCCAGGTCCCATTCGTGCGGGCCCATCCTGCCGACGGCCTTGGTGGCCAGCACGAAATCGTCGCGTCGACCCTTCAGCCAGCGGCCCACGATTTCCTCGGTTCGCCCCGCTGTATGAAGGTCACCCCCCAGCGGATACACGTCGGCCGTGTCGATGAACGTGATGCCCTGCGCGGCGCTTTCATCCAGGATGGCCCGGGCGGCGGCCTCCTCGATCTGTAGCCCGAAGGTCATGGTGCCCAGACAAAGACGGGACACGGTCAGGCCGGTGGATCCGAGCTTGGTGTATTGCATGGATGGCTCCTGGGGAGTGGGGCGGTTTTCATGGTGGTCAATTCGTGCAGAATACCGCAGGCAGACATGGATTGCTCCTGCCGGCAATGTTCGCGAAGCGTGTGGAGTTGTCGTTTGAGCGCAAGCAGTTCGTTGATGCGTGTCTCGACGTCCGCGATATGCTCGTCCACAAGCTGGTTCACGCC
>DASTNK010000142.1:0-59495 GCA_035720945.1 Burkholderiaceae bacterium
CGCCCCCCACCACTTTGCTACCACACAGAGAGCTGGTTACTTGACCGCTTTCTGGAAACGCACCAGCAGTTCGTCGCCACGTTTGACCATGTCGTCGAGACCGGCCTTGGGGCTGATCTTGCCGGCGAAGATATTCTCCATGTCGCCGTTTTCGATGTCGCGGATCTGGGGCAGATAACCCAGACGGATACCGCGCGAGTTCTTGGTGGTGTTGGCGTCGAGCTGCTTGACCGCGACTTCGGTGCCGGGGTTCTTTTCATAGAAGCCCGACTTTTTGGTCAGTTCGTAGCCCGCCTTGGTGACTGGCACATACCCGGTATCCTGGTGCCAGGCGGCGGCCTGTTTGGGGCTGGAGATGAACTTGAAGAACGCTGTCACGCCTTTGTAGACCGCGGGTGATTTCTTGGCGAACACCCACAGCGACGCGCCGCCGATGATGGAGTTCTGCGGCGCGCCCTTGACGCCGGTGAGGTAGGGCAGTTCCGACGTGCCGAACGAGAAGTTGCCGTTCTTCACAATGTTGGCGCGGGTACCGCTGGAACCCGTGTACATGCCGCATTTGCCCGAGATGAACAGTGCGTTGGCGGCGTCGCCCCGGCCGCCGTACGTGAATGTGCCTTCCTTGGACATCTTCTGCAGGAAGGTCATGAAGCGGACGTAGATGGGCTTGTTGATTTCCAGGCGTGCGCCCAGACCGCCGAAGCCGTTGTTTTCTGAGGCGTACGGAACGTTGTGCCAGGCGCTGAAGTTCTCAAGCAGGACCCAGGCGGGCCAAGCGGAGGTGTAGCCGCACTCCATGCCGGCGGCGCGCAGTTTCTTGGCATCGGCTTCGACGCCTTCCCAGGTGCGCGGCGGCTTGTTGGGGTCGAGGCCGGCCTTCTTGAAAGCGTCCTTGTTGTAATAGAAAACCGGTGTCGAACTGTTGAACGGCATGGAGACCAATTTGCCGTTGGGGGACGAATAATAGCTGGCCACGGCACCCAGGAAGTCCTTGGGGTTGATGGGGTTGCCGGCCTTGTCGGACATTTCCTGAACGGGTTCGATGGCGCCCTTGGCGTACATCATGGTGGCTGTGCCCACTTCGAAGACCTGCAGGATGTCAGGGGCGTTGCCGGCGCGGAACGCGGCGATCCCGGCATTCATGGCTTCGTTGTAGTTGCCCTTGTAGATGGCCTTGACGACGTATTCGTTCTGACTCTTGTTGAATTCGTCGACCATCTGGTCGACGCGTTGCCCGAGCGGACCTTGCATCGCATGCCAGAACGTGATGGTGGTCGCCGCCGAGGCCGTCCCCATCGCGGCGATCATGCCGGCCAAGGACAGGGATAGTGCAAAATGCTTTGCTCGCATGAGCCATTCTCCTAGAAATGCCGGCCGTTGTTATGGAAGGATGGCCGGCTTCGTTCAGTAGTCTATGACACGCTGTTTACAATCTGATGAATTCCCGGATGATCAGAAAAGTGTCCAGATAACCCGGAATGTACAGATAATCCGCCCGCGTGGTCAACGAGAGATTACGTGAATCGTCTTGGGTCGGGGCGGGCGTTGACGATGGATCAGGCTGAGGGGTGGCGCTGAAAAACCTTACAATGGCGGCCCGGGTCGATATTTTTTTTAAAAACTTGGTGTCCGTATGACGAAAGAACTCAAGCTCGCCTTCATTGGCGGCGGCAATATGGCCAGCGCGCTGGCGTCGGGGCTGATCGGCAAGCGTTGTGGCGCGTCCGATGTCCATGTCATCGATCCGTACGCACCCACCCTGGAGGGCTGGGCGCGGCGCGGGGTGTCCACGGCACCCGCCGCCGGCCCCGAGCTCGGGCGGCACGATGTCTGGATCTTCGCGGTCAAGCCGCAGGCCATGAGGGAAGCAGTCAATGCCTGCCGGCCCTTCCTTCGTCCCGGCACACTGGTTGTCAGCATCGCCGCGGGGGTGCGCGCCGACACCATGGCCGAATGGCTGGGTGGCGACCATCCCCATACCCGGTTGGTGCGGTGCATGCCGAATACACCGGCCTTGATCGGTGAGGGCGTGAGTGGTCTGATGGCGTTGTCGGGGGTTTCGACGGAAGACAAGACCCTCGCCGAGCAGCTTCTCCGCGCGGTGGGTGAAGTGGTATGGGTCGATAGCGACGCCATGATAGATGCGGTCACCGCGCTGTCGGGCAGCGGGCCGGCATACGTGTTCCTGCTCCTGGAGGCCATGATCGCGGCAGCGGTATCGCAGGGCCTGGCGGCGGACCAGGCTCGTACGCTGGCTCTGGGCACCCTGCGCGGCGCGACGCAGTTGGCGGCGCTGTCACCGGAAACGCCCGCGCAGTTGCGCGAACGGGTGACGTCCAAGGGCGGCACCACGGCGGCGGCCCTCCAGGTCTTCCGTCAGGAAGGCTTCGAATCCATCGTCGCGCGGGCCATGGCGGCCGCGCGTGATCGCGCGGCCGCCATGGCCGCCGAATTTCACTGAAGTAGAACGGCGGCTTCAGTTTGCGGTGCGATGCGGTGACCAGATGAAAACAAGGTTTTGACGACTCGCGCTGCCAACGGTTGCGGCGCGGTGTCGTTTCAGGGGTTCTCCGTAGTGACAGTCGGGCCACATGTGCCCAGAATACGCCTGCCGTCGTATAAATCGGCATCCAGAACAAGGGCTCGCGGCAGCAACGGTTTCCCCCACGAAGGGTAAAAGCCGGTTGTACGGGGGCACAGAGGGGAAGTGATCTCATGGAATTCATAACACTGGCATTGCCGGCCTCGCGCCGGCCGCAATCCGGCATAGCGTGTTTTCGCGCCGCCCACGATTTCCGATGCGGGTATTCGTCCCGCTTCGCGCCCACACAGTCAACTGGCGCAATACCTGTTCTCATCGCCTTCGGCGTGGCGCGCAAACCCCTCTCCACGTGAGCAAACCCTAGCCAGGCCCATTGGGCATGACGGCTTCATCCCGGGAAAGGGGTGGGGCTTTCGATTGTCCGTTTGCGACCATGTGGCGGTGTTCGCCGCCGATATTCAGGAAGATTCGTTTCCATGTCTGACTTGCTTCCCCAACTTACGCAACAATTCTTCAACGGCCTGTCGCTGGGAGCCATCTATGCGTTGATAGCCATTGGATATACGATGGTGTATGGCATCATCGGCATGATCAACTTCGCCCATGGCGACATCTACATGATTGGCGCGTACGTAGGGCTGGTGACGTTGTCGGCCATCGGGGCCAACAGCGGCCTGCCGTTGCCGGTGGTCGTGCTGATCATGATCCTGGTCGCCGTGGCTGTCACCGGGGTGTACGGTTACGCGACGGAAAAACTGGCGTATCTGCCAGTGCGTCACAGTCCGCGGCTGGTGCCGCTGATTTCGGCCATCGGCATGTCCATTTTCCTTGAAAACTGGGTGGCCATAGGCCAAGGCGCGCGTGATCTGGCTGTGCCGCAACTCATCAAGGGGTCGTTTCAGTTCACCCTGGGAGCCTCGACATTCCAGGTGACGGCATCGTATTCGCGCATCATGATCATCGTGGTCACGGTGCTGTTGATGATCGGATTGTCACTTTTCATCAAGCATTCCCGCACGGGTCGGGCGTCGCGCGCCTGCTCACAGGATCTGCACATGGCCAATCTGCTGGGCATTGACACCAACCGCATCATTTCCTTCACGTTCGTGCTGGGCGCCATGCTGGCGGCGGTGGGCGGTGTGCTGATCGCGCTGGCGATCGGCAAGCTCAATCCGTTCATTGGCTTCATCGCGGGAATCAAAGCCTTCACCGCGGCCGTGCTGGGAGGCATCGGCAGCATCCCGGGCGCCATGCTGGGCGGTGTGTTGCTGGGGCTGGCTGAAACCTTCGCCGCCGCCTACATCTCATCTCAATATAAGGACATCGTCGCCTTTGGCCTGCTGGTGTTCATTCTGCTGTTCCGGCCCACCGGCCTGCTGGGCAAACCCGAAGTGGAAAAAGTCTGATGGTTAAAAGCAATTTCACCAACGCGCTGATCGCGGCGCTGATGTCCGGCATCCTGATCGCGCCGGTGTTCGGCTTTCGCATCATCACCCATGGCATGCAGTCGGATCTGCAACCCCAGTGGCCCATGATCGTCATGGGCATGGTGATCGTGTTCGTGGCCCAGCTCATGCGGCCGGCGATCAAGTCGTCGATGAGCCGCCGCATGAGCCTGCCGTCGCTGCCCGCGATCACCGATTCCGTGCGGCGCAAAGGCCTGGTTCTGCTGATTCTGATCGCGCTGGTGTGGCCGTTCTTTGGCAATCGGGCCCAGGTCGATCTGGCCACCCTGGTGCTCATCTACATCATGCTGGGCCTGGGGTTGAACATCGTGGTGGGCTTCGCGGGGTTGCTCGACCTGGGTTTTGTGGGGTTTTACGCCGTCGGCGCCTATACCTATGCCTTGCTGTATCACTGGGCCGGCTGGAGCTTCTGGGAAGCGCTGCCTCTGTCCGGCGCCGTGGCGGCGCTGTTCGGATTCGTGCTGGGTTTCCCGGTGCTTCGACTGCGCGGCGATTATCTGGCGATCGTCACACTGGGATTCGGCGAGATCATCCGTCTCATGCTCATCAACCTGTATGGGCTGACCGGTGGCCCCGACGGGATCTCGGGTATTCCCAAGCCCACCGTGTTCGGTTATCCCATGCTGCGCCGCGCCCCGGAAGGCGTGGTCACATTTCATCAGCTCATGGGGTGGAGCTTCAACAATCAGGACATCATCATCTATATGTACCTGGCGACATTGTTGCTGGTCTTTTTCGCGTTGTTCGTCTCCACCCGGGTCATCCGCATGCCCATAGGCCGGGCCTGGGAGGCCTTGCGCGAAGACGAGATCGCCTGTCGTTCGCTGGGGCTCAACCCCACGCGCATCAAATTGTCGGCGTTCACCATGGGAGCCACGTTCGCGGGGCTGGGCGGGGCGTTTTTCGCCGCGCGGCAGGGGCTGGTCAATCCGGAATCCTTCACGTTCATCGAGTCGGCCCTGGTTTTGTCCATCGTGGTGCTGGGCGGCATGGGATCCCAGCTCGGCGTCATCCTGGCCGCCATTCTGATCACTGTGGTGCCCGAGTTGGCGCGTGAATTCGCGCAGTACCGCATGCTGGTGTTCGGGCTGGTGATGATCTTGATGATGATGTGGCGGCCGCAGGGTCTGCTGCCTGTGAAGCGGCCGCAGGTGGAGCTGGCATCATGAACGACACGTTGCTGAGTGTTTCCGGTCTGACCATGCGCTTCGGCGGACTGCTGGCCGTCGACGCGGTCGAATTCGACGTTCGCCGTGACGAGGTGTTCGCCATCATCGGGCCGAACGGCGCGGGCAAGACCACGGTGTTCAACTGCGTGGGCGGGTTCTACAAACCCACCACCGGGACCATCACAATGGATGGCACCCCGATCAACGGTCTATCCAGCCACAAGGTGGCGCGCAAGGGGCTGGTGCGCACGTTTCAGAACGTGCGCCTCTTCAAGAGCCTGACCGTCCTCGAGAATCTGCTCGTGGCTCAGCACATGCATATCCAGACCGGTTTGCTGCAAGGATTGCTGAAAGTGTCTTCGTATCGGAAATCCGAGCGCGACGCGCTGGATCGGGCGGTTGAATGGCTGGAATTCATGGGGATCCGGGCGCTCGCCAACCGTGACGCGGGAACGCTGGCCTATGGCCACCAGCGCAGACTTGAAATCGCGCGCTGCATGATCACCCGGCCACGGCTGCTCATGCTCGATGAGCCGGCCGCGGGCCTCAATCCCCAGGAAAAGCGGGATCTTCAAACGCTGATCGATCGGTTGCGCAGGGAGTTCGGGGTCGCCGTGCTGCTCATCGAGCACGACATGAGCCTGGTGATGGGCGTGTCCGACAGGATCATGGTGATGGAGCATGGCCGCCCCATCATCACGGGTGGGCCCGCCGAGGTCCGGGCGGACCCTCGGGTCATCAAGGCCTACCTGGGGGAAGAATAAATGCTGAAGCTGGAAAACGTTCACACGCATTATGGGGCCATTCAGGCGCTGAACGATGTGTCCATCGAGGTCAACCAAGGTGAGATCGTCACACTGATCGGCGCCAATGGCGCCGGCAAGACGACCCTGCTGATGACGGTCTGCGGCACGCCCCAGGCCAGTGCCGGACGCGTGTTTTTCGAAGAACGGGACATCACCGCCGACAGCACCCATATGATCATGCGCCGGGGCATCGCCATCTCACCCGAGGGGCGTCGCGTTTTTCCCGACCTGACGGTGTCGGAAAACCTGAAAATGGGTGGGTTCTTCCTGAGCAAGATGGAAATCCACGCGGGCCTGGAGCACGTCTATGGCTTGTTTCCGCGTCTGCGTGAACGCGCCAATCAGCGCGCGGGGACCATGTCCGGTGGCGAACAGCAGATGCTGGCCATAGGGCGCGCGCTCATGACGCGGCCAAAGCTGCTGTTGCTGGACGAGCCCACGTTGGGCCTGGCGCCGCTGATCATCGCACAGATATTCGACATCATCCGCACCATCCGCGAGCAAGGTGTGACCGTGTTCCTGGTCGAGCAGAACGCCAATAAAGCCTTGCAAGTGGCCGATCGGGGTTATGTGCTGGAAACGGGCCGGGTGGTGCTGGCCGACTCCGGCGCCAATCTTCTGGTCAACGATGACGTGCGCAAGGCGTACCTGGGCGGGTAGCGCCACCCACCCAGACGCGGCGCATCAGGACAGGCCTTCGGCCTTCAGCGCGGCTTGCACACCGGTGTCAGCCGACATGTGTTGGAAGAAGGCTTCCAGGTCGGCCATGCCGGCCAGGTCGACCTGTTTGCCCTTGGCCCAGCGCATCACCGTGTACAGGTAAGGGTCAGCGATCGAGCGCTTGCCCGTGAGCCAGGTCTTACCTTTCAATTGGTCATTCAGGATACCGAACAACGTGTGCAGCCGGTTCATGACGTTGCGGACCAACTCTTCCTGAACCTTGGGGTCGGACACGTACGCCGCCGCGCTGAACACCAGGCTGAACGTCCGGTGCAGGTCGGAATTGCAGAACCCCAGCCAGCGCCGGGTTTCCGCGCGCTCTTCCTTGGTCTTGCCGACCAGGTCGGCCCCGGGGTGGAGTTCGGATAGATATTCGAGAATGGCCGCGTTCTGGGTGAGCGTGATGCCGTCGTTTTGCAGAACCGGGACGGCGCCCAGGGGATTCATCTTCAGATAGGCGGGTTCTTTGATTTCTGTGCGGCTGACCTGCTGGAGTTCGTAGGGCGCGCCCGTCCATTCAAGGACGATGTGCGCGGCCAGGGGGCAGGCGCCGGGAAGATAATAAAGTTTCATGGTTGAAGTCGATGGCTGATGATGTGGCTAGGGTGTGCGGTTTGAGTGATTCGTGCATTCAAGACGAAAACACTGGCGGAGCGGCACACTCGAGTTCCGGGATGAACGGCCTTCATTCTATCGCCATTTCCCCTGGGATCTTTTGAGCGGGTCATCGCGCCGCAGGCATGCGTGGATGGGGGGCCGTCATCCGCGGGGGCCCAGATGTTTGTCCAGAAACGCTTCCATGCGTTCGTAGAATTCGAACTTGTTCTCGTCGTTGTGGAAACCGTGGCCTTCGTTGTCCTTGACGAGATAATCCACGTCCACACCGCGTTTTTTCAGCGCGGCGACCATCTGGTCACTCTCGGCCTTGTTGACACGCGGGTCGTGCGCGCCCTGTGCGATGAACAGCGGGGTGCGGATCCGGTCGGCGTTCAGCGCAGGCGACGTGGCCACCAGGCGGTCGCGGTCATGCACGGGGTCACCGACCATGCAGTGCATCTTTTCCAGCATGGGTTTCCAGTAAGGCGGAATGGTGTTCATGAAGGTGAGCAGGTTTGACACCCCCACATAGTCGATTGCCGCCGCGTACAAGTCGGGCGTGCCGACGATGCCTGACAAGGTGGCATAACCGCCGTAGCTGCCGCCGTAGATGGCGATGCGCGCCGGGTCGGCGATGCCTTGATCGATGAGCCACCGCACCCCGTCTGTGACATCGTCCTGCATGGCCAGGCCCCATTGCCCGAAGCTGGCTTCCCAGAATTTTCGGCCATAGCCGGTGGAACCGCGGAAATTCATCTGCAGCACCGCGTAGCCGCGATTGGCCAGGAATTGCGCCTCGGGGTTGAACCCCCAATGATCGCGGGCCCAGGGGCCGCCATGCGGGTTGATCACGCAGGGCAGGGCGCGCGCGGGCCGCCCTGGCGGCAACGTGAGATAGCCGTGGATCGTCAGACCATCGCGGGCAGTGTAGGTAACGGGGCGAACGGGCGCCATGTCGGCCTCTTGCAACGCGGGGTTGATATCGGCCAGTTTGTCGAGTGTGCGGTTTTCGGCGTCGTACAGATAGCGTGCGCCAGGTGTACGGTCGTTATACGCGGCGACGATGAATTTTGCCTCGTCGCGTGACGCGCTCTGCAAGGCGACTTCGTAGCCCGGCAACCGTGCGCGGAGGTCCTCATGGCGCCGTGCCGCCACGTCGTCGAAGAAATGGTGGTGCGGGCGGTCGGTGTTGAACGAGGCTTCGGTCAGGACTTTCCGCAGGCGCGAGTAGCTTGCGCCATCGAGATCGACTTCCGGGGTTTGATACACGAGCCGTTCGTCGTCCGGCCGTTCCGGGTCGATGACGACCAGGGCAAGGCAATCCCTGCCTCGATTGCTCAACGCATACAGTGAGCGATTGTCGAAGGTGAAGAACAGCGGACCTACCGAGGTGCGGAAGTCGGTGTGAATGATCGGGCGGAAAGGTTGCGACTCGTCGTTGCGATACAGCACGGTGGTGTTGAGCCCGTCACTGGCGATGGCGGCGCGAATGCGGCCCTCGTGGTCGGCCTGCCAGCCAACGATGTTGCCGGGGTTTTCCGCCACCAGGGCCAGTTCACCGGTGCGCAGGTTGGCGCGATAGACGTCGAAGACCTCCGCCCGACGCTTGTTGTGGCTGATCAGAATGTGGTCGGGATCGTCCTCGAGATCGTCCTGGACCCCAGCCCGCACGCCTGGAAAAGGCGTCAGATCGGTGATGGCGCCGCTGGCAGTGTCGACCGCCACGACGTGGAAGTTCTCGTCCCCGTTGAAATCCTTTTCGTACAGGATGGTGTCGTTGCCTTTCCAGAAGAAACCACTCACATCGCGCTCGGTTTCGGCCGTCAGCCTTCGAGAGGCTCCGGTTGGTGTGCTGCCGGCCAGCGTCTGGATGAAGACGTTCATGCGCGGCGGCTTGCCGTCTATGGACACGGGCTCCATGAACCCCAGTGTGGCGCCATCATCGGACAGGCGGAATGAGCCACGTTGCGGATTCTTGAAAAAGTCCCGGATGGGGTAGCGGGCAGGGAGGGCTCCCGCACCCTCGGAGGCTTCGATCATGGAAGACGTGGCAAACCGGAACAGGTTGGCGAGCGGGGGAAAAAGCATGACGAACTCCTTGCGACAGCCTTGTTGTTGTGTTCTGGGTCTTCGGGTGTGAAGCGGAAGTCGCGGCACACTGCCCGGGTGGTTCGGAAGACTGGATCGTGGTGTGAAACCGTTACTATATCGGACTGATGGCGTCGCCGAGATGGTGACGCCATGAAGACATTCCTTGGAACCATTCCATGTCCGAAAAGTTCACGCGTATCGTGTTTCTCGACCGGGAAACGATTTCCCCGCAGACCGTGCTGCGGCCGGCGTCGTTTCCCCATGATCTTGTCGTGCATCAGCATACGGCCCCGGGTGACGTGGCGGCGCGCATCGCCGATGCGGACATCGTGATCACCAACAAGGTCAGGTTGGGCCGCGAGGCGCTGTCGGGCGCGTCGAGGCTGCGGATGATCGCCGTGGCCGCCACGGGAACCGATGTGATCGACCTGCCAGCCTGCGCGGATCATGGCATTGTGGTGTCGAACATCCGTGGTTATGCCGTGAACACCGTGCCGGAGCACACTTTTGCCCTGATCTTCGCGTTGCGCCGCAGTATCGTGGCATATCGGGAGTCCGTCAAGGCGGGGCGCTGGCAGGAATCAGGCCAGTTCTGCTATTTTGATTACCCGATCCGCGATCTGGCCGGGGCCACGCTGGGCATCATCGGTGGCGGCGTGTTGGGTCAGGCGGTGGCCACCATCGGCCGTGCGCTGGGCATGAGAGTGGTCTTCTCGGCACGCAAGGGTGTGGCGCAGGCCGATGCACGGTACACCCCGTTCGAACAGGTGCTGGCTCAAAGCGACGTTCTGACCTTGCACTGCCCACTGAACGATGAGACGCGCGGCATGGTCGGTGACAAGGAGTTCGCCCTCATGACGCGCAAGCCCTTGCTCGTGAACACCGCACGCGGCGGGCTGGTCGATGAGGCGGCGCTCGAGCGTGCCCTGCGCTCGGGGCGGCTGGGTGGCGCGGGCTTTGATGTCGCCACCCCCGAGCCGCCTTCCGGAGACAGCGTCCTCATGCGCCTGCTGGATCTGCCCAATTTCATCCTCACCCCCCACGTGGCGTGGGCCAGCGACGAGGCGATTCAATCGCTGGCCGATCAACTCATGGACAATATCGATGCGTTTCAGTCCGGGACGCCGCGCAATGTGGTGGCCGCGCCGGGAGCGGCGCCGCGCAAGTAGCGCAAGGCCAGCGCGGCCGCCACCAGATAGCCCATCGTGATCAAGCCGAAGGTCACGGGCAGGGAGCGCGGCCATGCCGGCGCGCTGTGCAAGATCGTTCCAATGAGCGCCACGCCGATCAGGGCGCCGATCTGACGATTGGCGTTCAATGCCGCCGCCGCGATGTTGGCGTGATCCTGGCCGGCCACTTCCATGACAGTCACTGTCATGGCGGGTATGGCAATGCCCACGCCCAGGTTGATTAGCATGATCAGCGCGGCAAAGAGCCAATAGGGCAGTATGGTCGCCGTCGCGGTCACCACCGCGGTCAATGTGGCGGCGGACGCCAGGCCCAGGCTCAGCGGCATACGAGTGCCCCAGCGCGCGCCGACCTTTCCGGACGCCAGGTTGCCCAGTGTGAACATCATCAACAAGGGCAGGAGATCCAACCCGATGCGCCAGGCGTCGTCTCCACGAACCTGTTGCAGATAGAGGCTGATCAGGAACAGTTGTCCGAAAGCGGCCAGATTGATGAAAAAACCTATGCCGTTGGCCGCGGTGAAACGCGTGTTGCGGCGCAGCGTCCGCGGCACGATGGGCGTGGCGCTGTGTCGTTCGCGCGCGATGAAGGCGGTGAAGGCGGCAGCGCTAAGGATCAAGGCGCAGCCGATGGGCATCGACGCCCAGCCGTATGTGCCGTTCTCTATCATGGCGAAGGCCAGTGCCGCGAGGCCCGCGACGGCGAAAAGGTGGCCTGAGGGATTGAGCGCCTGACGTTGGCGCGGCGATACCGCGATGTGTCGGCGCGTGAGCAGCACGCATCGCCGTGCGCACTGTTTCGGGTGGTTTTTCGAAGTCGCCCCAAACTCGATTCAGAGTTACGTAACAGGTTTAGAGGATCATAGGATTATCCTAGTACAATCGAAAATCCTTCTCCAAAGGAATTTTCATGGAACACTGGCGCGAGGCGCTGGCTGCATTTCGCGGGGGCGAGGCAAAGTACAAGATACTCGTCCAGGCCATCACCCGGGACATCGAAAATGGCAGCTTGCCAGACGGGGCGCGGCTTCCACCCCAGCGGGATGTCGGCCGTGAGCTGGGCATCAGCGTGCAGACGGTGTCCAACGCCTACAAAGAACTGGAACGCGATGGCCTCATTCGTTGTGAGGTGGGGCGCGGCAGTTTTGTGTCGCGCAATGTCACGGAGCAGGTGTCGTCGTATATGCTCGACCACAGCGAACGCTCCATAGCCGATTTTTCCACGGCTCGCATCATTCATACCCTTGAACACGAACACGCCTGGCGTGACATCTGCGCGGCCATGTCGCGAGAAGCCGACCAACCCTGGATGCGCGACTGCCGACCCATCGCTGGATTCGATCGTCATCGTGCCGCGGCAGTCGCATGGTTGGCACACATGGGGGTCGAGTCCACACCGGATACCGTGCTCGTCACCAATGGTGCCGCGCACGCCGTGTTCCTGGCTCTGGCGTCCCTGGTGGGATCGGATGACACTGTGGCCTGCGAGAAACTTACCGATCATGGTGTCATTGGTGCCGCGCATGTGCTGGGTTTCACGCTGAAGGGGCTCGACATCGATGAATACGGCATCCGGCCAGACCATTTCGAGGACGTTTGCGCCAACGAACGCATCTCGGCACTGGTCTGCATTCCCAACCTGCACAATCCCACGGGCGTGGTGATGCCAGAGGCTCGACGCCGCAGCCTGGTCCGGATCGCCCAGCGTTATGGGGTCTACATCGTGGAGGACGATGTTTATGGCCCGCTGCTCGACACGCGTCCGCCCCCGCTCAGCCAGCTTGCGCCAGATCTCGGCTTCTACTGCACCAGTTTCACCAAATCCGTCATGACCGGACTGCGGATTGGTTATCTCAGTGTGCCCACGCGCTTTGCCCTGCGGGTCAATGGCATACTGCGGGTCAATAGCTGGATGGCCACGCCGCTGATGGCCGAGGTGGCCGCCCGCTGGCAAGAGGACGGCACGGCTGAACATCTCATCCAGATACAGAGGGAGCGCCTGGCGAAGCGCCACGCCATGGTGGATGAGATCCTGGGCGATTATGTGGCATGGCACCATCCAGCGGGTCTGTCTGTCTGGGTCAACGTGCCTGACCACTGGCGCACGGAGACATTGGTCGGCGTGCTCAGGCGCCGTGGCATAGCCGTGACGTCACCAGAGCCGTTCTCCGTCCGCCAGTCGCATCGCACCAAGGCGTTCCGTCTGTGTGTGGGCGCCGACATCGACGACGACGAAACGCGACGGGCGCTTGTCGAGGTGCGCTCCACGTTTGAACAATACCCGCTGGCCCACGATTTCGTCTGACGCAGGATGTTTTTTCTGCCGGCTAGTGTTTGGTCTGTGGCTTTTCCCGTCCTTGATGTGAAATGATCTAGTACATGAGAATAATAATATTGGTGTACTACACTCATTCGCAACACAATCCAAGGTGTCGTGACTATGATGGCGTTGTCACTCGGTGATGTCTACCAGGCGCGGAACAAATTGGCGGGAAGGGTGTGTCGGACTCCCCTCGTACACTCTCCAGTACTGTCGCAACTGGCTGGAACACCCGTCCATCTGAAGATGGAGTCGCACCAGCTTACCGGCAGCTTCAAGTTGCGTGGCGCCGCCAATGCCATCGGGAACCTCGATGAGGCTCAACGGAAATGCGGTGTGGTGACCGCCTCTACTGGCAACCATGGCCGCGCTGTGGCCTATGCTGCGCGCCAGCGTGACATGCGCGCCGTGGTCTGCCTGTCCTCCCTGGTGCCTCAGAACAAGATCCAGGCCATTCGCGATCTCGGCGCAGAGGTCTGCATCGAAGGGAACAGCCAGGACGATGCGCTGGCGCGGGCTGATCGGTTCGTGACCGAAGATGGGTTGGTGATGGTGCCTCCGTTCGATCATCCGGACGTGATCGCGGGACAAGGCACTGTCGGCCTCGAGATCCTGGAGCAACTCCCTGAAACAGGGTCGGTGCTCGTGCCATTGTCAGGCGGCGGCCTGTTGTCGGGCATCGCATTGGCGGTAAAAGCGGCCAGGCCGGCCATAACGGTCGTGGGCATCACCATGGAAAGCGGCTGCGCCATGCATGCCAGCCTGCGGGCCGGGCATCCGGTGCAGGTCGACGAGACCCCTTCGCTGGCCGACTCCCTTGGCGGTGGCATCGGCCTTGACAATCGTCTTACGTTTTCCATGGTGCGTGATCTGTGCGATCGAACGCTGTTGACGAGCGAAGCGGCCATAGCCGCTGCCATCGTGCATATGTATCGCCACGAACGCGAGGTCGTCGAAGGCGCGGCCGCCGTGGGTGTGGCGGCGCTCATGGATGGGTTGGTTGGTGATCTGGCCGTTCAGGGCCCCATGGTTCTGATCGTGAGCGGGCGGAACATCGACATGGCGCGACATCTGGATCTGCTGGCCCGTTCTGTTTCCCCTCCTTACTGAGATTTCTCCGAGGTTCCCATGCCCAAGGTCGTGATTCTGAGCGAGGCTGATCTGCGCGCTTGTGTGTCGCTGGATGCCGAGGCGGTCGATTGCGTGGAACGGGCGTTCCATCTGCTCGCCACAGCGCCTGTCGTGATGCCGCCCATCCTGCGTCTGGACATTGCCGAGGCCAATGGCGAGGTCGATGTGAAGACGGCTTATCTGCCGGGTGTCGACAGTTTCGCCATCAAGGTCAGCCCGGGTTTTTTCGACAATCCGAAGCTTGGCCTGCCCAGTCTGAACGGGATGATGATGCTGCTTTCGGCCCGCACGGGTCTGTTGCAGTCGCTATTGCTGGACAACGGCTACCTGACCGCCATTCGCACAGCGGCGGCGGGCGCGGTGGCCGCTCGCTGGTTGGCGCGGGCAGACGCGAGCAAAGTGGCCATCGTCGGGGCGGGGGAGCAGGCCGGATTGCAACTGCGGGCCCTGACGCTTGTGCGGCCGGTGTCTTCCGCAACCGTCTGGGCGCCCAACCCGGAAAAGGCGGCCAGCTTCGCCCTGCGCATGACGAGCCTGTTGTCATTGCCGGTGCAAGCCTGCGTCGATGTGGACACGGCCCTGGCGGATGCCGACATCGCCGTCACCGCCACCCCCAGCACTCACCCGCTGATCTTCGAACATCATCTCCGTCCGGGCCTGCACATCACCGCCATGGGGTCGGATGCCGGCCACAAGAACGAGATATCACCGACCGCTGTCAAGGCGGTGGATTTGTATGTGTGCGATCGGCTGAGCCAAGCACGCGCCCTGGGCGAACTGAGGCACGCCATCGCGCGGGGCGCCATCGACGAAGACGCACCCATGATCGAACTGGGCCAGATCATTGCCGGGCAGAGCCCCGGGCGCAGGAGCGATGATGACATCACGCTTTGTGATCTTACCGGCACCGGGGCGCAAGATACAGCCATTGCGACATTGGCCCATGCGCGCGCACTGCGCAGCGGCCTTGGACTCGATTTTCAATCCTGACAACGTATGGATCTGACACCATGGATACTCTTGACATTCCTCTCGCGGTGGACGAACCGGGCTCGTCGAATGCCGTCGAACTGCCGTTCGAGCGCGGCGAGTATGCGCAACGCCTGAAGAAGACCCGGGAGGCCATGATGGCCCGCGGGATAGAGCTGCTGATCGTCAGCGACCCGACCAACATGGCGTGGCTAACGGGGTACGACGGTTGGTCGTTCTACGTGCACCAGTGTGTGCTGGTGGCCCTGGAGGGTGAACCTGTATGGTATGGACGGGAGCAGGATGCCTACGGCGCCCAACGCACCGTGTACATGGCGGGTGACCATATCGCAAGCTATCCGGACTATTATGTGCAGTCGACGGAACGCCATCCCATGGACCTCCTGTGCCAAGAAGTCGTCGCCAGGCTTGGCTGCCTGCGCTGTCGGATCGGGGTCGAGATGGACAATTACTATTTCAGCGCCGCGGCATACGCCGCCTTGCGCCGCAACCTGCCCGATGCCCAATGGGTGGATGCCACGGGGCTGGTGAACTGGCAGAGAGCGGTGAAGTCCCCGCGTGAGATAAGTTATATGCGTGTGGCGGCACGCATTGTCGAGCGCATGCATCAGCGCATTCTGGAAGTGATCGAGCCTGGTATGCGCAAGAACGAGCTTGTGGCGCAAATCTACGCGGCGGGTATTCAGGGAGTGCCAGGTCACGGAGGAGACTATCCGGCCATCGTGCCGCTGCTGCCCACCGGCCGGGATGCCGCCGCGCCACACCTGACCTGGAACGATGCGCCGATGGCGGGCAATGCGGGCACGTTCTTCGAAATCGCCGGCTGCTACAAACGCTATCACTGCCCACAGTCACGCACCGTCTATCTGGGCCATCCGCCCGCGCATTTCCTTGAGGCTGAACAAGCCGTGCTCGAGGGCATCGACGCCGGTCTGGAGCAAGCGCGGCCGGGCAATACCTGCGAGGATGTCGCCAACGCGTTTTTCCAACGGCTGAAACGCTACGGAATCGAGAAGACCAGTCGCTGCGGCTACGCGATCGGTGCGAGCTACCCCCCGGACTGGGGCGAACGCACCATGAGCCTGCGTCCCGGCGACCGCACTGTGCTTGAACCCGGCATGACCTTCCATTTCATGCCCGGGCTCTGGCAAAAGGACTGGGGCCTGGAAATCACCGAGAGCATCCTCATCACGCCCACGGGCGCCGAGACGTTCTGCAATACACCGCGCAAACTGTTCATCAAAGAGTAAGGCCATGCGCAATTCGCCGATCAAGCCCACAGTCGACTTCACGCGCGAAGGGGTGCAGCATGGGTTCCTGAAGCTACCGTATTCACGCGATGAATCCGCGTGGGGAGCGTTGATGATCCCGATCACTGTGGTGCGTCGCGGCATCGGCCCCACTGTTCTATTGACCGGCGGCAACCACGGCGACGAATATGAGGGGCCGGTGGCGCTGGTCAAATTGGCCAATTCGCTCAAGGCATCCAGTGTGTCCGGTTGCGTGATCATCATCCCGTTCCTGAATTATCCGGCGTTTCTCGCGGGTCGGCGCACTTCGCCGATTGATCATGGCAATCTGAACCGCGTTTTTCCAGGGCGGCCGGATGGCACCGTCACAGAAAAGATCGCGGACTACGTTGAGCGCTATCTGCTGCCAATGGCCGACTATGTGCTGGACATCCATGCAGGGGGGAAGACGCTGGATTTTCTTCCGCTTGCGGCCATTCATATACTCGACGACAAACAGCAGCAAGCGCGGTGCGAAGCGGCCATGCGCGCGTTTGGTGCGCCTTACTCCCTGAAAATCCTCGAACTCGACGGCGTCGGGATGCTCGATTCCTCGGCGGAACAGGCGGGAAAGGTGTTCGTGTCCACAGAGCTGGGGGGAGGGGGGGCGGTGACGGCTGCCAGTATCGCGGTCGCCGATGCCGGTGTTCATCGGTTTCTGGTGCATGCCGGTGTCTGCCGCGGCAAATCCCCGTCGCGTGGGACGATCATGCTCGACATGCCGGACGACGCTTGCTACACGCAGAGCGAGCATGACGGCCTGCTTGAAATGTGCAAGAGCCTGGGTGATCATGTCGAGGCGGGTGATGTGCTGGCCCGTGTCTACGACACGACCCGCACCGGGGTGCCGGGTATCGCCTATCGCGCGGGCTGTGACGGCATTCTCACAGCCAGGCACTTTCCCGGTTTGGTCAAGTGCGGTGACACGATTGCTGTGGTGGCTCGTGTTGTGCCCAACGCTGACTGACACCACCTTCCCGCAACAGGACGCCCACCTAGATGGTAAAACTTGATCGCTACGACCTGCAGATTCTCAAGACCCTGGCAACCCGGGGCCGAATCACCAAATCAGAACTGGCCAAGATCGTGTGTCTGTCGGTGTCGCCCACTTGGGAGAGGGTCAAGCGCCTCGAGACCATGGGGCTCATTCGTGGTTATCGCGCGGTCGTGGATTGGGGTAGCATTTTTCGCAGCAGCCAGGTGATTGTCGAAGTGCGCCTTGACCGTCACACCGCCTATGACATGCAGCGTTTCGAACAGCGGGTCGCCGAAGCACCCGAGGTCTCCCAGTGTTATGCCACGGGTGGTGGTGTCGATTATTTCCTGCATGTGCGTGCCCGCGATATCGATCAATACCAACGCTTCATCGACGGCTTGCTGCTCGAGAACCTGGGGATAGATCGCTATTTCACTTATATCGTCACGAAGATCATCAAGACCGCGCAGGTGATTCCCGCCGAAGCTGAAGAACCTGTGAAGGCGGCGCCGAACAACTCTCTGTGATCATGCCATGAACGCCCGGAGCGGTCTGTGGCGTGGCCTTGAATGAGCCCCTCACGCAAATATTCTGTGGCAGCCGATGTTTTCAGATAAAACCGGGGCGAGGCTGTTTCAAAGCGGATAAAACCCGCGCGTGCGCACCCCTACACTGATCATTGATGGCTTCCGCCAGTATCAATCCGTGTTTCCGTTGGGGAGTGGCCGGCATGTTTCTTGCGCAACCGTTGTTGTTCAAATCGTTGTGCTATATAAATGGGCACTGGGTCCACAGTGACTCGGGTGCCAGCCTGGCCGTGCATAATCCGGCTGATCAGTCCGTGCTGGGCCACGTGCCGATGCTCGAGAAGCTTCAAATCGAGGCTTCCGTGCAGGCCGCGCAACGTGCACAGGCATCCTGGCGCCACGTCCCGGTCAATGAACGCTCGGCCCATTTGCATCGATGGGCGGGGCTGATATTGGACAATCGCGACGATCTGGCCAAGATCATCTCGCTTGAACAGGGCAAGCCATTTTCCGAAGCCCTGGGCGAGATCGACTATGCGGCAAGTTTCATACCCTGGTACGCCGAGCAGGCCCGGCGACTGGATGGGCGCTTCATTCCGAGCCACCTGACCAATGCCCAGCCGGGAACCCTCAAGGAACCCGTGGGCGTTGCCGCCTTGATCACCCCTTGGAATTTTCCCTCGGCCATGATCACCCGCAAGGCAGCGGCAGCCCTGGCAGCCGGCTGCTCGGTCGTGGTCAAGCCGGCGCACGAGACGCCTTTCTCGGCTCTGGCCTTGGCGCAACTGGCCGAGCAGGCCGGGTTCCAACCAGGATTGTTCAACGTGGTCCTGGGCGAGCCGCAGATGGTGATGCAGACACTGGTCTCCCATCCTCTCGTGCGCGCCGTCAGTTTCACCGGATCGACCCGGGTAGGGCGTTTGGTCATGCGGGCTGTCGCCGAAGCGGGAGTCAAGCGCGTGGCCCTGGAGCTTGGCGGTAACGCGCCGTTCATCGTAACGCCGGACGCGGATCTTGACCTGGCGGTTCGCGTGGCGGTGGAAGCCAAATTCCAGACATCGGGACAGGACTGCTGCGCGGCCAATCGCATCCTGGTGCATCGCGACCTGTACGCGCCGTTTCTGGATCGCTATGTGAAAAAGGTGGGAAATCTGCGCGTGGGCCCCGGTCTGGACCCCGCAAGCGAGATTGGGCCGCTCATTCATCAGGCTGCGTTCGACGCCACGGTACAGCGTGTGGACGATGCATTGCGGCGTGGCGCCCGACTACTCACCGGTGGCTTGCCCGATGCGCAGGGTGGCCTGTTCTTCCAGCCCACCGTGCTGGCAGACGTCGCGCCCGGCATGCGCATCTACGACGAAGAAAACTTCGCACCGATCTCGGGCGTGTCGTCGTTCGACACGTTGGAGCAGGTCGTCGAACTTGCCAATGACACGCCCTATGGACTCGCGGCGTACCTGTGCGCGTCGCGCTCGGACGTGATCTGGCCGCTGCTGCGCAAACTGGACTTCGCCATGGTGTCGGTCAACGGAGCGCGATTCACCGGAGCGCCCGTACCGTTTGGCGGCATGAAAGAGTCGGGTCTCGGCCGCGAGGGAGGTGACGAGGGTTTCGATCCTTTTGTGGAAACCAAATATTTTTGTCTTAGTAACCTGGGCTTGCCCGCCACGGGCACCCCGCATTTCAGGAGCACCCTATGAAAAAGACCGCTGAGCAATTGCTGGCCATCGACCGCCAGTATTTCATGCACCCGTCCACGCATGCCCACGATCACGAATCGGGGGCGTTGCCGGGCCGTATCGTGACGGGTGCAAAAGGCATACGCATCACCGATCATCACAACGAAACGTTCATCGACGGCTTCGCGGGGCTGTATTGCGTCAATATTGGCTACGGTCGGACAGAGGTCGCGGACGCCATGTACGAACAGGCCAAGCGCCTTGCTTACTATCACACGTATGTGGGCCACTCCACGAATGCCATCGCGGAACTGTCCGGCCGCATCATCAGCTGGGCACCCAAGGGCATGAGGAAGGTGTACTACGGCATGTCCGGTTCGGACGCCAACGAGACACAAGTCAAGCTGGTCTGGTATTACAACAATATTCTCGGGCGCAAGAACAAGAAAAAGATCATTTCGCGCATGGGGGGCTATCATGGTTCAAGTATTGCGTCGGGCAGCCTGACGGGCCTGGACGCCTACCACAAGAATTTCGACCTGCCCCTCGACCGGATCAAGCACACCGTGCGTCCACACTGGTACCGGGAAGCACCAGACGGCATGGACGAGTCCGCATTCGCCCAGTACTGTGCCGACAAACTGGAGGAACTCATTCAGGCGGAAGGGCCGGATACTGTCGCGGCCTTCATAGGTGAGCCCGTGCTCGGCACAGGAGGTATTGTGCCGCCACCGACGGGATACTGGCGGGCTATCCAGGCTGTTCTCAAGAAACACGACATTCTCTTGATTGCTGACGAAGTCGTGTGTGGATTCGGGCGTCTGGGAACCAAGATGGGCAGCCATATGTTCGACATTCAGCCAGATCTGATCACTATCGCCAAGGGTCTCACCAGCGCATACGCCCCGCTGTCTGGGGTAATTGTCGGCGAGCGCGTCTGGGACGTGATTTCACGGGGCTCGGAGGAGCAGGGGGCCATGGGGCATGGTTGGACGTATTCCGGCCATCCGGTATGCGCGGCAGCGGCGGTCGCCAACCTGAATATTCTGGAAACCGAGAACATCATGGCCAATGCGGCTGAAGTGGGTGCCTATCTCCTGGACAGCTTGCACACTACCTTCGATGGTCATCCCATGGTGGGCGAGGTGCGCGGTGTGGGCATGCTCGCGGCTCTGGAGTTCATGGCCAAACCCAAAGAACGCGTCGCTTTCGACGCTGCCCTGAAAGTCGGGCCCCAAGTGGCCGCTGCGTGCATGTCCCGTCACCTGATCGCGCGAGCCATGCCGGGGTATGACGTCCTGGGGTTTGCGCCGCCTTTGGTCACGACGCGTCAGGACGTCGACGAAATCGTGCGTATCACGAAAGAGGCTGTTGACGAGGTCGCGAACCAGGTCATGTAGAAAGCCCCGACCGGCTCGCGCACTCGAAAGGTGTAAAGTTATATCCGCCCCGTGCGCCACGCGGCCGTATCACGCCGCGTGGCGCATGCTTTTCCGGCGGAGGGGGCGTGTTTTCTTTTTTTGGTGAGTACGTCAGAATGAGTCGCCCCTTTCGTTTGGCTATCAACGGTTACGGCCGAATCGGCCGCTGTTTCCTGCGTGCGTTGTATGAGTCCCCGTTGCGCCACAAGTTCCAGATTGTCGCCATCAACGAGCCGGCCGACCTGGAATCCATGGCGCATCTAACACGTTTCGACTCTACGCACGGCGTTTTTCCCGGCAAGGTGGCCTGTGGTGACAGAGCCCTGCTGATTGATGATGAGCCCATTTCGGTCAGCCACTCCAGTTCCCCCGAAGGGGTGGATTGGGGCAGCCTGGGCATCGACATGCTGGTCGAATGTTCTGGGCACTTTGGCACGCGGGCTGACCTCGAACGTTTTCTTGCCGCCGGGTGCCCCAGGGTGCTGGTGTCGCACCCGGCCCGCAGCGCCGCGGATGTCGATTTCACGGCAGTCTATGGCACCAATCATGAACAACTGGACCCGTCGTCGCGTCTGGTGTCGAACGCCTCCTGCACTACGAACGCCATCGTGCCTGTCCTGGATCAGTTGCATCGTGCATTCAGTGTCGAGCAGGTATTCCTGACCACTCTGCATTCGGTGATGAACGACCAGCCCATGATAGACGGCTATCACCATTCCGATCTGCGCCGCACCCGTTCGGCGATGCAATCGATCATTCCGGTTTCCACCGGGCTCGCCCAGGGGGTGGAGCGGCTTTTGCCGCAACTGGCGGGCAGGGTGCGAGCCAAGGCCATCCGCGTCCCCATCTTGAACGTGTCCGCCATCGATTTCATGGTCAATCTGGGCCGTGACGTCACGGAAGACACCCTCAACGCCGTGATGGCCGATGCGGCGCAGGCCCATCCCAGGCTCATTGCCGTGTCTAATGGTCCGCACGCATCGGTTGATTTCAATCACGACGCGCGTTCCGCGATCATCGATGCGAGCCAGACGCGCTGCAACGGCCCGCGTTTCGCGAATTTGCTCGTCTGGTTCGATAATGAATGGGGCTTCGCCAACCGCATGCTCGACATGGCAGGCTTCTGGGCCAGTCGCCTGCGATTACTGATAAAGGACACACCATGACCTCTACCCGAGTCGAAACGGATTCCATGGGCCAGATCGACGTCCCGGCCGATCACTACTGGGGGGCGCAAACGCAACGCTCCATACTGAATTTCCCCATAGGTGTCGCGCGCTTCAAATGGCAGCGCCCTGTCATTGCGGCGCTGGGAACCCTGAAGAAGGCGGCCGCGCAGGCCAATGCCGAACTGGGTGAACTACCGCCGGATCTCGCCCGGTTGATCGGGCTGGCGGCCGATGAGGTCATAGAAGGCCGGCTCGATGGCGAGTTTCCGCTGGTGGTGTTCCAGACAGGCTCGGGGACCCAGTCCAACATGAATGCCAACGAAGTCATTTCCAACCGGGCCATCGAGCTGGCAGGTGGCATCATGGGCAGCAAGTCCCCCGTGCATCCGAATGATCATGTCAATAGGGGGCAGTCCTCCAACGACACGTTTCCGACCGCCATGCACATCGCGGTGGCCCAGGAACTTGCACACGCGCTGTTTCCGTCGGTGGGCGCATTGCGAAAAACGCTGGCGGCCAAGTCCGAGAAATTCCAGAGCGTGGTCAAGACGGGGCGCACGCATTTACAGGATGCCACCCCCATCACCGTGGGTCAGGAAATCAGTGGCTGGGTGGCACAACTGGATTTCGCCCTGGATGCCGTGCAGGCGGCGTTGCCGGGCATCTACGATCTGGCCATCGGTGGCACGGCCGTCGGCACGGGCCTCAATGCGCATCCGCGTTTCGGTGAAGAGGCTGCGCGGCACATCACCGATATCACTGGCCTGCCTTTCCGGTCCTCGCCCAACAAGTTCTTTTCGTTGTCCGCGCATGACGCATTGGTCAACCTGTCGGCTTCCCTGCGCACGCTGGCTGGCGCGCTCATGAAAATCGCCAATGACGTGCGCTGGCTTGCCAGCGGTCCGCGTTGTGGCATCGGCGAACTGGTCATACCTGACAACGAGCCGGGTTCGTCCATCATGCCGGGGAAAGTGAATCCGACACAATGCGAAGCCATGACGATGGTGTGCGTGCAGGTGTTCGGCAACGACGCCGCCGTGGCCTTCGCCGGTAGCCAGGGCAACTTCCAACTGAACGTGTTCAAGCCGGTGATGGTGCACAACGTGCTGGAAAGCATCGGACTATTGAGTGATGCCTGCGCATCGTTCAACGACCATTGTGCGGTGGGCATAGAGCCTAACCTTGAACGCATTGCCGAACACCTGGAGGAGAACCTGATGCTGGTCACCGCGCTGAACCGGCACATCGGCTATGACAAGGCCGCCTTCATCGCGAAAAGGGCGCACAAGGAAAAATCCACATTGCGCGCCGCGGCACTTGCCTCAGGCTATCTCACGGCCGAGCAATACGATGCCTGGATCGTGCCGCTCGACATGACGCACCCCGGCTGATCGGGCACGCCGCTTGCGCGGGTGGGCTGATTACCTGCCGGTCGATTTTTCCGCTTTCACGCGGGCATGGCCTTCAACTGCTTCTTGGTATATCCCTTGATGAGCAGTTTGTCGCCGTTCTTCACAATTTTTTCATACGGAATCGCTATATCGTGTTCCCCTGGTCCAAGGAAGCCACCGACCCCAATGGCGACACGCACCGCTTTTCCGCCATTCCCGGTATCACAGCATCAACGTCGCCCATTTTCATGCCTTCACCGTTGTAAACCGTGCTTCCGAGAGCTCCGTCCTTCGCGCTCCAGCCGGTTACTTTTTGAGTTGATTCAGGTGCCGGGGCGGCTGCGCCACCCGGTGGCGGTGCCATGGCGCCGAAGGAGCCGCTCCTGTTTACGCATATACTGTGGACGCCAGTGTCAACGGCAGCGTGCAGGCTATGTTGTGATCATTTTTTTCATCATGAGCCCCTTGCAAATGACCGGGCGGAGCAGGCTGTTGCCGCCCGCGGTCACGCCGTTGGCAGCAATTTCCGTGCCACGCGCCGCTTCCGGGAGCCGGGCACGCGATTTGCCGGTACCCGAGCAACCGTGACCAACGAACGACGCCGCCGCGTCAGGTTATTTGTAGAAGAGGCATAGCAATGAAAACAACTCAGCGAATCGCGTATTGCACTATGATATTGGCGATGTCGGCCAGCCTGTCCGCCTGCAGCGGCATGTCTCATCGTGGACAGAGTACGGCGATCGGGGCCGGGGTTGGGGCTCTGGGCGGGGCCATCCTTACCGGAGGCAGCGCACTCGGAACCGTGGGCGGCGCCGCCGTGGGTGGCGTGATCGGCAACATCGCCGGCCAACGGTAGAAATTTCGAATCGTTTTCGGCGCGGCGTGCGTGCGCGCGCCGGCCAGTGCTTTCTGCGTCCAGCCGGGTGACAACCCGGCTGGACGCAGTATTTGGAGACGGCCCGCCGTGCCGAGATGATCCCTTCGGCAGCCAGTCGATCCACCAGTTCCGCGTCGCTCAGATGAGAAGCCGGAGGGCGATTCAATCAGATCATGAATCAGTGCGCGCCCCGCTGTCATAATCAAAGAACAACTGTTGTCGCGCCACGATTGGCTGGCCATCGTCGGACTCGTCGCATTCTGAGCAGGCGGGTGACTCGCTTGTAAAAGCGTCATGATCGGAGTACTTTTTGAACGAAGGGCCGCGACATGGCCGCGACGTATATCGGTTTGAACTTTCGATGTCGGGGCCAGTCTACCCATAAGGCGTTGTCCGGGGCCGCGGTAGGTGCGCGGCTCATGAATGCCGTTGCTTCCAGCCTGTCGCAGGCAAGAAAACCGGGCGATCCAAGTCACCACTGTCAGGAGATCGCATATGCATCCATCCCGTCCTTCCACACCTGACAGCAACGTTTCCAGTGGTGGGGCGGACAGAAAGACGGAATGTGCCGGCACTGGCAACCAAAGGGTCTCTTCGGTGAAGCTGCTGTCCAACGGCCGGTATCACGTCATGCTTTCGGCCGCTGGCGGCGGATACAGTCGGCACGGGCAGAATGCCCTGACCCGTTGGCGGGAGGATGCGACGCGGGACTGCTGGGGCGCGTTTCTTTATGTGAGGGACCGTGGCAACGGAGACGCATGGTCTCCAGCCCGGCAACCCATGGTCGATGCGGCGGTGGAACGCAGCATCGATTTTTCCGGTTCCAGTGCGGCATTTATTGGCACGACCTCCGACATCACGACCCGTGTCGACGTCACGGTTTCGCCTGATGCCGATCTCGAGGTGCGCAGGGTTCGTGTCACCAATCACTCGTCGCGCATCCGTTCTCTCGATCTCACGAGTTACGCTGAAGTCGTCCTGTCGTCCGCGCCGGCCGATGATGCGCATCCCGCGTTCAACAAGCTGTTCGTGCAGACAGATATCGACGAATCCGTGTCCGCCATTCTGTGCCACAGGCGGCCTGGCAATGGCGGTGATCCGGCGCCATGGTTGTTTCATACAGTGGTCGTCGACAGCCCGGGAATTGCCAACCTGTCCTATGAAACCGACCGTGCCCGTTTCATCGGTCGTGGCCGGACGCTGGCAGACCCCGCTGCCGGGCAGGTCGAATCATTGTCCGGGAGCCAGGGGTCGGTTCTCGACCCCGTTCTGTCCATTCGGTGTCCTGTGCGACTTGAGGCGGGGCAGTCCGCCACCGTCAGTTTTCTGTATGGGATCGCCGAGAATCGGGCTGCCTGTGAAGCGTTGATAAAAGGCTTCCAGAGCCAAGTGAAAGTGGACGAGACTTTTGATGACGCGGCTGGTGCACGCAAGAAGACCCTGGCCAAACTGAATTTGAATGACTCCGCGGCGGCCCTTTACGACCGACTGGCTGCCCGGGTCGTTTATGGCGGCGCGCAATTGCGCGCCGATCCGTCGATCATCCTGGCCAACAGGCAAGGCCAGTCCGGTTTGTGGGGTTTTTCCGTTTCGGGCGACTTGCCGATAGTGTTCCTGCGGGTCGGCGCCTCCCCGGATATGGGGAAAGTGCGGGAACTGGTGCAGGCACACGCCTACTGGCGATTCATGGGGCTGGCGGCTGATCTGGTCATCGCCAACGCCGATGGCATCGAGCCTCGCCAGGGTGTTCAGCAACAGATACTGGATCTCGTCAAGACCTTGGAGCAGTCTGATCAGCTGGACCAGCGTGGCGGCATTTTCGTTCGCCTCGCCACGCGGTTCAGCCCCGAAGACCGGGTGCTGTTTTTGTCCGTGGCGCGCGTCGTGCTTGACGATGGTCCATTGGGGCTGGAGGACAGACTCATTGCGGTCGAAGGTAACACCGCACGCCCAATGCATGCTAAGACGCCGGCCAGCATTGCATCGATGCCTGCCAGATCACCCGCCGCCGAATCGTCGAGTCCCGACCGCATCATTGATAATGGGATAGGGGGGTTCACCCCGGACGGCCGTGAATATGTCATGACGCTCGACGAGGGCGCCATGACACCCACGCCCTGGACCAATGTGCTGGCCAATCCGGATTTCGGCACCATTGTGTCGGAAAGCGGGTGCGCCAACACCTGGAGTGAAAACGCGCATGAATTCCGCCTGACGCCTTGGTCCAACGACCCGGTTTGCGACTCGTCCGGCGAAGCGGTTTACCTGCGCGACGAAACGTCCGGCGCGTACTGGTCACCCACACCGTGGCCTTGCCGGGACCAGGGTGCGTATGTTTGCCGGCATGGATTTGGCTACAGTTCCTTCCAGCATGTTCATGACGGCGTGGAATCGGAGCTTATTGTCTATGTTTCACGCAGCCAGCCGGTCAAGTTCACCTCTCTCAAAGTCCGTAACCAGTCCGGCCGCCGGCGCCGCCTTTCGGCCACCGGCTATGTGGAATGGGTGCTGGGAGACCAACGGATCAAGACCATGGCGCAGGTCACCACACGTATGAATCCGAGCGGCCGCGCCATCGTGGCGCATAACGCCTACAGCATGGAATTCGGGGACCGCCACGCCTTTTTTTCCGTGGATGCGGATCCGGGTTCGGTGACGGCGGATCGTACGGAGTTCCTGGGTTGCTGCGGTCGGGCAGAGCAGCCAGTCGCGATGGCGCGTTCCGCCTTGATGGGGGCCGTTGGTGCCGCGCTCGACCCTTGCGCCGCACTGCGCGTGCCGTTCGAACTCGCTCCAGGGGAAGAGCGTGACATCACATTCATGCTCGGCGCTGGCGGCAACGAGGCCGCCACGCTTGGCCTGGTCGAACAATGCGGCAGGGCGGGCGCCGCCCAGGCGGCCCTGGACGAAGTGCAAGGCTATTGGCGCCACACGCTCGACACTGTCCGGGTCAAGACACCCGATCCCGCCTTCAACATGCAAGTCAACGGCTGGTTGGCCTACCAGGCCCTGGCGTGCCGGGTCTGGGCGCGCAGCGCGTTCTACCAGCCGGGTGGCGCCTTCGGCTTTCGCGATCAACTGCAGGACGTCATGGCGTTGGTCCACGCGGAGCCCTCCCTGGTGCGGGCGCACATTCTGCTGAGCGCCTCGCGGCAATATCCCGAGGGTGACGTGCAACACTGGTGGCATCCTCCTGCGGGACGAGGGGTGCGCACCCGCTGTTGCGATGACTATCTCTGGCTGGCTCTTGCGACATGCCGCTATATCACCGTCACAGGGGATGCCGGCATATTAGATGAACCCGTGCTTTTCCTTGACGGCCGTCCGCTCAAGCCGGACGAGGATTCCTATTACGAGTTGCCCGGGGTGTCGAAAGAACCGGCGCCTCTTTACGAACATTGCGCGCGCGCGATCCGCCATGGGTTCCGCATGGGAATCCATGGATTCCCCTTGATGGGCGCGGGCGACTGGAACGACGGCATGAACAAGGTCGGCGCCCAGGGCAAGGGGGAAAGCGTATGGATGGCTTTCTTTCTGTATCACATCCTGCGGCAGTTCAAGCCGTTGGCACAGTCACGCGACGACCAGGAGTTCGTGAAAGAGTGTGACGCCGTCGCGGCCGGCCTGGCCGACAGCCTGGACAAAAACGGCTGGGACGGCGAATGGTTCATCCGCGCGTATTTCGACGACGGCTCGCCTTTGGGCTCTTCGAAGAACACGGAATGCCGGATGGGTTCCATTGCGCAGAGCTGGTCAGTCCTGTCAGGCGCCGCCGCGCCAGAGCGAGCCCACCAGGCGATGGATTCGCTCGACCGAATGCTGGTTGACCGCGACAACGCCATCATCAAACTGTTGTCGCCTCCGTTTGATGTCTCGGTCCCCGATCCGGGCTATATCCGGGCCTATGTGCCGGGGGTGCGGGAGAACGGCGGTCAGTACACCCATGCCGCGGTATGGGCGGCGATGGCTTTTGCTGAATTGCACGACACTCGCCGGGCCGCCGAGCTCATCGCCATCCTCAATCCGGTCAACCATGCATTGGACGCCACTGCGGTGGAAAGATATAAAGTAGAGCCGTACGTCGTCGCCTCGGATGTCTACGCACTGCCCCCGCACACCGGGCGCGGTGGCTGGACCTGGTATTCGGGGTCGGCGGGATGGCTGTACCGCTTGCTGCTGGAGTCGGTCGTGGGTGTGCGGCGCGAAGCCGACAAGCTGTTTCTACGGCCGTGCGTGCCGGATCACTGGGACGCATTCAGTGTCGACTACCGTTATGGCGCCACCGTCTATCATATAGATGTGCGGCGCGAAGCCAAGGTCGCGGGTTCCGCCAGCCCGGTCATTGACGCGGACAGCCTGCAGAGTCCGGTGATTCCGCTGGTCGACGATGGCGGCGAGCACCGGATCACGTTCACCTTGCCCGCTTCACCGAATAGGGATTCAGCCAAGGTGACGCATTGATTATTCACGTCCGCAAGCATCGGAAACAAGGGAGATTCAAACAATGCAGATAGGCATGGTAGGGCTGGGGCGCATGGGCACCAACATGGCGCAGCGTCTCATGGCGAAGGGCGTGGATTGCGTGGTGTTCGACACCCATCAGCAGGCTGTCTCGGCTTTGTCGACCGAAGGCGCCGCGGGGGCGGCGTCGCTGCGGGAACTGGTCGGGAAATTGGCGCAACCCAGAGCCGTGTGGCTGATGGTGCCCGCCGGGGTGGTCGATGGCGTGCTCGATCAGTTGGTTCCTTTGCTGAGCAAGGATGACATCGTCATAGACGGTGGGAACTCCTATTACCACGATGATATCCGTCGCGCCGGGAAGCTTGCTGAACAAGGCATTCATTATCTCGACGTGGGCACCAGTGGCGGTGTTTTCGGCAAGGAGCGCGGCTACTGCCTGATGATCGGGGGTGACGACGCCTCGGTCAAGCATCTTGACCCGGTGTTCGCCGCGCTGGCCCCCGGCCGGGACACCGCGCCGCGCACGCCGGGCCGCAATGATGGCGAAGGCACCGCCGAGCAGGGATACCTGCATTGCGGGCCGCATGGCGCCGGCCACTTCGTGAAGATGGTGCACAACGGCATCGAGTACGGGATCATGCAGGCCTACGCCGAAGGTCTCAATGTGTTGTGCAATGCCAATGCGGGCAAGCGCAATCGTGAAACCGACGCCGAGACCACGCCCATGCGCAACCCTGAGTACTACCAGTACGACCTGAATCTGCCCGAGGTCGCCGAAGTCTGGCGGCGCGGCAGTGTCATCAGTTCGTGGCTGCTCGACCTTACCGCGCATGCGCTGCATGGTAATCCGGATCTTGGAAATTTTGCGGGCCGTGTCTCGGATTCGGGCGAGGGGCGCTGGACCATCCATGCCGCCATCGACGAAGGCGTTCCCGTGCCGGTGATCAGTGCCGCGCTGTTTGGTCGCTTCCAGTCTCGCGGCAACGCCGATTTCGCGGACAAAGTGCTGTCGGCCATGCGCAAGGAATTCGGTGGCCATGACGAAAAGAATCGGGGGGCCTGACATGGTCCAACCCGCGAAGAAGGTTCAACCATCCGATGCACTGGTCGTGTTCGGTATCACGGGCGATCTGGCGCACAAGAAAATATTCCCCGCGTTGTACGAGATGGTCAAACGCGACGGCCTGAACGTACCGGTGGTTGGCGTGGCCTCGTCGAGCATGACCCTCGCCCAGTTGCGCAAGCGCGCCGCAGACAGCATTCGCGAGGCTGGCAAGATCGATGACAAGGAAGCATTGGAACGATTGCACGGGTTGTTGAAATACGTTCAGGGCAATTACAACGACGAGGCGACCTTCCATACGCTCAGGCACGCCCTGGGCAAGGCGCGACGCGTGTCGTATTACTTGGCGATTCCTCCGTCTCTGTTCGGAACGGTGATACAAGGGCTCCACCACGCCGGTCTGGCCGAAGACGGCCGTGTCATTGTCGAGAAGCCATTCGGGCGTGACTTGGCGTCGGCGCGTGAACTGAACCGGGTGGCCCACTCTGTTTTCCCGGAAGAGTCCATCTTCCGCATTGATCACTTCCTGGGCAAGGAGGCGATCATGAACATTCTGTACTTCCGGTTCGCCAACTCGTTCCTGGAGCCCATCTGGAACCGTGATCACGTGGAAAGCGTGCAGATCACGTTATCCGAGCAATTCGGCATCGGACAACGTGGCGGGTTCTACGAGACTGCCGGTTGCCTGCGCGACGTCATCCAGAACCATCTGTTCCAGATCGTGGCGCTGTTGGCCATGGAACCGCCGGTCCATCAAGATTACGCAGCCATCCATACCGAAAAATCCAAGGTCTTTGAGGCCATGCGGCCGCTTGGCATTGACGATGTCGTGCGTGGCCAGTACACGGGGTACCGCAAAGAGCCCCATGTTGCCCGCACATCCGATGTGGAGACCTTCTGCGCCGTGCGATTGTTCATAGATTCGTGGCGCTGGGCGGGCGTGCCCTGGTATCTGCGTTCCGGGAAATGCATGGCCGAGACGGCGGCCGAGGTGCTGGTCCAGTTGCGCCCGCCACCGCAACGATTGTTCGCCGACTCGATGTCTGAACGGCAAAGATCCAACTACCTACGGTTCAGGTTGTCACCCAACTCGGCTGTGGCGCTGGCAGCGCGGATCAAGCGTTCGGGCAAGGAATTCGTCGGCGATCAGCGCGAATTGTTCCTGCTTGACGCCGACCCCAACCAGGAGACGCCATACGAACGTCTTCTGACAGATGCACTGGCCGGTGACAGTTCGTTATTCACCAGCGAGGACGCCGTCGAAGCCGCCTGGGCGGTGGTGGACCCGATTCTTTCCCGGCACCACAAGGCCATTTCCTATCGACGCGGCAGTTGGGGGCCTAAAGAAGCCGACGCCTTGATCGCGCCTCATGGCGCGTGGCTGAACCCTCGCCTCGAGGAGCGCGCATGACAACGCCGCGGGAAGAAACCGTCTTTCTGTTCGATGTCGACAACACATTGCTCGACAACGATCGGGTCACCGACGACCTGCGCCGGCATCTGATCGAGCAGTTTGGCCGCAAAAGCGCGGAGCGCTACTGGGCCCTGTTCGAGGCGTTGCGCACTGAACTCGGCTACGCCGACTATCTGGGGGCGTTGCAACGTTATCGACTGGGTTTGGTAAACGACCCCGCTTTGCTGAAAATGTCGTCCTTTCTACTGGAATACCCTTTTGCGGAACGCTTGTACCCACGTGTGTTCGATGTGCTGGAGCAAGCCGGAAAATGGGGAACGACCGTCATTCTGTCTGATGGTGATGCAGTGTTCCAACCCCGCAAAGTCGAGCGCTCGGGGTTGTGGGACGCTGTGGAGGGGCGGGTGCTCATCTACATCCACAAAGAAAAGATGATCGATGCCGTGATGGAACGCTATCCCGCCAGCCGGTATGTCATGGTGGATGACAAGCTGCGCATCCTGACAGCCATGAAAAAACGAATGGGTGCCAGACTGCTGACTGTGTTTCCGCGCCAAGGTCATTATGCACACGACTTGAAGACCGTGCGGTTGTTCCCGCCGGCGGATATTACTGTGGAACATATCGGGGATCTGCTCGACGTCGATCTACCGGCCCATTTGCGGGCGTCAGACGACGAAGCAACGACAAAAGAGGTTACATCATGAATGCTACACGTCAACTGCACGATCTGGGGCAAAGCCTCTGGTTGGACAACATCACCCGCGGACTTCTCGACGACGGGACACTCAAGCACTATCTCGATGATCTGGCGGTGACCGGGCTCACGTCCAATCCAACCATCTTTCAGAAAGCGATTCAGGGAACGACGTTCTACGACGAGGCCATCGCGCACAAGGCACAGGCCGGCAAGGCGGGGGAAGACTTGTTCTTCGAGTTGGCCATTGAAGACCTGACGCGCGCCGCCGACTTGTTCCGGCCGGTGCACGACGCCACCCGGGGCATGGATGGTTGGGTGTCGCTGGAGGTGTCGCCGTTGCTCGCCAATGACACCGACGCAACCATCCACGCTGCAACCACGTTGCATGCGCGCGCCAACCGGCCGAATCTGTTCATCAAGATTCCTGGTACGCTCGCCGGGCTCAAGGCGATCGAGGAATCCATTTTCAACGGTGTACCCATCAACGTGACGCTTCTGTTTTCCTGCGAGCAGTACCTGGCGGCGGCCGGCGCCTATTTAAGGGGCATTGAGCGCCGTGTGCAGGCGGGTTTGTCGTCCGATGTGCGCAGCGTGGCCTCGCTGTTCGTGAGCCGCTGGGACGTGGCCGTGCAGAGCAAGGTCGATGCGGGGCTGCACAACCGGCTGGGCGTCGCCGTTGCGTGTGAAACCTTTGCGGCATACCGCGCGCTTCTCGCGTCGCCGCGCTGGAAGAAACTGGAAGCGGCCGGGGCACGGCCGCAGCGGCTGCTGTGGGCCAGCACCGGCACCAAGGATCCCAGCGCGTCCGACACGCTCTACATCGATGGATTGGCCGCCGCGGGCACCATCAACACCATGCCCGAGAAAACCTTGCTGGCATTCGCCGATCATGGGAACCCGGGCGCACCGCTGCGGGACGAGCAGCCGGCGGCCATCGCCGAGCTCGCCCAGTTCCGGGCGGCCGGGATCGATCTCGGCGCGCTCGCGACGCGCCTGCAGGAAGAGGGCACGGACGCGTTTGATCAGTCGTGGCACGCGCTTCTGGATGGCATCAACGCCAAGTCGGCGGCTCTCAAGAGCGCTTCCACCCATTCCAGGACCTGACGCGATGACCCCTCCAAGCACGCCAAAACTGCAGCCTTTGACCCAATCCGTTGGCTGGAAAGCCTTGACCGCCCATTGTTCTGTGGCCGAAGGATTGCACCTGCGGCGGCTTTTCGCCGGTGATCCGGAGCGTGGGCAGCGGCTGGCTCTCGAGGCCGCGGGCGTTTATTTCGATTATTCGAAACAGCGCGTGACCGACGAAACCATTCGTCTTTTGCTGGCGCTGGCGCGGGAGCGCGGGGTAGAGGAAAGGCGGCGCGCCATGTTCGCCGGCGAGGCAATCAACGCCACCGAGCGCCGCGCCGTGTTGCACGTGGCCTTGCGCATGCCGGGGACTGAACAGATTCGGGTGGATGGCCACGACGTGGTGCCGGATGTGCACGAGGTCCTGTCCCGCATGGGCACTTTCGCGCAGAAAGTGCGCGACGGAAAATGGCTGGGTTATACCGGCAAGCCCGTGCGCAACATCGTCAACATCGGCATTGGCGGCTCCTCGCTGGGTCCCGTCATGGCCTACCAGGCGCTAAAACACTACAGCCCGCGCGATTTCACATTCCACTTCGTGTCCAACATGGATTCGACCGATCTGGTGGAAGCCGTGCGGGATCTCGATGCCGAAGAGACGCTGTTCATCATCTGTTCGAAAACGTTTGGCACGCTGGAAACCCTGACCAACGCCCACGCTGCCCGTCAATGGTGCCTGGACCGGCTCAAGGACGAACGCGCTTTACCGCGCCATTTCGTCGCGGTGTCCACGAACGCCGAACGGGTCGCGAAATTCGGCATCGACACCGCCAACATGTTCGGCTTCTGGGACTGGGTCGGTGGGCGTTACTCCATGGATTCGGCCATCGGCCTGTCGACCATGATCGCCATCGGCCCCGACGGGTTCTCGGATCTGTTGTCCGGCTTCCACGCCATGGATGTCCACTTTCGCGACACACCGCTTGAGCGCAACATGCCGGTGCTGATGGGGTTGCTGGGTGTGTGGAACACCAATTTCCTGGGTGCCGAGACCGTGGCGGTGCTGCCGTACGATCAATACCTGTCGCGCTTTCCGGCGTATCTGCAGCAGCTCACCATGGAGAGCAACGGCAAATCTGTCGTCACCGACGGCGCCAGCCAGGTGAACCACCAGACCGGCCCCATCTACTGGGGTGAACCCGGCACCGATGGCCAGCACTCGTTCTACCAGCTTATCCACCAGGGCACGCATGTGATTCCCTGCGATTTCATCGGATTCTGCCAAGGCCTGAACCCGCTCGGCGATCAGCACGACCTACTGATGTCCAACCTGTTCGCGCAAACCGAGGCGCTGGCTTTTGGAAAGACTCACGAACAGGTTCTCGCCGAAGGCGTCCCGGCATGGCAGGCTCCCTATCGCGTGTTCGACGGGAATCGGCCGACCAGCACCTTGCTGCTCGAGCGCCTGACGCCCCATGCCCTGGGCACGCTGGTGGCGTTGTACGAGCACAGCGTCTTCACACAAGGGGTGATCTGGGGTATCGATTCGTTCGACCAGTGGGGGGTTGAGTTGGGTAAGGCCTTGGCGCTGAAGGTGTCGCCCGAGCTGACCAGCCCCGATGAACCCGCGCTGGCCCACGACAGCTCCACCAACACACTGATACGTCGTTACAGGCGGCTCAAGGCGGGCCGCACTTGATTCCCGCGATTCTGGAGGGTCCATGGCACCCAATACCGAATTAGATCAACTTTGCATCAACACCCTTCGCACACTGTCCATCGACGCGGTGCAGAAGGCCCAGTCCGGGCACCCAGGCACGCCAATGGGCGCCGCCCCGATCGCTTACAGCCTGTGGCAGGGTTTTCTGCGCTACAGTCCCACGCATCCTGACTGGCTCGACCGCGACCGTTTCGTGTTGTCATCGGGTCATGCCTGCGCGCTGCTGTACAGCCTGCTGCATCTCGCCGGCGTGCGCGCGCACCTGCCTAGCTACGGCGACACTGACCGGCTGGCCGTTTCTCTCGACGATCTGAAGCGATTCCGGCAACTCGACAGCCACTGCACCGGGCATCCGGAGTACGGTTGGACGACCGGGGTCGAAGTGACCACCGGCCCGTTGGGGCAGGGGGTGGCCAACAGTGTGGGCATGGCCATCGCGGGGCTGTGGATGGCGCAGACTTTCAATCGACCCGGGTTCGAACTTTTCCGGCACAACGTCTACGCATTGTGCGGCGACGGTGACATGATGGAGGGCATCAGCGGGGAAGCCGCCTCAATGGCGGGCCACCTCGGGCTGTCGAATCTGTGCTGGATATATGACGACAACCACATCTCCATTGAAGGCAACACGCGTCTGGCTTTCACCGAAGATGTCGGTGCGCGCTTCGCGGCATACGGCTGGCGGGTCGTGCGGGTGGGCGACGCCAATGATCTGGACGCTCTCAACGACGCTTTTCAAGTGTTTCTCTCGACCACGGATCGCCCCACGCTCATCATCGTGCGCAGTCACATCGGGTACGGAGCGCCGCACAAGCAAGATACGCGCGAGGCGCACGGCGAGCCGCTTGGCGCCGATGAAGCGCGGCTCGCGAAGGAATTCTATGGGTGGGATCCCGACGCGCAGTTTCACGTGCCGTCCGAGGTTCCGGAACATTTCGCGCGCCATCTCGGACAGCGTGGCGAGGCGATCCGCGCCGCCTGGCAAGAGACATACCAGGCGTACGGAAAGCAATATCCCGACCTGGCTCGACAGATCGAACTCCTGCGCAACCGCGCGCTGCCCGAAGGATGGGATGCCGCCTTGCCCGTGTTTCCCGCCGATGCGCGCGGCATGGCGACCCGGGCTTCGTCAGGCAAGGTTCTCAACGCCATCGCGGGCAAGATACCTTGGCTGATCGGTGGAGCGGCCGACTTGTCGCCGTCAACCAAGACGGAGCTCACCGACCCGCTTTATGCGAGTTTCCAGGCCCCTGCGTTCGATGGAAACCATGGGGGCCGCAATTTCCACTTCGGCATACGTGAACACGCCATGTGCGCGATCGCCAATGGCATCGTGGTGTCCGGTCCCCGTCCGTTCGCCTCCAGCTTCTTTGTTTTCACCGATTATTGCCGTCCCTCGCTGCGCCTGAGCGCCATGATGGGCGTGCCGGTTATCTACATCTGGACGCACGACTCCATCAGCCTGGGCGAGGACGGTCCCACGCACCAGCCCATCGAGCATCTGCCGTCGCTGCGAGCCATGCCGGGCATGATCGTGATCCGCCCGGCCGATGCCAACGAGGTCGTGGAGGCTTGGCGGGCGATCATGCCTTTGCGCGACCATCCCGTGTCGCTGGTGCTGACGCGCCAGTCACTGCCCACGATGGATCGCACGCGGTATGCGCCGGCCGCCGGGGTGGCGCGTGGCGCCTATGTGCTGGCCGACGCACCGGATGGGAAGCCCCTGGTGTTGCTCATGGCCAGCGGCAGCGAGGTGGCCTTGTGCGTACAGGCTTATGAGCAGTTGCGGGAACAAGGGGTGGGCGCCCGAGTCGTCAGCATGCCGTCCTGGGAACTGTTCGAAGCTCAGGATCAGGCCTACCGCGATCAAGTTCTGCCCCCGTCGGTGACCGCGCGCGTGGCGGTCGAGGAAGCGTCGGGCTTTGGTTGGGAACGCTACACGGGCCTGGGCGGTGCCATTTTAGGCATGACAAGCTTCGGGCTGTCGGCTCCGGGTGGTGATGTGTCGCGCCATTTCGGGTTCGACTGTGAGCACGTGGTGGCTGCGGCGCAGGCCCAGATGGCGTCGCGAAAGTCATAAACGCCACGGATGTCCTGGACGCCGCGGATGATCAACAGGCTGAATCCTGTGGGCGGATGGATGAGGAGTTGCCTCGAGGCGGTTGCTCCGGCCCACGGATGGTAACAACAAGACAAGAGGTGAATGCATGGCCCGAGCCAAAAAAAACGAATCAATGAAGATCAGCCCGTTGGCCGGAAAGCCCGCCCCGCGCGCCATTCTGGTGGATGTGCCCAGGCTGATTTCCAGCTATTACACCGGGCGGCCGGATCCAGGCGTGACGGGCCAGCGGGTGGCTTTCGGCACGTCGGGACATCGCGGCTCGTCGCTGGAACTCACGTTCAACGAGGCACATGTCCTCGCCATCAGCCAAGCCGTGTGCGATTACCGGAAGAAGCAGGGTGTCGATGGCCCGTTGTTCATTGGTGCCGATACGCACGCCTTGTCGGTACCCGCCTCGCGCTCGGCGCTGGAGGTTTTTGCCGCCAATGGCGTGCATGCCATGATATCCACGAATGACGAGACAACGCCTACGCCGGCGGTATCGCTGGCCATCCTGGCGCACAACAAGGGACGTAGACAGCATCTGGCCGACGGCATCGTCATCACGCCGTCGCATAACCCGCCCGACAATGGCGGTTATAAATACAACCCAAGCAACGGTGGGCCAGCCGACGTCAAGGTTACGGGCTGGATCCAGAATCGCGCCAACAAGTTGCTCGAGGCGGGCCTGAAGGGCGTGAAACGCAGTCCTTACGACAAGGCGCTCACCGCTTCCACCACCCGGCGCTACGACTTCCTGGGCGCCTATGTGACCGCCTTGCGTTCGGTCGTCGACATGGATGTCCTGAAATCCGCCACCCTGCATATGGGCGTTGACCCGCTGGGTGGCGCCGGCGTGCATTACTGGGCCCACATCGCCGACCGGTACAAGCTGAACCTGGACATCGTCAGCGAACAGGTCGAGCCTGATTTCCGCTTCATGACCGTGGACTGGGATGGGAAGATCCGCATGGACCCCTCGTCACCGTACGCCATGAAGCGCCTGATTCGTCTGAAAAGCCAGTTCGACATTGCGTTCTGTTGTGACACCGACTACGACCGCCACGGTGTCGTCACGCGCAGCGTCGGGCTGCTCCCACCCAATCATTATCTTGCAGTGCTGGTCGATTATCTCTTTAGTCATCGCTCTCGTTGGGGCAAGCGGGCCGCGGTGGGAAAAACGCTGGTCAGCAGCCAGATCATAGATCGCGTCGCAGCGCGGCTGGGACGCGGGCTGGTTGAGGTGCCTGTCGGTTTCAAATGGTTCGTGGACGGGCTGTTCGATGGTTCCCTGGGGTTCGGCGGGGAAGAAAGCGCGGGCACGTCATTCCTGCGCAGGGATGGCACGACCTGGACCACGGACAAGGATGGCATGATCGCGGCACTGCTGTCGGCCGAGATGACAGCGCGCACCGGGATCGATCCGGGCGAGCATTACAAGCGCCTGGCCCACGATCTGGGCGAACCCGTGGACACCCGTTTCGAGGCGCCGGCGACGCCAGAACAGAAGCAACGGCTGGCGGCGATTTCGGCTCGCGACGTCCACATCACGGATCTTGCCGGTGAGAAGGTCGACGCCATCCTGACGCGCGCGCCGGGCAACAACGCACCCATAGGCGGCGTCAAAGTCGTATCCAGGAATGGGTGGTTCGCGGCGCGCCCTTCGGGCACGGAGAACATCTACAAGATCTACGCGGAGAGTTTCCTGGGCGAGAATCATGTCCAGCGGCTGGTGGCTCAAGCCCACGACGTGGTGGACAAGGCGCTTGGCGCCGGCGCCAGGTCGCAGACCGCATCGCGACAGGGCGGGCGCCGAGCCGGGAAGGACAAGGCATGAGTCGTGGCGCCAGCCGGTCTGGCGATGAGATCGCCCGCAGAAAATCAAGCGGCGAAGCCGAGCTAGAACTATTGCAGCACCGGTCGTTCAGTTATTTTCTGCACGAGAGCAATCAATCGAACGGCCTGGTGCTGGACAAGAGCGCACCGGGCTGGCCCGCCAGCATTGCCGCCACGGGCTTGGCCATGACCTGCTACCCGGTGGCTGTTGAGCGTCGCCTGATGTCGAAGGCTGGCGCGGTGGAACGCACTCTGGCCGCGCTGCGTTTCTTCTGGAACAGCCATCAGGGGCCGGAACCCGACGCCACGGGCCACAACGGGTTGTATTACCACTTTCTGGACCTGAAAACCGGGCGGCGCGCCTGGCAGTGTGAACTCTCCACAGTCGATACTGCGTTTTTGCTGGCTGGGGCGCTGGCCGCGGCACAGTATTTTCAGGAAAACACTCGGGCGCAGGCTGAGATACGGGAGTTGGCCGATGCGTTATACCGGCGCGCCGACTGGGCTTGGGCGCAGAACGGCGGTGAAACCCTGACGCACGGCTGGCGGCCCGAGACGGGTTTCATTCCATATCGCTGGGAGGGTTACGACGAAGCCCTGCTGCTTTACACACTGGCGTTGGGCTCACCCACGCATCCGCTCACCGATGCGAGCTATGGAACCTGGGCTGAAACCTATCGCTGGGATTCCAGCTACGGCTATGACTACGTTTATGCCGGGCCATTGTTCACGCACCAGTTATCGCATTGCTGGATTGATTTTCGTGGCATCCAGGATGCGTTCATGCGAGGGAAAGGCATCGATTACTTCGAAAACAGCCGGCGCGCCACGCACGTGCAATATGAATATGCGATGGCGAACCCACACAAATTCACGCGGTATGGGGAGTTCTGCTGGGGCGTGACGGCCAGCGACGGGCCAGGCCCCTGCACGCGCAAGATCAACGGCGTGACCCGGGAATTCTTCGATTATGTGGGCCGTGGCGTCCCATATGGGCCGGATGACGGGACGGTCGCCCCCTGGGTGGTGGTGGCGTCTCTACCGTTCGCGCCTGATATCGTGTTGCCGGCCATTGATCACTATGTCAACGAATTGAAGTTGTCAGCGCGGAACCTGTACGGTTTCAAAGCCACCTTCAATCCCACCTTCGCGACGCCCGAGACCGAGCCGTATGGCTGGGTGTCACCCTGGCATTTCGGCATCAACCAAGGGCCCATCGTGCTGATGATAGAGAATTACCGCACGGGCATGTTGTGGGATTTGATGCGTACCTGCCCGCCCATCGTGAACGGGCTGCGTCGAGCCGGTTTCACAGGCGGATGGCTGGAGGAATCGGCGGCGTGAAGGGCGTCGGCGCGTCAGTTGCCCCGCGCGGACGGGTATAGTGTTCGGGCCCGCTGGCGCGAGCATCGCACATCGGCGACCAGGGTTGCGAAAAATTGCGTGATCGTCGTGGCACGAGATGGCACTTGGGCGGGGGAGGCGATTTCAATCACGCCGATCGCATCGGTGGCCGGAGCGAGGGGAGAATGGGTTGCCGGACCAAGAATGGGGTGGCAGGATAGGGTTGACATGGGGCTGCGTTCCTTGCATGGACAGCGGATGGTTCATGATTAAATTATAGGGGTTAACCCTTTATTCTGATATCCTGTTTTTTTCTGAAATCCTGATTATCTAACGAAAAAACAACGGACTACCGCTTTGCGGCAAAATTTTTTGATTTTGTCATCTAATAGTCAAGACCGAACGTTCTGCATGCCATCGTAGGGCACGTCAATGTCGGACGGGTCTTGGCGGCAAGGTGGCCGCAGGGCCCGGGTGCGATCTGGGCATGGCTACAATAGCCCCATGTTTTCGTCGCGACATTCTTCATGAAACACCTGCACGCCGGCCACTCCATCGAAACCGTATCCGTCCGCGTCAGCGGGAAAGTCCAAGGAGTTGGCTTTCGAGCCGCCACCGTGCGCCAGGCGCACTTGCTGGGTATTGCCGGCTGGGTGCGCAATGCGTCGGATTCTTCCGTCGAGGCTGTGCTGCAGGGGTCGGTCGATCAGATCGATCGCATGCTCTCGTGGTTGAGTGTGGGGCCTCCGGCAGCCCGGGTGGATCAGGTCGAGCACCAGCAGGAATTCACCATTCGCCATTTTGACCATTTCGAGCAGTTGTGAAAGTCGCTATTGAAAGGACACTGCATGGCGTCGATATTCGGATGATTTATTCACCGGATCTCCAACTGAGGGCACTGGTGTCAAGCTGAGCCCACTGGTGTCAAGCTGAGCGATAAGGAGCCAGGGGCAGTTTGTCCAACTTGGACCACAACGCCCGGTTCTGTTCCTGGTCAGGGGCAAGGCGCAAGCCTGCCTCGTCATTGAGTGCGACCGCGGGCATGCCGGTAAGCTGTCTCAGGGAAAATCGCCGGGTCGTCGCGCTGGCGCCTTCCTCGAGCCAGTCCGCGTTGAGGACTTTCACGCTGAGGCCCTCGGCATCGAAGCGTTCGAAAATGGGCATGCCACCCAGCGAACGGGTGCCGACGCGCAGCATGCCATAGGCTGGATCCAGAAGCAGCAGGCGCCACTGGCGCTTGCCGTCGGGCAGATGAAGCAAACGGCAAAGCGCAAGAAGGCGGCCGTCTTCTGACCACGACATGGGCGGCGCCAAGTCGCCGACGGCGCACCCCGATGCGGTCAGCAGGTAACCGCCACTTCGTGGTTCGCCCGCAGGTGGCCACCCGACCCCATACGATACGCCGCCGCCGAAGAACCAGGCGGCGTCGGCGCCGTTCGGGCAAGGATAGATGAAATCGCCATCGCCATAGGCTGCCTGGGCCTGGGTCACCGTGCGCTCGCGTGGCAGTGCCACGATGACATCGCCAACCCGGAACCGGTGCAACCGATAGTAATAACGAACAGCGTCATCTTTCCTATTGGTGCACGGACGGAAAAAATCATCGGCCAACGCCGGCACAGGAGCGGGCGTCTGGAATGGATCCAATGGGGTGCCATCTGGTTCACCGGGCTCGGGCTTCCTGTCGACGCGACCGGCGATTTCAACGACGGATACGTCATCCTGATAGAAGTCGACCAGGCACGAGATCAGCATGTCAGGCCCGTCTTGCAGCTCGCGTGTGGTAGGCGTGGCGATTCGAAAGGTTTCCGCCACGGGCGCGATGTCCGGGAACGGACAGAGCGCAATGCGCCGGCCGTCGTCCGACACCCGATGATCCAGTAGCCAAAGGCCTGGGAGGTGCCAGTCGCCAATGCGACAGTGCCAGGCGCCCAGCCCGGCGGCATTGTCGCGAATCCAGGTGAATTCGGCCTGTTCTCCATTCTGGAACTCACAGGATTTGACTCGTGCCGCGCCACGCCCGCCGGGGCTGTCCAGGGGCAGGCACAGCCGGACAGGCCTGCAGGGGTATCCGGCAAGCCGCATTCGCCCGTCGTCGTCGTGGCCAATGAGAATCGCCGATTTGTCACGGAGGCAGGCAATGGAATAGCCGTGGTTGCCGTGGCTGAGCTCGGGGTTGGCCAGGGTGGCGCGCAATCGCAGCTCGCGTGCGTCGAGGGTTGCCGCGCTGTCCTCGGTCAATGCCGGCTCCCCGGATGAAGAAGCCCAGACTGAAGGAAGAGCCCGCCAGTTTTTCCCGTTTTCCCAAAGCCAGAAGTTTCGAAGTTCGTATAGGGATTGTGCCGGCTCGGTGGCCTGCCGTGCGCGGCAAGCCAAGGCCTGGGAGTCCGCGCGCCACGAGACTGACTCAGGGGCGTCGGTCAGCAGGCCGGTGTCTTCACCGTCCAACCACAGAGCGTATTGGGGCTCGTACAGAGGCTTCAACGGTTCTTCCAGATCGCGCAGCGAAGCGGGCACAAAATGCCTGGCCACCAGTTTGTGTTGATGATCTGGCGAGAGGTATTCGTGGGTGACCAGGTTCTCCAACCGATGCGACCATTGTTGTGGGTCCAGCCAAAGGTCTCCCACCCGCATCAGGTCGGAAGCCTGGGTTCTGGCCAGGAAGTCACCGAAAACCGGGCTGGGGCCGGCCCCTTCACGAGGTTTGTCGTTGGCGGGCGACTCAGCGAAATCCTCCAGCGCCCAGAACCCGTCCCGATTGGTGCCTTGATACAGGCGCCGCGTCTCACGGTCCAGGATGATCAGGCCGTCGGCGCCTCGACTGGGGCAGATGGCCGCGAAGTAGCGCCCATCGACGGAGAATCGGCCGATGTCTCCCACACCTTGAAGGACGACACCGTCAGGGAACAGAATCGAATGGAATGCGCCATAACCCATGGCCACTTCGCCCCAATCCAGGAATCGCAACGGCTGGCCTTCCGGGGTCTGTCTACGCTGGAAATGCCGGTCGGCGCGGGTCCCGCCCGGTGGGCCGGCACCAGGGAGCTCAAGGGAAAGCCGCTGTGCCAGGCTTACTTGCAGGAAAAACACCAGGGCCACCACCGCGATACCGGGAATCGGCCCCCACCAGAACGGGAACAGCAACCACACTCGCACACCCAGGCCCAGCGCCGCGCCCGCGATCCAGTCCAGCACGGCCCGGGCCGGTTTGCGCCCGGCCACGCGGAACGCGGCGAGCACCAGCGCGAACAACGCGGCGATGACAGCGGCTCCCCACAGGGCGGGAAGCGCGGCGACAATCGCGAGTGGAAAAACGATGACCGCCAGCGAGCCCAGCACGCGCAACAGCAGTGTGGACAACGACGGGCCGTCTACCTTGGATGGATGGGGCATGGTTTCATGGGCGGTGGCCGGTGGATGCTTACGATTGGCGAGCGACGAAACATAACTGTTTGTGACTGAAAGGGTCAATACAACAGCTATACAATCCAGTCACGAGAGCGGGGAGGGGCCGCCTTACAATGGCGCTCTCTTTCATTCCTGCAGCCGCAGTGTAATATGGCCGCGCCGGCACAAAAAGGGAGGCGCATGCGACAGCCTGAGCGGGAAGTGTCCTGCGCTGAGTGTGGGGCGAGGCATGCACGGTCGAACGGCGCGGGAGACGGGGGAAAAGGCAACACATGAAATCGTTATTCGCGGCGCTCATCATCTTGGTGGCGTTGATCGCCCTGGCGATTGGTGTGCCACTCATCCTTCAGCCGGACACGGGCGGATTCCTGTCTGGCATCGGGGTGGTGCTGGGCCTGGTTTTCCTGGCTGCCGGCAATTTGCTGGTGCTGGCCCTGAATCTGGCGTTTCGGCATTTCTATGGGGCGCCCCGCTGGTTGCGTGTGCTGATCCGCATCCAGTTGGTCCCGGCGGCGGTGTCTCTGGTGATGCTGGCCGTGCAACTTTATGACAGTTGGCAGGAGGGTCGTGCCGCTGATCAGCATGTGGCGTTGTATCTCGCGATCAAATCCAATGACGTCGGCAGGTTTGATCAGGCACAGCGGCAGTGCGGCAAACAATGCTCCAGTGACTATTCCTTGAACGCGCAATTGCTGGATGCTGCGGACACCCGCGCCGGCAACGTGGCAGAGGCGCTCATCCGTCAGCACGCGAAGGTATCCACCGAATTGGGCCAGGCCACGGTGTCTCTGCGCACGTGCGAGGGGGATTACCTGGCCGATCTGAACGCCCTGGGCGTCGCGGTGGCGCGTCACGACGCCTCCATGGTGGATGAGCTGTTTCCCGTCAGTGATAAAGGGGCCCGCCGGAAGGCCCTATGGGTGGCGGCGCGCCTGAACCATCTAGATCTGGTCAAGGATCTTGCCGCGAAAGGCGTGCCATTAACGATTCGCGGACCGATTCTCAACGAAAACGATACCCTGCTCGTCGCGGCGGCCAGCGGTGCGGCGCTTGAAGTCGGAAAATGGCTGCTCGATACGCAATACATGCCCGTCAATGCCATTCTTGGCGGACCGGATCCCTACCCGGGTACGTCGCCTTTGCAGGCACTGATGCGTTTCCAATCCTCAGCGCCGGATTCCCCGCGCATAAAGCCGTTTCTTCAGATGCTGGTCGCGCACGGCGCGAAACTGGATGTGCGTGATCGGGAAGGGCGCACGCCACTGCAGGAAGCCATCCGGATGAAAGACAAGCGCCTTGCGCAAATGCTGCTGAGTGTCGGCGCGGGAAAATCCTCGTTGACGGCTGAAGAGGGCAAGGCACTGGAAGCGTTGCTCGCGCAACCCGGCCCGCTTGTCTCCCCGCCACATTCGGGAGGGGACTGCGTGGCACCTTAGCCCCGATATGGGCGCTTTGGGTGTCAAACGCTCATGGGCTGGCCTGTACAGCCAGTTCGTGGGACTCGGGTACGATCAAGACCTGATCACAGGAGTATGAGGACTCTTTTGTCATGCGAACTTTTGTTTTGGTGATCGCCAGCTTGCTGCTGTCCTTGCTGGCCTCCATCGTGGCCGCCTTGGGTGTCGCACTGGTGTTTTTGCTGGTTTGGGAAGCGTTCGACCTATGTGCCGCGTTCGGTGGCCCGATGGAGGGCAGTTGCGGCTACGCCTTCTCGTTCTTCTTCATGCCGATCATTGTCCTGTCGTGTTTGATTTTCGTCACCATACTGGCGTATCGAAAAATCCATCCCTGGCTCGTGCGCCGGCTGGGCCCTGTCAACCCGGCACGCTGCGCCGCCCTTGATCATCATAATCCCCCGGTTTGATTTTCGCCGGGTCCACCTCGTGGCACTGCACGTCGCGGAGCTCGTCAGCGTCGCTGAAGGGTTGCACATTCCAGGAGTGGTCGATGCGCGCGCCAGCCAGCCAGTGCGATCGGTCCACCACACATTCCATCAGTTTGCACTGGCCTGGCTGGGCCAGGGCGGGCGCGACGCAGGCGGAGGCCGGCCCAAGCCATGTCAGGCCATAGGTGGTGCGGGAGCCCCATAGCGGTCTTTTTGACGAGTGATTGAAGACCAGCGCCTGTTCTTCCAGCACCTCGGGAACATGATCCTCGACCACGTTCTTGTTGTGCTGGACATAGAATTCCGCCGGGTAGCGGAACAGAAACAGCAGCGCCACCACGACCACCAGCAGCCAGGCCGCGCAGCTTGTCGACCATGCCAGCAGCGTGCGGCTGGCGCGCCGCCCAACGACCGCGCTAATGCCGCTGGCGAGGGCCAACGTCGCCAGCAACAGAGTGAGGTGGTCCATGGACCAATGCGGCGTTCTCAGGTAGACGCCGATGTGTGGATTGAAAGCGGTGATCGCGGCGGCGAAGGCGAATACGGCCATCAACAGCGAGAAGGCGATGAAGGAGGACGAGGGCTTCTTCGCACGCAATTGCGTTGGGTTGGTGGCGCTTGTGTCAGAAGGCATGCGGGCGCATTCCTTTGTTACGTCGTGAGCCGCGCAGGCGCGCTCGTTGATCTGTTTTCAGTTGAGTCATTTTGTGAGTATTCGCAAAAACGAGGCGGTTTAAATGGCTGCGGCCACATTGCCAGAGCGTGCTCTTACAATCGCGATTGTCTCTACACCAGTATATCCGGATCAAGGAGGGAAATATGCCGCGACCTGTGTCTCGCAACCACCTGGCGCCGCTGTTGATGCTGGCGATGTTGGCCATGCCCGTTTCCCCGGCGATGGCCCAGCGCGGCAGTTGTGTCTCCGAGGACCCCTATGCGGCCATCAAAGCGGCCTGGCCTGATCCGACCCGGTCCCGTCTGGGCAATGTGTGCATCAACGCGCTGCATGATGGGCGCGCCAGCGTGCGGCTCCCCAGTGCCGGGGTGAACATCGACGATGCCGCGGCCAGCGATGGTTCGACCGATAAATGGGGCTATCTTGACAAAGACGGCAAGCTTGTCATTCCGCCCACATTCGACATGGCGTTGAACTTCCGGCACGGGTTGGCGGCGGTGTCGATGAATGGGCTATGGGGGTACGTGGACTTGAATGGGAAGTGGGCCATCAAGCCGCGCTTCCTGGAGGCCGACGCATTCACCTCGCTGGGCCTGGCCATGGTGCGTGAAGGCGTTTCGTATGAACTTATCGATCGCAGCGGCACCATGGTGGGAAAGCCATTTCCCGCAGGGGTGAAGGCCTATCTGGCCGGGGGGAAGCCCGGTTTTGTCTATCTGTCGTATGGGCCTGAATGGCGTTCGTCCGCCGGGGCGACGTTCTCCCCGCCGGACGGTGTGTTCGTAGTGAAGCCCCTGGGGGGGCAGGACTTGTTCATCGCGCGCAGCGCTTCCCGGCGCTACGGTGTCATGGATGCGAACGGGAAGTGGATTGTCCTCCCAGACTTCCAATCGCTCGACGCTTCCGTCATTCCCGACGGCTTGGCCCTGGCCCGGGGCTACCGACGCTCAGCGCTGATCCGTGATGACGGAACGTATGCCACAGACCGGCACGTCAAGCTCATCCGTCGGTTGGGGAGGCATTTCTGGCTGACCCGCGACAACCACGGCGTTTCCAGGTTGTTGGACGAACACGGCAAAGTGGCACATGACTTCGGCAAAGCGCCGCTGGGCTCGTCTCTCGTGACACTTGGCCCCTTCGTGTTGTGGTCCACCGACACGGACTGGCAGGTCTTCGTGCCCGGGCGCGCCGCGCCGGTGTCCATTCCCCGGGCATTGCAACCCAAATGGAGTGGTCCGGAGAATGGTGTTCTCCTGTGGCGCAACCTCGACACGGATGCCGTCGCCGGCATCCTGACCCGCGCGGGGCGTTGGCTGGTCGGCCCGGGTTGGATCGCCGACATAGCTTTCACCATTTCGCTGGGCGGGCAGACCGCATTCACCGATCGCCGGGGCAGTCTTCTCAATGTGCTGGATGCCGATGGCAATCCGCTGCTGACCTCTGACGCTGCGCGGGGCCTCGCGCATCGCCAGGTCCAACCGCTCCACGATGCGCCAAACTCTTCGAAGACTCCGGTCGCCATCGCGATTCTCGGCCCCTGCGATTGCGACCCGGAAACCGGCTCGGGTCTGCTGCTGTCAGACGGGCATGTCGTCCAGGACAAGGCGTGGAAATCCATACACAGCCTCGACCCTGACGACTCGAAAACAAGCACCCGAGTTTCAGTAGCACACACCACGATTCCCCAGCGATTCGCCGTGGACACGGCTGCTGGCACCGGCATGATGGATGTCTCCGGCAAGATGCTGCTCGCGGCTGATCAAAAGCATATAGGCGCCTTCCAGGATGGGCTGGCACTGGTCTCTGGGCGGAACGGTACACGTGTGATGGACCGAGCCGGAAAACTGTATTCCGTGCCCGACTATTTCGCCCTGGAATCCGCCGGCGCCGGGTTGCTGCGTTTTCGGGAAACCGCGAAGCCCGACGCGTTGTGGGGGCTGTATAGCGTGGCTCAGGCCGAGATCGCGGTGAAGCCAGCGTTCAAGTCCATCGGAGCCTTCGAATCAGGGACGGCCGTGGCGCAGGATTCCTCGGGTGCCACGGGTGTCATCGATACCCGTGGCCGATGGGTGGTGCCCGCCCGTTACGCGGCGGTTGAACCGTTGAATAGGCAATTGTGGGTCGTGCGGGGCGGAGCGGCGCAAACCGACGGCATGAAAGGCGTGGTGGCGCGGGATGACCAAGTCGTGGTGACGGCATCGCGAGGATTGAAGGTGCATCAAAACGAAAACGGCCTTATCCGCGTCTCCTTTCAAGATGCGGAGGATCCGTCACGACGCGGCGCCTGGCTGCTGGATCAGTCCGGCAAACGCGTGATGGGCGGGTCGCACGCCGACATTGAATTCATGAAACCTTGGTGGCTGGTGCTGAGACCGGACTCCGGTGGCTACGTCGGCAAGGACGGAAATTGGGTCATTCCCCCGGCCCCGGGGTTGGGAACAGCGTTCCACGGATCACAAGGCGCCGCCGCGCTCGCGGTCAGGAACCAGGGGAAGACGAGTCTCATCATCGATGAAAAAGGAAGGGTGCATGCCACGCTTCAAGGCGGTGACTGGGCCTGGCCGGATGGGTCCGACTGGTTGGTTCGGCAGGTCGGGCGCGACGGGAAGGAGCCACCTGAAACCCTGTACGCCGACACCGGCGGCAAGATTCGTCTGACGGTGAAAGGGGCGGCCAGCGAGTTCGTTGGCGATTACGCGGTGTTGCGAAGCGCCGATGGACGACACTACGGTTGGATCGACAAGCAGGGCCACGAGGGGCCGGCCCACGACTATGATTGGCTGGGCTTGCCCTCGGACGGCCTGGCCTTCGCGTCGGAGCATGGCCTGTATGGCTACCTGAACGAGCGCGGCCAATACGTGATCGCGCCAGCCTTCAAGGCCGCCACGCCATTCGTCGATGGCCGCGCCGTGGTGTCGACCCGGCTGGCGTCGATGATCATCGACACCAAGGGTACCCCGCTTGCCCGAGTGACCTATCTATGCGGGGTGCGCGTGCTGTTCGATGCCAACAACCATGTGGAGTGGCCGAAGACGCTTCCGTCGGGATGCCGTTAGCTCACTAATCGGCCGCCGCTGGCGCCGTGTCGCCCAACTCTTCATCGCGCATCAACAGCGACAACAGGATGGACACGCAGGCTGTGGCGGTGGCCAGGGCGAATACCTTCCGGAACGCGTCGTCGACCGACGAGACCAGATCGGCGCGCACCAAGGCGTCCATGGCCGAGGCGGCTTGATCAATCAGGCTTTTGATGATTTCGGGCCCGGACAAGCCGCCGGCGGTGGCCGGCGCCATGGCTTGCAGGGTGGCCATGAGCACGGCCATGAGCACGGCGATGCCAATCGCCGCTCCCAGTGATCGGCAGAACGCGATGACGGCTGTGGCAATCCCCATGTGCCGTGATTCGACCGCGTTCTGCACCGCCACCGTGGACGTGGGCAGTTGCAGGCCGATCGTGAAGCCGATCACCCCGACGCACACCAGGTTGGCGCCCGTTGCGTGGGCATCGACAAACACCAACCCCAGCATGGCGATGGGCGTGCATACGGCGCCGCAAAGCTGGATACGCTTGAACCGCCCCGTGAATGCCGACATCCGACCACCCACGTAAGCCCCGACCGGGATGCCCAGCGAGAAAGGCAACAGCAGCAGCGCCGCCTGGTCGGCTTGGGCGCCCAGCAGCATTTGTGCCCGCAGCGGAATCAGCACCGAGAGCGAGACGATGAGGATGAACGCGATGAACATCAGCGTGCAGGACAGTGACACGGTGGGATTGCGGAATAGGCCAAGCGGCACGATGGGTTCCGTGGCCCGCGTTTCCTGCCACAGAAAGAGCGCGATGGCCACCAGGGTGCCACCGAACAGCCAGACGTTCAATTCATCCATCCAAGGGCTGCCTTGCCCGACCCGGGTGATGCCTATCAGGAGCGGCGAAAGTGCCACGGTCATGAGGATGGCGCCCGGGTAGTCGACGGGTCTCTTTATGCGGGGCGTATGCAACCGGGCCAGGGCGCGCCGCGAGATGAACATGGCCGCGGCACCCAATGGCAGGTTGATCCAGAACACCCAGCGCCAAGACAGGTAGGACGTCAGGAATCCACCCAGTAGTGGGCCCGACACGCTCGCGACGGCGAACGCCGCACTGATGTAGCCCTGGTAACGACCTCGCTCCCGCGGTGCCACCACGTCCGCGATGATGGCCTGTGCCACGGAAATCAGGCCTCCTCCGCCCAACCCCTGCAGAATGCGCGCCCCGACCAGAAAGGGCATGGATGGCGCCATGGCGCTGCCTATGGAGGAAAGCAGAAAGATGGTGATGGCCGACGTCAGCATGACCCGTCGGCCGTACAAGTCACCGAGCTTGCCGTAAATAGGTGTCGCCACGGCCACGGTGATGAGGTAGCCCGATACCACCCAGGCCAGCAGGTCCACGCCGCCCAGGTCGGCCGACATCATGGGCAGGGCGACCGAGACAATGGTCTGATCCAGCGCGCCCAGCAGGATGGCCAGCATCAAACCGATGATGATGGAGCGAACTTCCGCATGGGAAAAAGTCTGGGGCTTGGTCGGGGCTTGATTCATGTTCTGTGATGCCGTGGCCGAGGTGATGGTGCAGAGCCTGGCCCTGTTTTCAGGGTTAACCATTATTGTATTCAAGAATCGAATGCGACATTTCAACGTCGTTTGGAAAATCGCTCTGTCTGGGTGAAAAAGCGCTGGCAGGCACCGCCCTGGAAGCGTGGTGGTCGGGGCGCAAGCCGTGGACGAGACTACGAAAGTCGCCGACGAGGCTACAATCCCCGCCACCATGCATCATGTCAACGACCAGATTGTCCTCGACGACCGCGATGTCACATTCACCATGATCCGGGCTCAAGGAGCCGGCGGGCAGAACGTGAACAAAGTGGCCACGGCCGTCCATTTGCGCTTCGACATTTCCGCGTCATCCCTGCCGGACGACTGCAAGGCGGTACTGCTGGCGCTACGTGACAGGCGGGTATCAGGGGATGGCGTCATCGTCATCAAGGCGCAGTCCTTCCGTACCCAGGAAAAGAACCGCGCCGACGCCATTGAACGCTTGCTGGCTCTGATACGTGGCGCGTTGAAGCAGCCGGCGCCGCGGAGACCCACGCGCCCGACCCGGGCGTCGCAGCGCCGACGCGCCCGGAACAAGGCACGGCAGGGCGAGGTCAAGCGCTTGCGTGCCAAGGTTGCCGAAGCACCGGAATAAGTGCGTTTATTGCTTCTTGTTCATGGGCTGGCGTCCATGAAACGTTTCAGGTGAGTGATGTCATGCCTGCGCACGCTCACGCTCCGCGTCTGAGTCGGGCTCCTTCAGCATGTCACGGATATCAGCGGCCAGCAGTTCGTTCATGCGTTCGCTGCTTTCCCGCGTCGCGATGGTGAAGCGTTCCTCGTCACCCCAGACCTCGGCCAGCGCTTCGAACATGTTGACGTCGTGTTTGCGAAACAGCTTGGCGGCGCGCACAGCCTGCGTGCCTTTGAAACCGAGAACCTTCAATGCCTCGGCACCCAGTGTCAGGCTGGCCTCGAAGGTTTCACGCTCTATGATGTGCGCGCCTTTGTCGAGCAGGCGGTACGCATGGCGCCGGTCGAATGCGCGCGCCAGCACCTTGAGGTTGGGGAAATTCGCGCGCGCGGTTTCGACCAGTTCCTCCGCCTGGTCCCGATCATCGATGGCGACCACCAGCAACCGCGCATCGGCGGCACCGGCCGCCTGCAACAGCTCCAGGCGTGTGGCATCACCATAATAGACGCGCCGTCCGAAACGGCGGACCAGCTCCACCTGCTCCGCACTGGCTTCGAGCGTGGAGGTCTTGAAGCCGTTGACGATGAGCAGCCGGCCGACGATCTGGCCGAAACGGCCGAAGCCGGCGATGATGGCGTCGGGACGGCTGTCGAACGCTTCATTCTCCGGCCTCGCCCCGGTGGATGGAGAGAACCCCTGGGTGCACCATTTTTGGTACCCCATGATCAACAGTGGTGTCAGCGCCATGGAAATCGCCACGGTGGCTGTCGCCAGCGCCGCGATCTGGCCGGGGATGATGCCCAGCATCGCCACCAGGCCCAGCAGGACGAACGCGAATTCGCCACCCTGGGCCAGCGCGGCACCCATCATTGCCGCAGAGCGTTGTTCCATTCCGAATAGCCGGGCCATGCCGTAGATCACGACGGCCTTGATGGCCATCAGGCTGACCACGCAAAGCAGCAGTGTGAGAGGTTGTGAAACCAGCAGCCCCAGGTTGATGCCCGCTCCGACTGAAATAAAGAATAAGCCCAGGAGCAGGGCGCGGAACGGGTCGATGTCGCTTTCGAGCTCGTGCCGGAATTCGCTGTCGGCCAGCACCACCCCGGCCAGGAACGCACCCAGGGCGGCCGACAGGCCAACCGTGCGCATCAGCGCGTCGACGGCGACAACAAGCAGCAGGGCCGAGGCGGTGAAGATCTCGCGCGAACGGGTGTTGGCGATGAAACGGAAGGCCGGGCGGGTGAGATAACGCCCCGCGCTGATGATGAGCAGGACGGCCGCCAACACCGCCAGGCCATGCACCCACTGTGGTTGCCCCGCGAGCAAGCCGGTGCTGGCGGCTGTTGGCGCGATATGCTCCGCGGCCAGCAGGGGCAGGGCGGCGAACATGGGGATGGTCGACACATCTTGGAAAAGCAGGATGCCGAACGCTGCGCTGCCGGCCGCGGTGTGCCGCAGGCCCTTTTCCTCAAAGGTTTGCAGCACGATGGCGGTGGAGGACAGTGACAGGATCAAGCCCAGGGCGACCGCCGCCTGCCATGATTGGCCCAGCACGAGGCATGCAGCCGCCAGAACCAGCCCGGTGACAGCCATCTGCGCGCCACCCAGGCCGAAAAACACGCCACGTAGACGCCACAGCATTGAAGGACGCACCTCCATGCCGATCAGGAACAGCATGATGACCACGCCGAATTCAGCGACGTGCATGACGCTCGACGTGTTGCCCGCCACGTCCAGCAGTGGACCGATGATGACCCCTGCGACCAGATAACCCAGCACGGACCCCAGCCCCAGCCGTTGGGCGATCGGAACCGCGACCACCCCGGCGGCGAGGTAGACCAATGCGGTTAGCAAGAGATCGGGGCCTTGAACGATGGGGGGCTCCTGAAGGGTGGGTTGGAAGGCTGTGCCGCCGAGTGCGGCAAGCCGTACCCGGCTACCGCGTCAGTTCTGGATTTTCCACGATATCGGGCTCTGTCAGCAACTGCCCGATCACCGCTCCCAGGCGCAGGTCGTCCATCTGGCCAAAGTGGCGCAGCCGTATGCCGCCGTTGCGGTCGATGACCACCAGGCTGGGCGTGCCTTCGAACCGGTAGGCGCGCATCGTCATGGGGATTGGGTCGCCATCCTGTGCGGCTTGGTCGATGCCGATGGGAAAACGCAACCGATACTCGTGCGCGAACGCGCGCAGCGCAACGGGAGTCATGGCGTCATGATGTTCGAACACGGTGTGCAGGCCGATGACCTTCACCTTGTCTTGTGGAAATGCCGCGTGCACGGCGCGAGCCTGGGGAAGTCCGTGGGACACGCACCCGGGACAGAGCATCTGGAACGCATGCAGAACCACCACGCTGCCGCGCAACGACTCCAGGGTGATGGGGGTGGGGGTGTTCAACCACTCGCTGACCACCCAGGCCGGTGCGAGTTCGCAGGGTATCTTGTCCATGACTCCGACTGTCATTGATTTGTTGAAAACAGGCGTATTGGAAGCGCACAGCAATCATCATAGACCTGTCGGTTGGAGCGTGCGGCGGATGCGTTACGGTGCGCTTGGCGATGCCGTATCCACTGTGGCTTCCACGGCTGCGGGTGGGATCGGGCAATGGATGTCTGTCGACTTAAGCGCTATGCCTGTCGCCGCAGGCGAAGCCGGGTGATCTCGGAGCGGGCGCCCAGACGCATGGGAGGCCCCCAGTAGCCGGTGCCGCGGCTGACGTAGATCAACAGTTTGTCCAGGCGATGTAGCCCCGCCACATAAGGCTGTTGCAACGACACGAAATACGGCCAGGGCCAGAACTGCCCGCCATGCGTGTGGCCCGAAAGCTGTAGATCGAAGCCCGCCTTCGCGGCATCGGCGGCGGTGCGCGGCTGGTGCGCGAGAAGAATGCGGGCAGCGGCTTCACGTGGCGCCGCGCGCAGCGCCGCGACGGGGTTGCAGGCTTGTCTCGAGTCGAACCGCTCGGCGGTGAAATCCGTCACACCGGCCACGACCAACAGGGCGCCACCACGGTGGATCACCCTGTGCTGGTTCATCAGGACGTCCATTCCGAGGCGGCGGTATTCCGCTACCCAGGCGCCCGCGCCGCTGTAATACTCGTGGTTGCCGGTAACCGCGTAGACGCCCTCCTTGGCCTGAAGGCCCGACAAGGGGGCCACGTCAGACGCGAGCAACGCCACACTGCCATCCACCAGATCGCCTGTGAGCGTGATGATATCCGGCTTCAAGCGGTTCACCGCGTCCACCACGCGACGCACGTAGGGGCGTTTGATGGTGGATCCGACATGCAGATCGGATATTTGCGCGATGGTGAAATCATGCAGACTGTCAGGCAGATCGGGGATGGGTACGTCCACGTCCACGAGCCGCGGCATGCGGCGGGCGTTGAATAGCCCCAGCAGCACCGCGAGCATGGTGAGAATCGGGACGGCCAGCGCGGTGATAGCCGGCGCGTGGTTCGTGGCCTCTTTCAGAGACGGTGTGATCGCGCTGCCAACCATCAGCAAGAACAACACTGCGTCGCGCAGGAGCGTCAGCACGAACAGCCACGAAAAACATCCCAACGCCAGGAAGCCGCTCCAAGAGAGCACATCGCCCGATAATCGGCCCGCCTGGCGCCGCGCCAGGAATCCCGCCAGTATCAGTGCGTACAAGGCGGCGATCACCACGGGAACGACCCATTGGACCCGGGTTCCCAACGCGGGTTCGATCAACCGCACCAGCACGTATAGGTGGGCGAGCAGCAACAGCAGCGGAATGCGTCGAAGGAGCGTCGGTCGGCTCATGTCAGGTGCCTTGCATCGAAATTCAGGAATCGCCGCGCGCGGCCCTGAATCGCGTGCCCGCGTAAGTGGCCAGCAACACCAGCCCGGTGGAGATCAGAATCATGACGATTCCCAGGGCTGAAAGCTTGCCCCACAACCCGTCATCGGCGAAATTCAGGATCTGTACCGCCAGGACCTCGCTCCCGGGGCGCGACAACACGACGGAAACGGTGAGTTCCCGCACGAACATGGTGGCCATCAGTATCCACGCCGACACGATGCCGGGAACCAGCAACGGCACGATGATGCGGCGCATGGTGGTCAGGGCGCTGGCACCGCACACCTGCGAGGACTCTTCCAGGTGCGCATGAACCTGCACGAAAGCGCTGGCCAGCGGCCGGACGCCATACGGCAGGTAGGTGGCGATGTAGGCCACCAGCAGGGCGGTGAGCGATGCATAGAGTGGCGTCTGCACGAAGAACCACATGAAGCCTATGCCGATGACGATGCCTGGAAAAGAAAACGATAGAAAGCTCAGCGATTCCAGCAGACCGGCGGCGCGCGTGCGTATCTTGACGATGACGTAGGCGATGAAGATGGACAACAGCACGCCCAGCGTGGCGCCGACAATAGCCAGGAAAACGCTATGGCGCAAGGCCAGCATCGAGGCGGGATCCTGCAGGACTTCGGCCCAATGTTTCCAGCTCATCATGGAGAAGGCATGGGCGCTTGGGACCATGGAGTAGGGCACGAGCGAGGTGTAGAAGAGTACGGCCACGGGTAGTACGGCCATCAGGAACGACAGCACGCCGATGGCGATGAACAAAGGCGTTCTGGCTCGCTTGAGATCGATCACCGACGGTCGATAGCCTCGGCCCGAGATCGTGACGAACTTCCCACCTTCGGCGGTCAGGGCGCGGTACAGCACGATGAGGCCGATGGAAGCAGCCAGCACGCTCATGCCCAGGGCGGCCGCCTTGCCATAGTCGGGTGCGAAACCGGTGGCGATCATCTCGTATAGATAGGTGGCCAGAACGTCGACGCGCCCCGGCATCCCCAGAACCCGTGGCACCGCATACGACGCCAGGCTGCGCACGATGCCGAGCACGAAAGCCGACAGAATGGCCGGCCGCAGCACGGGCAGGGTGACGCGAAACAAGGTGCGCCACACACCGGCTCCGCTCACCCGCGACGACTCCTCCAGCGCCACATCGAACGATGCCATCGCGGGCGCGATGATCAAGTAGGCGATGGGCATGTTCAGCAGCCCCTCGACCAGGATCATGCCTTCCAGGGAATAGATGTTGAACGGTGCGCCGTGCCGGCCCAGCGCGTCTTTGAGAAACAAGTTCAACAACCCGTTGGAGGGATTGAGCAGCAGCGCCCAACTGACCGCGAACAGCAGATGCGGGATCATCATGGGCACGATGGACAGCACCGTGAACATCGGCTTGCACGGAATGTTGGTGCGGGTGTTCAGGTAGGCCAGGACCAACGCCAGCAAGGTCGCGAGCAACGTGGAACCCAGCACGAAGATGATTGTGTTGCCGATCACCTTGAGCAGATACGGATCGGTGTAGGCCGACACATACTTGGCAACGGTGAAGTGTCCGAAAGCCGTCAAGCCCTGCGAAAAACTGCCCAGCAACAGCATCAGGACGGGGCACAACGTCAGGAGCCCGACGATGACGATGAGGGACCAGGTGAGCCCGGTGCGCGATTGATTCATGGTGCGCCCGCCTCAGGCCGAGACGAGCAGGCAATGCGCCGGGGTCAGCGCGAAACGAACCATGTCGCCTTGCGCCACCCTGACGCCAGGATCGACGCGAGCCAGCAGCAACTGGTCGCCCACGCGGACTTCCGCCTCGTAGACTTCGCCCACGAAGTCCAATGTTTCAATGCATCCGCTGATCAGGTTGTGAACCACGTCGGTACCATCCCCGCCGCCCGTGCTGGCGGTGACGGATCCTTGGTTTGCACCATGGGTTTCATCCGCATTGGTTAACAACAGGAATTCCGGCCGGATGCACAAGGTGGCCTGGGCACCCACCGGCAGGTCGCGCTTCTGGCAGCGCATCACGCCAAGTGGCGAGTCGACCACAGTGGCGTCCGCTCTCTGCTCCCGCACCGTGGCGGACACCAGATTGGCGCGACCGATGAAGTCCGCGACAAAGCGGTGGTCGGCGTCGAAATAGATTTTCTGAGGGCTGCCGCGTTCGATGATGTGGCCGCCGCGCATGACGGCGATGGAATCCGACAGCGCCAGCGCTTCGACCCGGTCGTGCGTGACGTACACGGCCGTGATATTCAGTCCGGCCAGGAAATGGCGCAGCTCTTTTCGGGTTTCTTCCCGCAGCTTGGCGTCGAGGTTGCTGAGCGGTTCGTCGAAAAGAATGACCTTGGGCTCGGCGACGAGGGCGCGTGCCAACGCGACGCGCTGCTGCTGCCCGCCGGATAGCCGTGTGGCGGACCTGTTTTCGACACCTTCCAGTTGCACGAAGCTCAATGCCTTGGCGACCTTCTCGCGTATGGTGGCGCGCCGCTCGCCGCGCACCTGCAACGGATACGCCACGTTGTCGAACACAGTCATGTGCGGCCAAATCGCGTAGGTCTGGAACACCATGCCCAGGCCACGTTTTTCCGGCGGCACGGTGATATTCTTGCTCCGTGACCACATCACCTCGCCGCCGATGCTGATCTCTCCGTCGTCCGGCGTTTCCAGCCCCACAATGCATCGCAGCAAAGTGGTCTTGCCGCAGCCGCTGGGGCCCAGCAGCGTGAAGATCTGATTGGCGGGGATGGTGAGATCGATCCCATCGAGCGCCCGGACGGATTTACCTTCGGATATGTAGTTCTTGACCAGGCCTTCGATGCGGATTTCCATGCGTTGCCGTGCGGCGTCGCGCCGCCCTTCTTGAGGTGGATGGGACCCGCGCGGGTGGAGGCGGGTGCCGAAGGACTATCGGGAACCGAAGATCTTGCCGAACTCGCGACCCCATTTCTCGATTTCTGTGTCTGACAGGTCACGCACAGGCAAGACCTTGACCTTGTCTATGCCGTCGATGGCTGGAAACACCCCTGGCGCCAACACGTATTCGCCCACGTTTTTCGCCAGCAGACTCATGGCTTCTTTCGACAACCAGTAATCCATGAAAGCACGGGCAGCATCCGGACGTGGCGCCTTGCTGGTGACAGCGATGGCGCGTGGCGTACCCAGCAGCGGTTGGCCGCCGCGCGGGCCCCAATCCAGCGGTGCCGGCGCTTTGGTGACGATGTACTTCGGCATGGAGATGCCGATGAGCTTCTCGCCGCTTTCGATCGGTGCCGGGGTCGGGCCGAACGACGCCACAAACATGGGTTGGTTCGCCGCCAGCCCCTTCACATAGGCCATCCAGTCGGATTCGGACTTGAAGACGAATTCCTTCAGCCCAATGAGCCAGGAAATCGTCGACGAATGCGTGGCCGGGTTGGCCATCACGATCTGGCCTTTCCATTTCGCGTCGGCCAGGTCTTCATAGCGCTTGGGGGCATCCGCCCGCTTGACGTGATCAGTGTTGTACAGGTATGAGACGTACTCGATGCCGAACAAGGTCATGCGCGGGTCTTTCACGGCCCAATCGGGATAGCCCTTGGCCGACGGCGACTGATAGGCCGCGAGCACGCCTTTTTCCTTCAGCAATTCGAGCATGGGGCGCGGCGCCTGGACGACGTCGGCCAGCAGCTTGCCGGCGTTGAATTCCGTCAGTACCGTGGGCAGGAATTTGGAGCTGGAAATACGGGTGTACTGGCCCTTGATGCCCGTGGCGGCATCGAAAGCCTTCATGACGGATTCGACCGACGTGATGTTGGCGTAGAACACTGCCTTGCCTTCGGCCTTGGCTTTTGCCGAAACGGCTTCCGCCAGAGAAACGGATGGCAGGGCGCCCGCCAGTCCGGCGACGCCGGCCGCGCCAGCCAGTTTCAGGAATTCCCGACGATCAAATGCGTTCATTGTGAGTCTCCGGTTTGTATTCGTGCTTTCGGGTCATGGCTTGGTTCCCGTGTGCGATGCTCGCGCCGCGTCGTTCTGTTGTCGCGTGGGACCAGGCCAGCCGCAGTCGTGCCGCAAGGCAGCGATGCCGCAATGATAGCAGTCCACATCGTCGTTGGTAACGGCTGGTCACACAATTGCGCTTGTGGCCGGACATGTGTATTTCGCACACTAGGCAGGTGCGCGGTTCATCCATCGCCCCCGAATCCTGGCCGCGCAGGCGTTCGACGGCACAGCCCGTGGCGCCGCGAGGCTTCGCGAACCGGCGGAGCGGGGAAGGCAGCTTCTCCTTCGAGGGCATTCAATGGAAAGGAGCCTTTCAATGCGGACATTATTTCAATCCACCAGGCACGCCCTGCTCGCGGCCGGCTTGGCCGCCGGACTGTTCGCCGCCAGCGGCGCGGCGGGTG
>DASTNK010000143.1:0-10943 GCA_035720945.1 Burkholderiaceae bacterium
GACGACGTGTTCACCTACGAATCCGAGAACCAGGTTTTCCACGCGCCGCGCACGTTGGTGCAACTGGCCGAACTGCGCGCGCAGTATCCAGATGCGCGCATCCTGGCGGGCAGCACCGATGTGGGGCTGTGGGTGACCAAGCAGATGCGTGATCTGCCGCACCTCATTTATGTGGGCCAGGTCGCCGAACTGCGCGAGATCCGCGAGGAAGACGGCGCGCTGTACATAGGTGCCGGTGCCTTGCTCGATGACGCGTTTGGCGACCTGCTGCCGCATTTCGGCGAGCTCGACGAACTGGTTCGCCGGTTCGCGTCCCTGCCCATCCGCAACGCGGGAACGCTGGGTGGCAACGTCGCCAACGGCTCGCCCATCGGTGATTCCATGCCCGCGCTCATTGCGCTGGGCACGCGTATTGTGCTGCGGCGCAACAACACGGTTCGCGACATGCCGCTCGAGGACTTTTACCTGGCCTATCAGAAAACGGCGCTCCAGCCCGGTGAGTTCGTCCAGGGCATGCGGGTGCCGCTGCCGGCGGCGGGCCAGCACTTCCGCACATATAAGTTGTCCAAACGTTTTGACCAGGATATTTCGGCGGTGTGCGCGGCGTTCGCCATCGTGCTCGACGGCGAGACCATCCGCGAGGCGCGCATCGCCTTCGGCGGCGTGGCGGCCACACCCCAGCGAGCCAGCCAGGCCGAACAAGTGTTGGTCGGCCAACCCTGGAACGAGACCACCGCCCTGCGGGCGATGGAAGCGCTGCAACAGGATTACACCCCGTTGTCCGATATGCGCGCCACCAACGACTACCGGCTTGCCGCGGCCGCCAACCTGCTCTATCGTTTTTATTTGGAGACACGCCCGCTCGACCCGTTGTCCGCGCAGCAAACCAGCGTGTTCGCCCAACCCGTCGACGCCTAGGAGGCCGCCATGAACATTCGATCCGATGCCTTTATGGCCGTGGCCGGGCAATCACAGGCAAAAAGCGCGGCGGGCGCCCCGCTTCCCCACGAGTCGGCCGCGCTGCACGTGAGCGGCGAAGCCACCTACACGGATGACATCCCCGAGATCCAGGGCACGCTGCATTGCGCGCTCGGTCTGTCGCAGAAGGCCCACGCGCGCGTCACCGGCATGGATCTCGACGCCGTGCGCCGCGCCCCGGGCGTGGTCGCCGTCCTGACCGCCGCCGATATTCCGGGTGAGAACAATTGCGGCCCGGTGGTGCACGACGACCCGTTGCTGGCCGATGGCCTGGTTCAGTACATCGGCCAGCCGGTCTACGCCGTCGTCGCGGAAACCCAGGACGCCGCGCGTCGGGCGGCGCGTCTGGGCGTATTGCAATATGAAGAGCTGCCGGCGATTCTGTCGCCGCAGCAGGCCAAGGCGGAAAACGCCTCGGTGGTGCCGCCCATGGCGCTGCGCCGGGGCGATCCGGACGCGGCCATCGCGGCCGCGCCGCACAAGCTCTCCGGCACGTTCGAGTGCAATGGCCAGGAGCAGTTCTATCTGGAAGGCCAGGTGTCCTACGCCGTGCCGAAGGAAGATCACACGGTTGACGTCATGTGCTCCACGCAACATCCCAGCGAAATGCAGGCGGTGGTCGCGCACGCGCTGGGCTGGCACTCCCACCAGGTGCGCGTCGAATGCCGGCGCATGGGCGGGGGCTTCGGCGGCAAGGAATCCCAGTCGGCGTTGTTCGCCTGCGTGTCGGCCATCGGCGCGGTGCGGTTGCGCCGACCGGTCAAGCTGCGCCTCGATCGTGACGACGACTTCATGATCACCGGCAAGCGCCACGGCTTCTATTACACCTACGATATCGGCTTCGACGACGACGGGCGCATCCTGGGCGCCAAGGTCGACATGACGCTGCGGTCCGGCTTCTCGGCCGACTTGTCCGAGGCGGTCGCCACGCGCGCTGTCTGCCACTTCGACAACGCCTATTTCGTGCACGACGTCGACATCAAGGCGATGTGCGGCAAGACCAACAGCCAGTCGAACACGGCATTCCGTGGCTTCGGCGGCCCGCAGGGCGCGCTCATGATGGAAGTCATGCTCGACATGATCGCCCGCAAGCTGGGGCGCGATGCGCTGGACGTCCGGCGCCTGAATTTCTATGGCATCGGCGAGCGCGACACCACGCCTTATGGCGAGGTCGTGGAAGACAATGTCCTGAATCCGCTGGTTGACGAACTCGAGGCCAGCAGCGACTACCGCGCGCGCCGCGAAGCGGTGCGTGAATTCAACCGCACAAGCCCGGTGCTGAAGAAGGGGCTGGCGCTCACACCGGTGAAGTTCGGCATTTCCTTCAACGTGCCGGCGTTCAACCAGGCCGGCGCGCTGGTGCATGTCTACCGCGATGGCTCCGCGCTGGTCAATCATGGCGGCACGGAAATGGGCCAGGGGCTCAACACCAAGGTGGCGCAGATGGCGGCCAGCGCACTGGGCCTCAGCCTGGATCACATGCGCGTCACCGCGACCGACACCAGCAAGATCGCCAACACGTCCGCCACGGCCGCCTCCACGGGATCCGACTTGAACGGCAAGGCGGCCGAGGATGCCGCCAACCGCATTCGCCGCCGCCTGGCGCAGTTCGCCGCCAAGAAGTGGGGCGGCGAGGCGGACGACGTGCTGTTCGCCAACAACAGCGTTCAGGTGAATGGTCAGACATTGCCGTTCCGCGAGGTGGTCGAGGCCGCTTACTGGGACCAGGTGCAGTTGTGGTCGGAAGGGTTCTACGCCACGCCCGGCATCGTCTGGGACAAGAAAACCATGACCGGCCGGCCTTTCTATTACTACGCCTACGGCGCGGCCGTGTCCGAGGTCATCGTCGACACCCTGACCGGGGAACACAAGCTGCTGCGCGCCGATGCGCTGCATGACGTGGGCCAGTCCATCAACCCGGCCATCGACATCGGCCAAGTCGAGGGCGGCTTCATTCAAGGCATGGGCTGGCTGACCACCGAGGAACTGTGCTGGAACAAGGATGGGCGCCTCACCACGCATGCGCCGTCCACCTACAAGATTCCCGCCGTCAGCGATTGCCCGGCCGACTTCCGCGTGAAGCTGTTTGCCAATCGCAACGTCCGCGACTCGGTCTTCCGCTCCAAGGCGGTGGGCGAACCGCCGCTGCTGTTGCCGTTCAGCGTGTTCCTTGCCATCCGCGACGCGGTGGCCAGCGTGGCCGATTACGCGTTCGAACCCGAGCTCAACGCGCCCGCCACGCCCGAAGCCGTGCTGAACGCGGTCGTGGGCGTCCGGCGCCAAGCCGCGGTCGCCAGGGCGGCGGCCGGTTCCAAGGATGCCGTCCATGCATGAATGGGTGGAACAGGCGCTGCGCTTGCTGGCTCGCGGCGAGCCGGCGGTGCTGGTGACCGTCGCCAAGGTCCAGGGGTCCACGCCGCGTGAACCGGGCGCCCGCATGCTGGTGGCCGCGACCCGGCAATGGCAGACCATAGGTGGTGGCCACCTCGAATGGCGCGCGCTGTCCATTGCCCGTCTCATGCTCCAGAACAAGTCGCGGCAGCGCCAGATCGAGCGCATGGCACTGGGTCCCAGCCTGGGGCAGTGCTGCGGCGGCGTCGCGACGCTGGCGTTCGAGCTGCTCGGTCAGGCCGACGCAGACTGGTTGAATGACCTGTCCACCCGATTGAAAAGCGGCCAGGCGTCGGTGCGCACCGTGCTGTTTCCCGCCGATGTGTCAGTGCCGGCTGTGTTGCCCGGCGTGACACTGGCCGCGCCGGAAGCGGCCGGGGTTGTGGAGCAGCCTGGCGAGTCCGGCACCGTGGGCCAGCCTGGCGAATCCTGTGCTCTCTGGCAGGCGGGCGGGCAACAAGGACTGGCCGAGGTCATCGCGCCGCCCAGGTTCAACATTGTGCTGTTCGGCGCCGGCCACGTCGGCCAGGCGCTGGTGCGCATCCTGGGCACGTTGCCTTGCACGGTGACATGGGTCGATGAGCGCGATACGCAGTTCCCCGACGACATTCCGGCCAACGTCACGGTGGAAGACACCGACACGCCCGAGGTGGTGATCGAGCAGGCGCCGCCCGACAGCTATTTCATCGTCATGACGCACAACCACGCGCTCGACCAGCATCTGTGCGAGCATATTTTCAAGCGCACCGACTATGCCTGGTTCGGCCTGATCGGTTCGCGCACCAAGCGGCACAAGTTCGCGCACCGCCTGCTGGCCCGCGGCGTGTCCGCGGAGCGCTTCGAGAAAATGGTGTGCCCTATCGGGATGGCCGGCATCACCGGCAAGCAGCCCGCCGTCATCGCCGTGGCGGTGGTGGCACAGTTGCTGGCCGAGCATGAGGCGCGGGCCAACACCCTGCAGCCGGATATCTCGGCAACGATAGGCACGCCGGTCACCCCGGCACGATAACAATCCGTCCGCCCGCCCGGGCGGCGTCACTGGAAGAGACTGATGACATCGACACACGCATCGCGCGCGCCCGTCGCGCATGGCCCGCGTACGGCCTATCGGGCGCAATTGCTGTATTTCAAGCAGGAAGGGCCGCAGACCTATTCCACCGTGCACCTGACGGATGGTTTGCTAGAGGTCGAGAATGGTTGCGTGGCCCGGGTGGGCGACCACGCCGCGCTGGCCCCCGGTCTGTCACCGGACGTGCAAGTGGTCGACCTGCGCGGCAAACTGATCATGCCGGGTTTCATTGATACCCATATCCACTACCCGCAGACCGACATGATCGCCTCGCCCGCGCCCGGTCTGCTGCCGTGGCTGGAAAAGTACACATTCCCGACCGAGAGACGCTTCGAAAACCCCGAGTACGCCGCCGACGTGGCGCGCTTCTTCCTGGATGAACTCGAACGCTGCGGCACGACCACGGCGCTGGTCTATTGCACGGTGCATCCCGGCTCGGCCGAGGCCTTCTTCGCCGAAAGCAATGCGCGCAACCTGCGCATGGTGGCGGGCAAGGTGATGATGGACCGGAACTGCCCGGAGTTCCTGCGCGATACGGCGGAATCCGGCGGACGCGACACCGAGGCCATCATCCAGCGCTGGCACGGCAAGGGACGGCAGATGGCCGCGCTCACGCCACGCTTCGCCCCCACCTCCACCCCCGAGCAGCTGGGGGTATGCGGCGAACTGGCGCAACGCTATGAAGACGTCTTCATCCAGACCCACGTTGCCGAGAACACCGACGAGGTGAAGTGGGCGCAGGAACTATTTCCCGGACACCGCAGCTATCTGGACATCTACGATCACTACGGGCTGCTGCGTCGCCGCGCGGTCTACGGCCACTGCGTCTGGCTCGACGACACCGATCGCCGGCGCATGGCCGAGACCGGCGCCGTCGCCGCGCACTGTCCCACGTCCAACCAATTCCTGGGCAGCGGCCTGTTCGACTTCGCGGCCGCCGAGGCCACCCATATGCCCACGACGCTGGCCACCGATGTGGGCGGCGGCTCGTCCTTCTCGATGCTGCAGACCATGAACGAGGCACACAAAGTGGCACGCCTGTCAGGCTACCACCTGAGCGCCGAGCGCATGTTCTACCTGGCCACCGAGGGCGCCGCGCAAGCGCTCGATCTGGGCGGTCGCATCGGCACGCTGGCCGAGGGCGCCGAAGCCGACTTCGTGGTGCTGGACCCCCAGGCCACGCCCCTGCTGGCCCGCCGCACGGCTTCCGCCGATTCGCTGGAAGAACTGCTTTTCGCGTTCGCCATGCTGGGCGACGACCGAGCCGTGCAAGCCACCTACGCCGCAGGCCATTGCCTGCGGACGCGGGCCGCCGCTTGAGAAACAGGGCCGCTTGACATCTTCCGCATTTCCGCACCGCAAGCTGTCTGTCGGAGTCTGGGCGGGACCGGCGTAAGGCGTGCGCCGGATCTGGCTCGGGAAGGCGGGGGCAGTCGTCGGGCGCTGTCTGAGCAAAACGGCCAGTCCATTGGACTGACCGTTTTGCGAGTTTCGCCCGACGCCCGCCTGGACGAGACAGATTCGGATGAAGCACGCCGTGCCGGCCCCGCCCAGACTCCGACAGACAGCGCCTTAAGATAGCAACGGCGGATATTAGCAGCACACCCATTCCCGCAAACACTGGAACGAAGCCCCGCGTTACCCCGCCGACTCCGCATCCACCCTCACCCCGCATTCACTAAGCAGCCGACGCAACCAACGATGCGCCTCGGAGGAATGATTGCGCTCATGCCACAACTGATAGAAACGCATCGGCGGAAACGCGATCGGCGAAGGGATAATCCGCAACGGCAGAATCCGGGAGTAGAACAACGCGAAGTGCTTCGACGTCGTGAAAACCAGATCAGTGCCAGGCAGCAGATACGGCGCCAGATTGAACGACTGCACGATCACCCGTTCATCACGCGTGATACGCTCGGCCGCCAACGCGCTGTCTATCACCCCCCTCTGGCTGATCGAATACGGCATCGGCACCACATGCGCCGCGCGGCGGTAGTCATCCACCGTCATGCCTTTTTCAGCCAACGTATGGCCAGCCGACACCAGACAGACAATGTCATCCTCGAGCAGCATCGACAAATGCATGCGGTCCGGCGGTTCAGGCCAATTGCCGATGACCACATCCAGCTCACCCTCGGCCAGCGAACGCTCGAAATCGAACTCCGGCCCCAACGCGTGCACAGTCAGAGACGCCTGCGGTGCCATGGCCCGCAACTGCTCCGACACACGTCCCATGAAGACGGGGGCGAGGTAGTCGGGCGAACCGATGCGGAAGACCTGCTTGCTGGATTGCGCATCGAAACCTTCCGGCTCGGCGGTCATGCGTTCGATTTCGGCCAATGCCGACCGGGCATGCGAAACCAGCGACAGCGCCCGCTCGGTGGGCACCATGCCCCCTTTTTCGCGAACCAGAATGGGGTCGCCGAGAATATCGCGCAGATGGCGCAGCGCCACGCTGACAGCGGGCTGTGACTGATTCAGCTTGAGCGCGACGCGTGACACGCTGCGTTCCGCGACCAGCATGCACAACACCTTGAGAAGATAGGTATCCAACAGCTCATTGCTGTGTCGGCTCGCCATTGAATCGCTCCTGATCCACGATACTGGTGTCCTGTTTGACTGATTCGGCTACTTGTCTTCGGCGCCTGGATTCGCCATGCATTCGAATACAAGTGTACGAACCAATCAAACAAGACACCAGAGCCCCGTCCATGCCAGTTCTGTTGGGGCGGGTCCGGTCTTCAGGCCAACTCGCCCCAGATGTGCACGCGGCTGATGCCGCCGTCGGGGAACATGTTGACCCGCACATGGGTGACGGGGCCGAGGTCATGGATGGACTCGCCCTCGAAGAAGTGCTGGTGATCCATCTGCGTTTTCTGTTCGCTCAGCAGTTCGGGCCAGAACATCGCCTGCGTCACCAGGGATTGGTCGGTGGATTCGGCCACGCTCGCCGCCTGGATCGATACGCGGTCGGGGTAGTTGCCCTTGAAGTGCGCCGTGTCGATCTCGATCTTGCGCACGATGGCGGCATGACCCAGTTCGATCAGGCACCAGTCCGAGCCCGGTTCGCGCCGACGCCGCGTTTCCCAGCCGTCCCCCATGTTGACACCGCGCCCCGGCATGATCAGACGGAACGGCACGCCGAAGTGCGCATCGTTGTAGGCCACGATGCGTCCGCCACTGACCAGCGCGGACACTTCATGCAGGGCTTTCGGGTCTTGTTTTTCCCAGTCGCAGGCGGGTTGGCCGTAGACGCGGAAGCGCGCCACGCCGCCGTCTGGGAAGATGTTCAGGCGCACGTGCGTCCAGACGCGCGCGTCATTGTCGATCTCGACGAAGTGGTGCGAGTCGCCCGCCAGGGACTGGGCGGCCACGATTTGCGTCCACACCGTCTTGTCGTCGGGGTCGCCCTCGCAGCGGCAGGCCTGCACCGAGGCGGCGGGCGGGAAGTTGCCGGTGAAATGGCTGGTGTCGATGTCAAGGCCGCGGATCGCGCCAGGCAGGCCCAGCCGCACGACGGCCCAGTCATGGCCGCCATTGCGGCGCCGGCGGGTTTCCCAGCCGTCCATCCACTTGCCGTGGTCGTCGAACTTGCCGACGATGAAGACGGGCTCGGAGGGTTGCAGCGCACGCTCGGCGGCGGCAAAGAATTCGTCCGAGCAGGCCACGACGCGCGAGCCGAAATCGGCGCTGGCCAGGTTCGCGCAGCGCGTGGCGAACGCGGGCGGTTCGACGAACGCGGCATTGATGACAGTGCCGGTGGGGAGATTGGGTTTTGCCATGGTTTCCTCTTCGTGGTGCCCGGCGAGGCTTGTGCCAGTCCTGCCGGGTGGGTGATCAATCATTCGGGAGATCCGCGTAGCGGTGAATCCGGTGCGTGGCGGGTCGGTTGTCGCGTGGGAAGCAGGTCGCGCGGGCGTCCGGGACAGGGACGGGCCTGTCTTGACCGCTGTCGTCGTGACGTCAGTTTCCCCCTTGCCAGGGGTGGTGCTCAGCCCAGTGATGCGCGATCGCGGCGCGCGTGGGGATCCAGACCCGGTCGTGCTTCTGGATGTAGTCCAGGAAGCGCCGCAGGGCGGCGAAGCGCGCCGGCCGCCCCGTCAGGCGGCAATGCAGGCCGATGGACAGCATCTTGGGGGTGGTCTCGCCTTCGGCGTAGAGCACGTCGAACGCATCCTTCAGATAGGTGAAGAACTGCTCGCCGCTGTTGAACCCCTGGGGCGCCGCGAAGCGCATGTCGTTGGTGTCCAGGGTGTAGGGCACCATGAGCTGCGGGCGCGTCCGCCCATTGCCCAGATCCACGGACGTCCAGAACGGCAGGTCGTCGCCATAGTAGTCGGCGTCGTACAGGAAACCGCCTTCTTCGGCGACCAGGCGCAGCGTGTTGGGGCTGTCACGGCCGGTGTACCAGCCTTCGGGATGGTGGCCGATCAGCTTGGTGACGACCTCGATGCAGCGTTGCATGTGCTCGCGCTCGATGCTTTCCTGAACGTTCTGGTAATGGATCCAGCGGTAGCCGTGACACGCGATTTCATGGCCGAGTTCGACGAAGGCTTGCGCGACTTCCGGGTTGCGCTCCAGCGCCATGCCCACGGCGAAAATGGTGAGAGGCAGACCACGCCGTTCGAATTCTCGCAAGATGCGCCAGACACCGGCGCGCGAACCATATTCGTAGATCGATTCCATGGACAGGTGCCGGTCGGGATAGGCCGCGGCGCCGATGATCTCTGACAGGAACTGTTCTGAACCCGGATCGCCGTTCAGCACGCAGTTTTCGCCGCCTTCTTCGTAGTTCAGCACGAACTGCACGGCGACGCGCGCCTTGCCCGGCCAGTTCGCCTGGGGCGGGGTGCGGCCGTAGCCGATCATGTCGCGGGGGTAGTCTTTCTGAGCCATGGAAACTCCTAGATTAACGTTTGACGCTGAAAGCGAGCCAGGGATCGGACGCCTGCGCGCCCTCGGGCTGGTTCATGCGGTGTTCGCAGTCTTCGAGGTGATGGCGCATGGCGGCCTTGGCCCCCTGTGCGTCGTTGCCCGCAAGCTGTTCAAGAATGTCGAGATGTTCAACATAAGAGCAGGTGCTTTCCCCAGGCGTGTCGTAGTGGGCGATGATGAGCGAGGTGCGGGCGCACAGGCTGTGCAGCATCTCGGTCAGCACCGCATTGCCCAGCAGGTGGGCCATTTCAACGTGAAAGGCGTTTGACAGCCGGATCCAGCTGACACGGTCCCCGCACTCGAATGCCTTGCGCTCGCGCTCTACCATGTCGTGCAGCGGAGCGAGCCGTTCCGCAAGATCCGGCAGGGCCAGCAACATGTCGATGGTCATGCACTCCATCGCCTGGCGCATTTCGAACACGTCGCGGGTTTCCTTGGCGCTGGGCTGCCAGACGAAGGCGCCCCGATTCGGTTCGATGACCACGATCTTGTCGTGCGCAAGCTGGGACAGCACGGTGCGCACGGTGGAGCGCGGACACGCGAAGACCGAGCACAGGGTGGCTTCTGTCAACTTGGCGCCGGGCAGCAGGCGCCGATCCATGACGGCATCGAAAATGTCGTCGTAGACGCGGTCGACTTCGGACTTCACCCCGCCGCGCACGTTGCGCCAAGAAGACGCGCGGGGGGCTTCCAGGTCGGCGGATACATCTCGATGCGGATTCAGGTTGAGCATGGCGAAAAAATCAGGACTAGCACTGTTGACAATTATTGGCGAAGCACCGAAAATCGTCAACATAAATTGTTCACAATTATTGTGACCAGCTTTGAAGGAGACATTTCACATGGGGAAAATTTCCACCCACGTCCTGGACACCGTGCGCGGCAAACCCGCCAAGGGTGTGCGCATCGACCTTTACCGTGTCGAGGCGGACCACCGCGAGTTGCTGCGCCAGACGGCCACCAATCACGATGGCCGCTGCGACGAACCGCTGCTCCAGGGCGACGCGCTGCGGAAAGGCGTGTACGAACTGGTCTTCCATGCGGGCGACTATTTCGCGGAGCTCGGCGTGCCGGCCGACGAGCCCCGCTTCGTGGACCAGATCACGCTGCGCTTCGGCGTGGCGCATCCCGACCAGAACTACCACGTGCCGCTGTTGGTCACGCCGTGGACGTGGTCCACCTATCGTGGCAGCTGAGGCTGCCGACCCGGCCCCTTTCTACCAAAGAGACTATTCATGGAAGCATTCCTGTTTGAATACGGCAATCTGCTCCTGCGCTGGCTGCACGTGATCGCGGCCATCGCCTGGATCGGCGAATCCATCTACTTCGTCATGCTGGACAACAGCCTGCATCCGCCACACGGGGCGGAAAGCAAGAAACGCGGCGTTTTCGGCGAAATGTGGGCGGTGCATGGCGGCGGGTTCTATCACAACCAGAAGTACCTGACCAACCCCGCCGAACTGCCCGACGACCTGCACTGGTCGTTCTGGAAGGCCTACACCACCTGGCTGTCCGGGTTCGGCCTGTTCTTCATCATGTACCTGCTCAAGCCGGAGTTCTATCTGGTCAA
>DASTNK010000144.1:0-52160 GCA_035720945.1 Burkholderiaceae bacterium
TTGCCGAGAGCTCGCGCATGAGCGCCACGCCATAGGCTTCAGCACCACCGAAGCGATTGCCGAAGCGGTCGACCACGAACGCGAGTTTCAGGCGGGTAGCGGGCATGGCCGGCTGCGGATGTCCGCGGTGATTTCGTACGAACGCAGCCGTGCCGAATGGTCGTGTATCTGGGAGACGATCATCAACTCGTCGGCCCGGGTCTGCCTGGCGAATTCCCCGAGTCGTTGCGCGACTGTTTCGGGTGAGCCGATGGCCGAGCACGCCAGGATGCCGTCCAGCAGCGCACGCCGGGGCGGGTCGAGTTCGTCGAGATAGTTGTCACGGGGTGGCGGCAACGCGATGGGGCGGGCGGTGCGTGACGCCACGAACGACTGCTGCACCGACGTGGCCAGCCTCTGGGCGGCCTGGTCGGTGTCCGCGGCGATGATATTGAAACCCAGCATGACGTAGGGCTTTTTCAGCCGGGGTGAAGGTTGAAAGCGGTTGCGGTAGAGCTCGATGGCCTGCATCATCTGCGCGGGCGCGAAGTGCGAGGCGAAAGCGTAGGGCAGGCCGAAGGCGGCCGCCAGTTGCGCGCCGAAGAGGCTGGAGCCGAGAATCCAGATGGGTACGTCCAGTCCGGCGCCGGGAACCGCCCGAATCGGTTGGCGGGGCTCCTGGGAGAAATAGTCGATGAGCTCCAGCACATCGCGCGGGAAATCGTCCGGGTCGCTGTCGAGGTTGCGGCGCAGCGCACGCGACGTGGCCGGGTCGGAGCCGGGGGCGCGGCCCAGCCCGAGATCGATGCGCCCCGGATACAGCGAGCAAAGCGTGCCGAATTGCTCGGCGATGACCAATGGTGAATGATTCGGCAGCATGATGCCGCCCGCGCCCACTCGGATGGTATGCGTGCCGCCGGCCACGTGGCCGATCAGGATCGAGGTCGCCGCACTGGCGATACCGGGCATTCCGTGGTGCTCGGCCAGCCAGTAACGGTGATACCCCCATTGCTCGCTGTGCCGGGCCAGATCCAGTGTTCGCTGGAATGACTGTGCGGCGCTGCCGCCCTCGACGATGGGGGATAGGTCGAGTACGGAAAATTCTGGGAGATTCATTGCGTGTCGGAGGTTGGGAGTGGCGTGTCGGGGATGTTCCGCTTGAGCCAATCGAGCACGTTGTCGGCGGCCATGGGCTCGGAGATATGATAGCCCTGTGCGAAGTCGCAATTCATGCCGGCCAGCTTCGCCATGATCTGGCGGCTTTCTATCCCTTCCGCCGTTACGGTGATGCCCAGGCTATGAGCCATTTCAATGATGGAGTTGATGATGGGGCGCGTGTCATCCTCGCGATCCATCTCGACGACGAATGAACGGTCGATTTTCAGACTGTCCACAGGCAGCTTCTGCAGGTACGCCAGCGACGAATAGCCGGTGCCGAAATCGTCGATCGAAATGCCCACGCCGATATCGTGAATTTTGCGCAGGACGTTCAATGAGCGTTCCGGGTTGGACATGATCGAGCTTTCCGTGATTTCCAGCTCCAGATACTTGGGGGCCAGGGCATGGCGGGTGAGGATCTGTTTGATGCGCTCCGGAAGCAGCGAGTCCAGCAGGTTGCGCGCCGACACGTTGGCCGCCACAGAGATGTGGTAGCCATGCGCGTGCCATTTCATGCACTCTTCGACAGCGCTGTTCAACACCCAATGCGTGAAGGGGTGGATCAGGTCGCTGCTTTCCACGACGGAGATGAACTTGTCGGGGGATACCTGCCCGCTGTCCGGAGAGTTCCAGCGGACCAGGGCCTCGAAACCGTATGGCAGCCCCTCGTGAAGCGGGACCTTGGGCTGATAGCGCAGCTCGAAGCGATGCTCATTCAGGCCGCGCTGCAATTGCGAGGCAAGGAGCACGCGCTCGGGAGCCAGGTGATCGTTCGCCATGTCGTAAAACGCATAGCCGGAGCTTTCCTGCCGGGCCTGGAACATGGCCGAATTGGCGTGTTGCAACAGCAAGCCCATGGATTGGCCATCCGATGGGTATTGCGCGATACCGATGCAGGCGGTGACCTGGATTTGGGTGTCGTTGAGCAGGAACGGCCGTTTGACTTGCGCGAGCAGGCCGTCGATGGTCTGCAGCATCGTGGTGGAGTGGGTTCCGGGTCCGAGCAGGATGGCGAACTCGTCGCTGACCATGCGTGCCACCGGCGCCGAGCCCGCAACCAGCTGGATGCGTTCACCGGCTTCTTTCAGCAACGCGTCCCCCAGGGCATAGCCCAGTGACGTATTGATCTCTTTGAATTCGTTCAGGCTCAGCACGATCAGATAGACCGGGGCATCGGCCGATTTGGCCGCGGCAATGGTGTCGTTGACGTGGGCCGTGAACGACACCCGGTTCAGCAGGCCGGTGACGAGATCGTGCTTGGCTCCGTATTGCAGTGCCTCGCTGTGCTGGCGCTGCTCTGTGATGTCGTTGATCAGTGCCAGTATGGCCTGCTGGCCCATGAAATGCAGCGGGAAGTAGGCGATTTCGACGAGAATGTCCTGTTTTCCCTTGGTTCGATGAGTCTGTGCTATCAGGTTGGGCACGGCCGCCTCTTGCTCGCCGGGCCGACCGGCATCCACGATCAGGTCGGAGATACGCTTGCGCAGGAATTCTCCCCGGCTGTATCCGTAGTGCGCGATGGCGCGGTTGTTCACCGCCATGATCCGCAGTGTTTTCGCGTTGTAGACCCACATGGGGTGGGGGTTGGTTTCGAACAGCAACCGGTATTCCACCTCGGACTGCACCAGAGCCCGGGACGTGCGATCCCGGTCGATGGCCACCGCCGCGAGTTCCGCAGCGGTCTGGCCGAGCCGCGACTCCTCGTCTGTGGGAGTGTGGGGGTTGGAGCGATAAAACGCGAAAGCGCCCAGCAACACATCGTTCGCCGAAATGATCGGGGCCGACCAGCAGGCGCGCAGGTTGTCGTTCGGTGCCAGGCGGCTCGGACCGGGCCAAAGCGGGTCGGTTCCGACATCGCCCGGGCTGATCGATGTGTTGTCCGCGTTCGGGCCGTTCATGTGGATCAGCGGGCTTGCATCGCACCCTATCAGTGCATTCCGGTAATCCGGGGGTAGATCGGGGCCGAGACATAGCGCGATCTGGCGGGTGCCCGGTTGCAACAGAACGACGGCCGCGACGTTCGGGGGGGCTTGCTCCTGGACGAACGTCACCAGTGCCGTCAGGGTTTCGTTGAGTGGCTCGTTGCGCGCCACGCGCCGCAGGATGGTGTTTTGCCCGGTTTGTTTGCGCACCGCGGCTTCCCACTGTTTTTCGTGGAACTGGAGCTCTTCCGACATTTCGTCGAATTGCTGGGCGATGTCCGAGAGCTCGCGGCCGGTTACCTTGCCGGCCAGTTTCCCGCTGAAATCGCGCTTGCGCAGCCGCTTGGCCGCCTCGACCAGGTGTTTTATGTCACGCCCGATGAGAATCTGGGTGCTTTGCCAGCCCGCGACGAGGGCAAGCAGGGTGATGATCAGCAGCGTCGCCACGCCAATCAAGAGCTCACGATCCACGGCGGACACCAGCGGGGCCGCCGGGTACTCATACACGATCGTCAGAGCAGATGGATCGTTGTCTGTGCCGGCGGGCGCCCGTGTGACGAACCACTTCCGGCTATCTCGGAGGGAGGTCGCCTCCGGTCCGTCCCGGGTCGAGTCGGGACGCATTGGTGCGTCGTCCAGTTTCTGGCCGGGCTTGAGCGTGGGCTGCGTGCTGTAGAGGACTGTGCCGTTGCGATCGGTGATGGTCAGGCGCGCGGCCTTGTCCAGCTGGACGTCGTGTTGCGCGCGCGACAATTCCTTGAGATCCAGCGCGGCGTACAGCACGACCCGGGGGCCACCGTCTGCCAATTCGAGGGCGGTGGCGATGACGAGGGTTGGCTGATGGGAGAAACGACCTTCGAGAAAATCGCTCACCACGAACCCGGGTTGGCGCAAGGCGCGCTGGAAATACGATCGGTCGGACACATTGCCGGGTTTGGGAGCGGTCGGGCGCCGGCCCGAGCAAAGCAATTGGCCATCCAGGCCGACCACGCCCACGTTCACGTAAGGAGAGTGGGGGGTGGCGAGCCGGCTGATGTAGCGATCACATTCCAGCCAGTCCCGCTGCTGGACGACACGTGTGGCCCCGATGCTGCGCAGTGCTTGTTCGTATCCTCTGAGCAACCAGCTCTCGTGTCGCGCGACCAGGTCCACATAGTTCTGCGTCGAATTGCGTGAGAGGGAGATGATTTCGTCACGGTTGTGATAAGCGTAGAAGCCCAATCCGACGAATGTCGGGATGACGGCAATGCACAGGATGAGGAACATGCGGGCCTGGATGCCGCCCGCGGGTTTCAGGGGGAAGCGCATTCGTTGTCTCCGGGCGGCTGTTCATCGCGCCATCTGGTCAATTTTCGATCCCGGTGTCGCAGATAGCTGATTTTCATCGGGTTTTTCAACCAATTCCCAGGTTGTCCGTTGTGTTGTCCACAATTCCAGTGGATAAGTTTCTTCGTGGTTCTGGCACAAACAACGCGCGCAACGATTGCGTTGCGCAGCCTTGCGATAGCCGCGACTAGCGCTGCGACTTGGGGAATCGTCCGCCCCTCGTGGCGGAGACAATGCCCGGGTATTATAAATAAAGCGCTCGCCCATCGGGCTGTTCCCTGGAGCACCCGCGGTGCCTGCAGCATAGGGCGATTTCCCGAGAACCAGGAGTGAACAAACATCATGCAGCAATTATTGGAACGAATCGCGTCTTTGGGGCCGTGGGTCACGCAATTTGGCCTCAACCTGATCCTCGCGCTGGTCATACTAGTGGTGGGTTGGGTGGTTTCCGACCTGGCCGGCCGGGCGGTGCACAAGGCGGCAGCCCATTCGTCCCGCATCGATCCCACTGTGGTGCCGATGGCTCATTCGGCCACGGTCTGGACAATACGCATCTTTGTCATCGTCGCTGTGCTGGCGCGGTTCGGCGTGCAGACGGCCAGCATCATCGCGGTACTGGGTGCCGCCGGCCTGGCCCTGGGACTGGCTTTGCAGGGCACCTTGCAGAACATCGCGGCCGGCATCATGCTGCTTGCCTTGCGGCCCATACGCGCGGGCGAATTCGTGTCCATTGTGGGAAAGGCGGACGGAACGATCGACGAAGTCGGCCTGTTCCTCAGCCGCTTGACGCAAGCGGATGGCACGCACATTTCGCTGCCCAATAGCCTGGTCTGGGGCAACCCCATTGTCAATTACAGCCGCAACAAGACGCGGCGTCTGGATTTTCAGATTGGTGTGCGCTATGGCGACAATCTGGAACTGGCGCTGTCCGAGCTGCGCGGCCTGGTCCAGGCCCATGAGCTCGTCCTGAAGGATCCCGAACCGCAAGTCATGGTCACGGAATATCGCGACAACGTCATCATCGTCAATATTCGCGCTTGGTCCGAGGCGGGGCGTTACTGGGACCTGCGGTTTGATCTGTATCGACGCGCGCCCGAAGTGCTCGGACGAGTGGGGCTGCAGCTACCCATTCCAGTGCGTGAAATCCAGACTGTGCCGTCGGCTGGGGTGGCGGCCAAGTAATGAATGTCGGCCGACATGGCGTTCCGTGAACATAAAGCGTGGCGGGACAGGGATATTCCCTCAGAGGTTTCCTGAGCCGCCGGGCGTGGAACCGGGGTCATGGTGTGTCGACCGTATCATGGCCGTGCAGACGCCGCGAAGCATGTCGGTTTCGTCCCGGCTCAGCGCGCTGCGCATGAACAGGTGGCGCATGCGCGGCATCAGCTTCTTGGGGTGGGCCGGATCAAGGAATCCTGTGGCAACCAGCGCTCGTTCCCAATGCGCCAGCAGGCTCTGGACCTCGAGGTTCGATGCGGGTTGATCGCCGGCTCTGGCGTGCGCGTCGGTGACGGGCAGCAGCGGCAGGTTGGCGGCGACCGCCAGCGCGTAGCGGAACTCCCACGCCGCCAGTTGAAGCGCCTGCGCGACATTCAACGAACTGTATCGCGGGTTGGCCGGTATGTGGCAGATGCGCTCGCAAAGGGCGACCTCGTCGTTGGTCAGGCCGGTGCGCTCGGTGCCCAGCACGACCGCTATCTGGCTGTCGGGCTGGCTGTGCAAATGGGTGTTGCCCAGTGCCGCGGCCTCCCGGATATCGCAGGGCGGTGGTCCGAGATCGCGGGCACGGGCCGTCAGGGCGAAAGCCAGTGACACGGGTGCCAGCGCGTCCGCCAGGGTGGGCACGATGCGCGCCGAAGACAGTACGTCTGTGGCGCCACTGGCCAACGCCACGGCGTCCGGGTGGCTGATGACATCATCCAGGCGGGGGGCCACCAGCCACAGCGAATCGAACCCCATGGTTTTCAGGGCGCGCGCCGCGGCGCCAACATTGCCCGGGTGGCTGGGCCGGACCATGATGAAACGCACGCGGGGGAACATATCCGATTCGGAGGGAGGGGGGAGGCGAGAGGTGTCGAAGGTCGTCATTTGGGCGGAGCACCCGAGTCATTTAAAATGCAAGGCTCAAGTGTACGCGGATCGGTTGGCGCACGCGGGACCAGGGGCCTGATGTGGCCGGCTCTTGGCGCCTCGGCCGGCGTATTGCTCTTTACTTCGCTCGAACACGGAAACCTATGCATCCCATGCTCAATACCGCCATCAAGGCGGCACGCCGCGCAGGCACCATCATCAATCGCGCCAGCCTCGATCTGGAGCGCCTGCAGGTCGCGCGCAAAGGGCCCAAGGATTACGTCACCGAGGTTGATCACGCGGCAGAAGAGGCCATCATCGACGTTTTGCGCACCGCCTATCCTGATCACGGTTTTCTGGCGGAGGAATCCGGCACGCATGGCGCGCCGGATGCGCAAGGGGCGGGCAAGCCCGAGTTCCAGTGGATCATCGATCCGCTCGATGGCACGACCAATTTCATTCATGGTTTTCCCATGTATGCCGTATCCATCGCTTTGGCGCAACGCGGCCAGGTCACCCAGGCCGTGGTCTACGACCCGACCCGCAACGAGCTGTTCACCGCGAGTCGTGGCAGCGGTGCATTCCTGAATGACCGGCGCATTCGCGTGTCGGGCCAGACGCGTTATGCCGATGCCCTGATCGGCGCCCATGTGCCGGGCTCGGCGGGAGGGGGCTCCGTTCCCGCACGGTATGCAAGCCTGCTGACCGAATGCGCGAGCGCGCGCCGCGTTGGTTCCACGGTTCTGGATCTGGCATACGTGGCCAGTGGACGCTGCGATGGTTTCTGCGGCGTCAATCTCAAGCCGTGGGATGTTGCCGCAGGTGCCTTGCTCGTGCTCGAAGCGGGCGGGCTCCTTGCCGATTTCAATGGCGAGCAGTCGTGGCTGTCGAGCGGCGAGGTGTTGGCGGCCAGCCCCAAGGTGTTTGCCCAGATGATGGGCTACATCCAGACTTGAACTTGAATCCCCAGACGACACTCATGACCACTCTCGATGGACTGACCGTGGGTGGTTCCGCGGCCCGCTTCCACCGCTGTCGCGTTCGGGCTCCACGCATGGTCAGCCACGGTTCACGGAGCCTTTGATGCTGGAATGGGTTCTTGAGCCTGCCGCCTGGGTCGGGCTGTTCACACTGATTGTGCTCGAGATCGTTCTCGGGATCGACAATCTGATCTTCATCGCCATCCTGATCGGCAAGCTGCCTCCCGCGGTGCGCGACCGCGCGCGCGTCATCGGCCTGTCGTTGGCGCTGGTCCTGCGCCTGCTGATGCTTTCGGCCATGTCGTGGCTCATCAAGCTGACCGCGCCGCTGGTGCATTGGGGATCGTTCGGTTTCTCCGCGCGTGACCTGATCCTGATCATTGGCGGGCTGTTCCTGGTGTTCAAGGGGACGGTCGAGCTGCACGAGCGCCTGGAGGGCCGCACCAGTGTGGCGACCGGGGCCCGGCTGCATGCGGGCTTCTGGGTCATCGTGACCCAGATCGTGATTCTGGATGCGGTTTTTTCCATCGATGCCGTGATCACGGCGGTCGGGATGGTGGATCACCTGGCCATCATGATGCTGGCCGTGATCATCGCCGTGGGGGTGATGCTGGTAGCGTCCAAGCCGTTGGCGCGGTTCATCGGGGCGCATCCCACCGTGGTGGTGTTATGTCTGGGGTTCCTGCTGACCATCGGGTTTTCGCTGCTTGCCGAAGGGTTCCACTTCCCCGTCCCCAAGGGCTACTTGTATGCCGCCATCGGGTTCTCGGTGATCATCGAGGCGCTCAACCAGATGGCCCGTCGCAATGTCAATCGCCTGGAGAGCCGACGCCCCATGCGGGAGCGTACGGCCGAAGGGATATTGCGCATGCTGGGTAAGCGCCCCATCGCCGGACCCGATGAAGAACCCCGGCATGAACCGCCCGAGCAGGTGTTCCAGGACGAGGAGCGTTATATGGTCAGCGGCGTGCTGACGCTTGCCGATCGTTCCATACACTCCATCATGACCCCGCGCGCGGATGTGTCGTGGGTCAACCTGGACGATGATCCGGCCGCGTTGCGCCAACAGATCGCCAAGGCGCCGCACAGCTTCTTCCCGGTGTGCCGGGGCGCGCTCGATGAGGTCATCGGCATAGGCCGCGCAAAGGAAATGATCGCCGACCTGATCACCATCGGCCATGTCCGTCTGTCGCGTCTGCGCGACCCCATCATTGTTCATGAGTCCATTGGTGTGCTGCGGCTGATGGACACGCTCAAGCGTTCGCGCGGCCAGCTTGTGCTGGTGACCGATGAATTCGGAACCATCGAGGGTGTGGTGACGCCGATCGACGTTTTTGAAGCCATTGCCGGGGAATTCCCCGACGAGGACGAGACGCCCGACATCGTTACCGAAGGCGAGAACCGCTGGCGCATGGATGGCGCCGCCGACCTGCATCATCTGGAGCTGTTGCTCAACACGGATGGCCTGGTGGATGACGAAGAGGAGTATTCCACGCTGGCGGGCTACCTGCTGGAGCGTTTCGGCTATCTACCGAGGCCGGGTGACACGTGTGAACTGAAACAGCCGCACGCCACCTATCGGTTCAAGGTGCTCAAACTCGATGGGCGACGCATCGCCTCGGTGGAAGTTGAACGGTTGCCGCCCGGCCCGCCCGATGAGAGCGACGACGGCGGGTAAGGAATTCCAGTCTGGAAAAGGCTGGGGTTACCCTGTCTTCTATGTGAAGCCCCCGGTCTTGGCCGCGTGTCAGCTGTCGCCGGTGGGGGGCGTCCCGGGTGGCAGCGGTGGCGACTGAACCAGCCGGACACCTTCCCGGTCGATGATCAGCCAGCCGCCACGCGTGTCGGCGCCTTCATAGTGCCAATCGGGGAGCACGAAACGGGTACAGGTTCGCGCGCCCACCTCCGTTGTGTGCACGGCGGGGCGGTGGGTATGGCCATGCACCATGGTGTCCAGCCCCGACTGTTCAAAAGCGTTCATGACGGCCTGGAGCGAGACATCCATGATCTCCGCTGGCTTGGCCCGGTTCGCGGCCATGCTGCGGCGTCGCGCCCAGGCAGCGATACGCTGCCTGGTGCGCAGGCCCAGCGACAGGAACATGCCTTGCGCCAGGGGTGTCCGTACTACCTGGCGGAATCTCTGGTACGCCTTGTCGTCGGTGCAGTATTCGTCGCCATGGCTCAGAAGGATGTCGCCGCTGTCGCAGGCCAGGCGGCAGGTATCGGGCAGAAGATGGGCGCCCAGGTAATTCGATAGCTCCGAACCCATCAGGAAATCGCGGTTGCCACGCCCCAGCCAGAGGGGTAGGGCGGCCGCGGTGGCCTTGAGATGGGCGATCGTGTCTTCCAACCATGGGGGCGGGTCGCGCAGCGCCAGATCGTCGCCGATCCAGGCGTCGAAAATGTCGCCGCATAGAAGCAGCGCGTCGGCCTCGCGGGCGGCGTCTTCAAGAAAGCGGAAGAATGCCGCGCGGGTCCGGGGTGTGCCAGGCCCGAGGTGGACGTCGGATGCGATCCAGACGGCCCCCGGAATCCGGATTTTATTCAACGACCGTTGCTTTTTCGATGATCACGTCTTCGACGGGAACGTCTTGATGGAAGCCCTTGTTGCCCGTCTTGACCTGCTTGATCTTGTCGACCACGTCGGTGCCTTCAACCACCTTGCCGAACACGGCGTACCCCCAGCCGTTGGGCGTGGGGGCGGTGAAATTCAGGAATTCGTTGTTGGCCACATTGATGAAAAACTGGGCCGTCGCGGAATGGGGGTCGCTGGTGCGGGCCATGGCCACCGTGTACTTGTCGTTCTTCAGGCCATTGTCGGCTTCGTTCTCGATGGGGGCGTGGGTCTGTTTTTGTTTCATGCCGACTTCAAAACCGCCGCCCTGGATCATGAAATTATTGATGACACGATGAAAGATCGTGCCGTCGTAGAACCCTTCCTTGACGTATGTCAGGAAGTTCGCCACGGTTTTGGGCGCTTTTTCGGGGTTGAGCTCGATGACGATGTCGCCCATGTTGGTGTGAAGGTCGACGCGGGGATGGGTGTCCATGACTGAGGTGCCTTGTGTTGATGAGGAGGTGGCGGCCCACGCGGCGGAGCCTGGGGCCAGGATGGCCAGGACCGTGCAAATGGCGAGGCCCAGATTGCGTGCCGACGAGGCCAGCACGCGCGAGGAGTGGTTCAGCAGTGGCATGATTTGGAATGGGTGAGACATGGGGAAGGAGAAGCCGGCGTCATGGCCGGAGCGCGTTTTGCGCTTTCAGCGCTTTGGCTTGTGCGCCCGACACGCCCAGCTTGGCCGCATCCTGGAACGATTGGCTGGCCAGCAGGAGTTGGACGCGCCCCAGATTGGCGTGGGCCTGGGCGTAATTGGGGTCGGCCGTCAGTGCCATGCGCAGGGCGTCGCGCGCCATTTCCAGCTTGCCTTGTTTGGCGTATTCCGCCGCCAGGTTGTTCCAGGGCTCGGGAAGTTCCGGGTATTGTGTGGTCATGTGCTGGTAGAGTGTTTCGGCTTCTTGGTCGCGGCCCAGCGCGGCCAGGGCGCGCGCGTGCAGGAACATGAGCTGCACGTCGGTGCCGGTGCGATATGCGGCCTGTTCTTGCGCCAGACGCCTTTCGATGATATCCAGCGCCTTCTGGTTCTGGCCCTGGTCCAGCATCGTGGCGATGCGGGAGGTGATCTCGGAGGCGGTCAGCGGCACACTGGTGTCGACGCTGGGTGTGATGGCCTGCAGCAGGTGCGCAAGCCCTTTCCAGCCGCGGTCTTCCGTCTTGGTTTCGAACAGTTTGGCGCCTTGCAGCGGCAGTGTCACGCAGGATTGTGGCTCGATCGTGGCCGCTTCGGGCGCGGTGGTGCCGTTGGCCTGGAACGAGGCCGCCAGGTTGAAGTCGCGCGCGATCAGGCGGCCGGCGGCCGGCTGCGCCGCCGCGGCGGCGGACGCCAGCAGCGCAAGAACGAAAATAACGGAACGGAAACGTCGCAACACGCGTGCCTGCAATGAGAAAGTTGGGTGTTTTGCGGTGCAAGACAGGGAGGAACGAGCCCACTTGCTATACTAATCGACCACCATTTTAGCCTTGCCTAAGCCTCCACCGCATGCTGCACATTTATAACACCCTTTCCCGCGCCAAAGAGCCCTTGAAAACGGCCCGGCCTGGTTGCGTGCGCATGTACGTGTGCGGCATCACGGTCTACGACTTCTGCCACCTGGGCCATGCGCGCATGATGGTGGGTTTCGACGTCGTGCAGCGCTGGTTGCGGGCCAACGGCTACGACGTCAACTATGTGCGCAACATCACCGATATCGATGACAAGATCATCCGCCGGGCCGTGGAAACGAACCGACGCCTGGGTGAAGTCACGCGCTTTTACATCGATGCCATGCATGCGGACGAGCGCGCCCTGGGCGTGGCGCCGCCCGATGCGGAACCGCGCGCCACGGAGTACGTGGGCGATATGCTGGATATCATCGGGCGCCTGGAGGACAAGGGCCTGGCCTATCGCGCGGAGGACGGCGACGTCAACTATGCCGTGCGGGGTTTTCCGGGCTACGGCAAGCTGTCTGGCAAGTCGCTCGACGATCTGCGCGCCGGTGAGCGCGTGGCGGTGGCCGGTTCCAAGCACGATCCCCTGGATTTCGTGCTGTGGAAGGCCGCCAAAGAGGGTGAACCGCCGGAATCGCGCTGGACGTCTCCTTATGGGCCTGGCCGCCCCGGGTGGCACATAGAGTGCTCAGCCATGAGCAAGGCACTGCTGGGCTTGCCATTGGACATTCATGGAGGCGGTCCCGACCTGAAATTCCCGCACCACGAGAACGAAATCGCGCAAACCGAAGGCGCTTTCGATCAGACGCTGGCCTCGATCTGGATGCATTGCGGTCCGATGATGGTGGACGCCGACAAAATGTCCAAGTCCCTGGGGAATTTCCGCACCATCCGGCAGACCGTCGCGGGCACCGACGCGTTGCCTGACACGCTGGCCGACTACCCGGTGAACGTGCGTGAGGCCGAGATGTTGCGGTTCTTCATCGTGCGCAATCATTACCGCAGCGCGCAAAACTATGCGCCCGACAACCTCTTCGATGCTCAAAGCGCGCTCGATCGCCTGTACCAGACTTTGTTGAACGTGCCGGCCGATGCCGTGGAAATCGACTGGGATCATCCGTCGGCCCAGGCGTTCCGCTCGGCCATGGACGATGATTTCAACACCGCGGGCGCTGTCGCCGCCTTGTTCGAGCTGTCTACCGAGGCGAACCGAACCGGTTCATCCCGCGTGTCGGGATTGCTGCGGGCGTTGGGCGGGTTGCTTGGTTTGCTGCAACGCGATCCGGCGACTTACCTGCAATCACCCACACGGTATTTGTCAGGCGCGCCAGCGCGGGCGTCTCTCGACAGCGGCCATGTCGAGGCCCTCATCGCCGAACGGGCCGCGGCCAAAAACGCTCGCGACTTTCAAAAGGCCGACGAGATCCGCGCCATGTTGCGCGAAGCGGGCATCGAGCTGGAAGACAAACCCAATGGCACCACGCAATGGCGTCGAGCATAGGGAGGGCCCGATGACGGATCAACCAATCAATGGTGGCAAACCTGATTTCTGGGACGAGGCCTCGGCGCACCTGATGGGCCGGGACCGCATCCTGCGCAAGCTCATTCCCCGCCATTCGTCCGAGTGGTTGCTGCCGTCGGCCACGCCTTTCATCACGCTGGCCCGCGCCATCATCGGCCAGCAGATCTCGACCAGCGCGGCCAATTCCGTCTGGGAACGGTTCACCGGCCAGTGCGGGCGTCGGCCTAGCCCCAGTTCGGTTCTCGAGGCGTCCGCCGACGACCTGCGCGCCGCGGGCCTTTCCCGTCGCAAGGTCGAGTACGTCCAGGATCTTGCGCTGCATTTCGCCGAGAAAAAGGTGCGTCCGGCGCGCTGGAACGCCATGGACGACGAAGCCGTCGTGGCCGAACTGTGCGCCATCCGCGGCATCGGTCGCTGGACGGCTGAAATGTTCCTGATCTTCAGCCTGCAGCGCCCCGACGTCCTGCCCTTGGACGACGCCGGCCTGCTCAAGGCCATTTCCCTGCATTACTTCAGCGGCGAACCCGTGTCGCGCTTCGAGGCGCGGGAGGTGGCACAGGCCTGGTCCCCCTGGCGCACGGTGGCCACCTGGTATCTGTGGCGCAGCCTCGATGCGGCCGCTTTGTGACGCAGCGACTAAAATAACGCTTCTTCTTCGGAATTCCGGTGCATATGCGTAATACTTTTCTCGAATTTGAACAACCCCTCGCCGAGCTTGAGAACAAGATCGAAGAGTTGCGCTTCGTCCAGACCGATTCCGCCGTGGACATCTCCGACGAGCTGGGGCGTCTGCAACAGAAAAGCCAGGCGCTGGCCAAAAGCATCTATGCCAAGCTGACCCCATGGCAGACCGCGCTGGTGGCGCGGCACCCGCAACGACCCTACACGTTCGATTACGTGCGCACCATCTTCACCGATTTCCACGAAATGCATGGCGACCGCATGTACGCCGACGATTTGTCCATCGTGGGTGGCCTGGCGCGTTTCCACGGTACGCCCTGCATGGTGATCGGCCACCAGAAAGGCCGCGACACGAAAGAGCGCGCCATGCGCAATTTCGGCATGCCCCGCCCCGAAGGCTATCGCAAGGCCATGCGGCTCATGCGTCTCGCCGAGAAGTTCGGGGTTCCGGTCTTCACGTTCATCGATACCCCGGGGGCCTATCCCGGCGTTGGCGCCGAGGAGCGCGGCCAGTCCGAAGCCATCGGACACAGCATTTACGCCATGGCCGAACTCAAGGTGCCCACTGTCGCCACCATCATCGGCGAGGGTGGCTCCGGCGGGGCGCTGGCCATCGCCGTGGGCGACGTCGTCATGATGTTGCAATATTCCACGTATTCCGCGATCTCGCCGGAAGGTTGCGCCTCCATTCTTTGGCGTAGTGCCGACAAGGCGCCCGTGGCCGCCGAGGCGATGGCGATCACGGCGCCGCGCCTTAAAGAGCTTGGCCTGGTCGATCGCGTCGTCAATGAGCCGGTGGGTGGCGCGCATCGCGATCCCGCCACGATGTCCCGGCAACTCAGCCGCGCGCTGGCCGATTCGCTGCGGCAACTCTCTGGCATGACTCCCGAACAGCTCATCGAGCACCGCATGACGCGGTTGATGTCCTATGGCCGCTTCCAAGAGGCACGCAACTGACGTTGACGCGCCGCGTCTTTCCGCATTCCTGACCGGTGCGCTCGCCAGGGCGCTGGACGCGCTTCCAGGACATCCCGGATCGTTCGCGGCCGGTGTCAGCGGCGGTGTGGATTCCGCCATGCTTGCCGTGCACGCCGCAGCTTTGGCGCGCGAGCGCGGGCTCAACTTCCATATCTTTCATGTACACCACGGCTTGCAGGAGCCATCGGCCCAGTGGCAGTCGCAAGTGCATGACTTGGCGCAAGCCTTGCGCGTGCCATGCCACAGCCGCTGCATACGGGTGGACGGCGCGTCGGGGAAAGGCATCGAGGCGGCCGCGCGCGAGGCGCGTTATGCCACTTTTGTCGAGCTCGCTGAGCTTGTGGGGATCCGACACCTGCTGCTGGCTCACCATCGCGACGATCAGGCCGAAACCGTGCTGTTGCGGTTGCTGCGGGGCGCCGGCCCCAGCGGGCTGGCGGCCATGGCCCCGGTATCCCATCGCGACGGGCTGACTTACGTGCGTCCCTGGCTCGAGCTGGCGCGTGCCCGCATCTTGGACGCGGCGCGCCGCTATGGCGAGCATACCGGTTGGCAGCCAGTGCGGGATCCGACCAATCACGACGATCAGTACACGCGCGCCGCGGTGCGGGAGCGACTGGTCCCTGATTTGAACGAGCGTTGGCCGGGTTGGCAAGGCGTCTTGGTGCGCCATGCCCGGCTGAGCGCGGAGGCGCGCGACGTGTTGGACGAGGTCGCGGCCCGGGACCTGGCCGGGCTCGATTGTGTCGATGACGGCGCCAGCTTCTCTCTGCGGGCCTGGCGGGAACTGTCCCCGGCGCGGCAGGCCCTGGTGTTGCGCCATTGGCTTGATCGCCTGGGGCAACGGATGCCCAGCGAGGCGCGGCTCAACGACGTCATGCGTCAGTTGCGGGGCCTGCATGCGCTGGGGCATGATCGTGACATGCGTGTGCGACATGGGGCTGTGTGGATACGTTGCCGGGCCGGCCGGGTTTTTCTGGATGGTGCCCCGGGTCCATGCCATGAAAACCGGTAAAATAAACAACTTTGCCCCTGCCGGCGCCACAATGCCGGTTTTTTCGGCTCATTGATACAGAGTAGAAGATGTCCCTGATTGTCCACAAGTATGGCGGCACGTCGATGGGCTCGATAGAGCGCATCCGCAATGTGGCCACGCGCGTCGCCAAATGGCAGGCCGCGGGCCACCAGGTGGTGGTGGTGCCCTCGGCTATGTCGGGTGAAACCAACCGGCTCCTGGGGCTTGCCAAGGAAATCACGCCGCGCCCCGATGCCCGCGAACTCGACATGCTAGCCGCCACCGGCGAGCAGGCCAGCAGCGCGCTGCTGGCCATCGCCCTGTTGAGCCAGGGCGTTGCTGCGCGCAGCTTCACAGGTTGGCAGGTGCCCGTGCGCACGGATTCGGCCTATACCAAGGCGCGCATCCAGTCCATAGATGGGTCCCTGATCCGGGCCGAGCTCGAATCGGGCCGCGTGGTCATCGTCACAGGGTTTCAAGGCATCGACGACGAAGGCAACATCACCACGCTCGGCCGTGGCGGGTCTGACACCTCGGCGGTGGCGGTGGCGGCGGCCCTGGGGGCCGACGAATGCCTTATTTTCACCGACGTCGACGGTGTCTACACCACCGACCCCCGTGTCGTTCCCGAGGCACGCCGCATGTCCGTGGTGTCGTTCGAGGAAATGCTCGAGATGGCCTCGCTCGGCTCCAAGGTGCTGCAGATTCGTTCGGTGGAATTCGCCGGCAAGTACCGTGTTCCGGTCCGCGTGCTTTCATCGCTGACCGACCCGTTGATTCCGCTCGAAGAAGAAATGTCTTCGGGCACATTGATTACATTCGAGGAAGACCACAAAATGGAAGCCGCCGTCGTATCCGGCATCGCCTTCAGCCGCGACGAAGCCAAGGTAACCCTGCTCGCCGTGCCCGACACCCCGGGCGTGGCGTATTCCATCCTCGGGCCGGTCGCGGCGGCCAACATCGATGTCGACATGATCGTGCAGAATCAGTCGGTGCATGGCACGACTGATTTCTCGTTCACCGTGAACCGCAACGATTTCCAGCGCACGCTGGACTTGCTGAACGACCAGATCGTCCCCGCCGTCGGCGCGCGTGAAATCGTCCCCGACGACAAGGTCTGCAAGGTGTCCATCGTGGGCATTGGCATGCGCAGCCATGTGGGCGTCGCCAGTCTGATGTTCCGCACGTTGTGCGAAGAAGGCATCAACATCCAGATGATCAGCACCAGCGAGATCAAGACCTCGGTCATCATCAACGACAAATACATGGAACTGGCCGTGCGCGCGTTGCACAAAGCTTTCGGCCTGGACCGCGAAAGCGCTGGCGTACCGCCGGTTCAGGACGCCTCGGCCTGATGGCGGTGCCCGACGGGGCCTGTTCTTTCTTATGCTAGAATTGCAGGCTTCTTCCGGAGACGTGGCCGAGTGGTTGAAGGTACTCCCCTGCTAAGGGAGCATACGGCTTATACCCGTATCGAGGGTTCGAATCCCTCCGTCTCCGCCAGTAAGCAGTCTACAGCAAGCTACAACAGTATAGAAAGCCCGCATGTTTCCTGGCATTGCGGGCTTTTTGTTGTCTGTGTGCGTGTATGGCAATGTATGGACATACAGCTTTTTCGGGGGTATTCGACACAAGCAGGCGACCAAAGAGCGACATGACGCCGAGTTTTTCCATCATTACGGTCGGCCGTCTGCAGTTGCGGCGGCTCGGCGTCTGGATAAGATAAACGCAGCTCGGGAGCAGGGAGTGATCTGAACTTGCGCCTTGAAGAGCGAACCGCGCCTGAGTCCGGGGTTTATTTTTTTGGCCCGGAGTCTTGCAGCCTGAAATTTGCTGCAAAAACCATATCGGATCGGCACTATCGATATGTAGTTAAATGAAGGTGTCCTTGCAATAAGGAGCTTTCATGAAAAGGATCATTCAAATTACGTCGTGCGGCAATGGCATTGCGGCGTTGTGTGACGACAGTACCGTTTGGCGTCTGTTACCTGATGGGAAATGGCAGCAATTGCCTCAGATACCTGAACTGAATCGTTACCACATCTCTGACGAGGAGCGGGCGGCCAAGGCCAGGCAGGCAGAGATGACTTGACCGGTGGTCTCCTCCCGCTGATTCGCCTGGCGGCACGCTCGCGTATGGGTTCGATGGCCGGCGTGTCGCGCCGGATGCGGGTCAGATCGCCGAATTCCAGTCGGCGTTGGCCTGGATATCTGATCGCAGCCCCCATTTTGGGGCTGACAAGGGAGAAAAATGAAAGTACTCATCACCGGTGGTGCCGGATTCCTGGGGCAGCGTCTGGCGCGTCGCCTGCTCGCACGCGGCAGGCTGACCGATGGGGCGGGGCGGGAGGGCGCCATCGATCAGCTCACACTGGCCGACGTGGTGCCCGCGTCCGATTTCGGTGATGCGCGGGTGCGGGTAGAAACCGGGGATATCGCCGATCCAAGCTTCCTGAAGCGCCTCGTCGATGCGCGGACGACGTCGATCTTTCATCTGGCGGCGGTGGTCAGTGGCCAGGCGGAAGCCGATTTCGATCTGGGCATGCGGGTCAATCTCGATGCCCCGCGCCTGCTGCTCGAGGCTTGCCGACAGTCGGGGCATGTGCCGAAGGTGGTGTTCACCAGCTCGGTGGCGGTCTATGGTGGCACGCTGCCTGATGGGGTGCGGGATTCGACCGCGCTCAATCCGCAATCGTCGTATGGCACACAAAAAGCGATCGGCGAACTGTTGCTCAACGATTATTCGCGCCGAGGTTTCGTCGATGGCCGGGCGTTGCGCCTGCCCACCATCAGCATCAGGCCGGGCAAGCCCAACAAGGCCGCCTCTTCATTCGCCAGCGGAATCCTGCGTGAGCCATTGAATGGCGGGAATGCTGTCTGTCCCGTATCGGCCGGCCTGCGTCTTTGGCTGTCCTCGCCTCGGCGCGCAGTGGAATCCCTGATGGCAGGGCATGAGCTGCCCGCCGCGTCACTCGGCCTGAATCGCTGTGTGAATTTGCCCGGTCTGTCAGTCACAGTGGGAGAAATGCTGGCCGCGCTGGAGCGTGTGGCCGGTGCCGAAGTGGCGGCGCGGGTAAGCTTTCAACCCGATCCCGTCATCGAGAAGATCGTCGCGAGTTGGCCGGGTGCCTGGGACGATTCGCGGGCCAAGGCGTTGGGTCTGGAAGGCGACTCGGATTTCGACGCGGTCATCCGCGCCTACATCGAAGACGATCTGCCGACCGGCGATTGAACGGGCCCTCGCGGAGCCCTGCAATCGTCGGGCTGCGGCTGGCGCCGGGCCGGTATGTATGCCGACCGACGCCTGTCATTCCGCGAAACGTTTGATCTCATCACTCACGGTAATCGTGGCCTGGCGCGGCTTGCGGGCTTTCTTCCAGCAGAAGGCGGCGATCTGCGCTGCGATCAGCAAGGCGCAGGCGCCGATGAACCATGCGCTGATGGGGCGTTCGATGAATGTCGCCAGATCGCCTCGCGACAATAGCAGCGCGCGCCGGAAGTTCTGTTCCATCATCGGGCCCAGCACATAGCCGAGCAGGATGGGCGCGACCGAGAAATCCAGGTACGTCAGCACGGCGCCAATAATGCCGAACAGCAGCACCTCGCCCACGTCGAACAGGCTGTTCTGTGTGCTGAAGCAACCCACCGCGATGAAGAACAGCGCGGCGGGGAACAGGAATTTGTAGGGAACCTGCAGCAGCTTCACCCATAATCCGATGAGCGGCACGTTCAGCACGACCAGCAGCAGATTGCCCACCCAGAAACTGGCGATCAGGCCCCAGAAGATGTCAGGGTGGGACACGATGAGTTGTGGCCCGGGCTGAATCCCTTGTATGAGCAGCGCGCCCAGGATCAGCGCCATGACCGCGTCGCCCGGAATGCCCAGGCTCATGGTGGGGATGAAGTCCACCTGTGTCTTCGAATGCGAGGCGGCTTCTGGCGAGGCCACGCCTTCTATGGCGCCGTGGCCAAAGCGTTCCGGCGTTTTGGATATCTTGCGTTCCAGCGCATAGGCCACGAAGGTGGTGATGGTCGGGCCGGTGCCTGGCAGCACGCCAAACAGCGTACCCACGGCCGTACCGCGCAGCATGGGAAAGAACGACTTCTTGAGTTCGTCCCGGGTCGGGCGCATGTCGCGCAGGCGCATCTTCGTGCCACCGCCCACCGTGGTCATGCGATTGACGCTGAGCAGGAATTCGCCCACACCGAACAGCCCCATCGCCAGCGCCACCAGGTCAACGCCGTCCTGCAGGTGCATCAGGCCGAAGGAGAAGCGCACGGTGCCTGTGCTGACGTCGGTGCCCACCACGCCCAGCAAGAGGCCGAACAGCGTCATGGCCACGCCTTTGATCGCCGACCCCTTGGCCATGGTGGAGCCGGCCAGCAACCCGAGCAGCATGATCGAGAAGAGCTCGGCAGGCCCGAACTTGAAGGCCACGTCGACCAGCAGCGGCGAACAGAACACCATGATCAGGATGCCGATGGACGCCGCCACGAACGAGGCCATCATGGCCACGCCCAGCGCCGCGCCGCCACGCCCCTGTTTGGTGAGCGGATAGCCGTCCAGGCAGGCCACGGCATGCGGCGGATGCACGGGCAGGTTCAGCAGGATGGCGCCGATGGCGCCGCCATACATCGAGCCGTAGAAAATGCCGGAGAGCATCAGGATGGCGGCCACCGGATGCATGACGTAAGTGAGCGGCAGCAGGATCGCGATGGCGGTCAACGCGCCCAGCCCGGGCAGCACGCCAATGAGGTTGCCCGCAATTACGCCGAAGATGGACCACATCAGGTTGTGCGGCTCGAACGCAATGCCGAAGCCGTACATCAGGTCCATGAGCGATTTTTCTATCATGACCCGCCCCAGGCCAGCAACGGGAACTGCAGTCGCAGCAGCCACCAGAACACGATGGCGGCCACGGCGCACATCGCCACGGACAGAATGGCCGCCCCCTTGATGGTGTTCTTGCGGTCACCCAGCGCCGAGATGAACACGATCGCGAAGGTGGCCGGCAGCAGACCTGTGTATTTGCCCAGCAGGATGAAAGCCACGATCCCGCCGATGATGCACAGCCAGCCGCGCCACTCCGGGCGCCCCCCGTCTTCGCTGACGTTCTTGCCTCCCAGCCCCTCCACGGCGATGATGATGCCGGTGAGGGCCAGCAATGCGCCAACCGCCGCCGGGAAGAAGCCCGGCCCCATGTGGCGCAGGGTGCCCAGCCGGTAGCTCGTGCCCTCGGCGATCGCGCCCAGGCCGAGGAGAATCATCAGGGCTCCGCCATAGTAGTCTTTGTTGATCCTGCCCTTGTGCATGGGCTCTCCTGGATATGGTGGTGATATCAGGCCCGTATTGTATCCATCGGCTTCGTCTTTCTGTTTGCGCAGGATCGCTGGATGCGACGGCAGGGGGCTGGCTCGGCACATCCGCGGGTCGGGGTGTGCCACAATGAAAGCTTCAGGAGGACGTCTTCATGGGTACCGAGTTTCCCGGCTTTTCAGGACCATCGGCCAGCACCGAGGCGCCGCTCGAAATGCTGGCCGCTTGTCATCTGCGCATCGAGCGCCAGTGCGCCACGCTGGGGCGCTTGATCGCCCACCTCGCCGAACACGGTGTCGACGCTGACGCGCGCCAGGCCGCCGAGCGCGTCATGCGGTATTTCGATACGTCCGCCATCCAGCACCACGCCGACGAGGAAGTCGACCTGTTCCCCGCGTTGATCGATTCCATGGCGGGTTCCGATGCAGTCTGCATCCGTGAAATGACACAAGGGCTGGCTGCGGAGCACCGGGAATTGGAAGCGCGCTGGCGGCGTCTGCGGGGGCCGCTTTCGGAGATCGCGGCGGGCGTGATGGCGCCTCTCGCCAGCGAGGATGTGGCGGGCTTCGTTGACTTTTATCGACGCCATCTGGCACGGGAGGATCAGGAGTTGCTGCCCATGGCGCAACGCCTGCTGTCCGATGCCGATCTGGCCGGGGTCGGGCGCGCCATGCGGGAGCGGCGGGGCATCAAGGAGCCCTGAAACGCGCCAGCCCGGGGTGCGCCGGCTTTTGAACTGGTGGAAGGCGCCCCGCGGGATGGCTGGACGACATCCCGCGGCCCCGGGTCTACGAGGAGCGCCCGGGATCGTCGAAGATTTCCGGATTCAGCAGAACGGAGCGGTCCACGTTGTGGATATCTGTTCTACCGCAGAATGCCATGGTGACGTCGAGTTCATTGGCCAGGAGTTCCAGGCAACGCGTCACCCCCGCTTCGCCGAATGCCCCCAGTGAATACAGGAATGAACGGCCGATGAACGTGCCCTTGGCGCCCAGGGCGATGGCCTTGAGCACGTCCTGGCCGCCCCGAATGCCGCCGTCCATCAACACTTCGATGTCCTTGCCGACAGCCTCGACGATATGCGGCAGCGCGGCGATGGAAGAGGGCGCGCCGTCGAGTTGTCGGCCACCATGGTTGGACACGATGAACGCATCGGCGCCGCTGTCGACCGCGTGACGCGCGTCATCGGCGTCCATGATGCCCTTGAGAATCAGTTTGCGCCCCCAGCGTTCCTTGATCCATTCGATGTCCTTCCAGCTCAGGCTGGGGTCGAACTGTTCCGCCGTCCAGGACGAGAGCGACGATAGATCGCTGACTCCTTTGGCGTGACCGACGATGTTGCCGAACGTGCGCCGCTTGGTGCCGAGCATGCCCATGCACCATTGCGGTTTGGTCGCCAGGTTGATCAGGTTGGCGAGGGTGGGCCGGGGAGGTGTGGACAGGCCGTTCTTGATGTCCTTGTGGCGCTGCCCCAGTACCTGGAGATCGAGCGTCAGCACCAACGCGGAGCAGTTGGCCGCTTTGGCGCGGTCGATCAGGCGGGCGATGAAGTCCTTGTCGCGCATGACGTACAGCTGGAACCAGAACGGCTTATGCGTGTGCGCGGCGATGTCTTCGATCGAGCAGATGCTCATGGTGGACAGCGTGAACGGGATGCCGAATTTCTCGGCGGCCTTGGCGCCGAGGATCTCGCCGTCGGCGTGCTGCATGCCGGTCAGCCCTGTGGGGGCGATGGCCACGGGCATGGCCACGTCGATACCCACCATGGTGCTGCGCAGGCTGCGTTTTTCTATGTCGACCGCGACGCGCTGGCGCAGTTTGAGCCGTTGGAAGTCGCGCTCGTTCGAGCGGTACGTGCCTTCCGTCCAGGAGCCGGAATCAGCGTAGTCGTAGAACATCCGCGGGACGCGGCGCCGCGCGAGCTTGCGGAAGTCTTCGACGCAGGTCATTTTGGATAAGGTAGGCAAGAGCTTCTCCCGGGTGATGCTTGTGCGGGTAACGTGGCCAGACGGCGCGCTGCCGCGAAAAATGAATAAATCATAATGGATTGTATGCGGGTGTGTCGCGCCGCTTCGCTATCCATGCCAGCGGCATGACGTGGCCTCACGCAGGCAGACCGTCGATGGGCGTGCCGGCCACAACCGCGATGGCACGCGCGCCGTCCCACCAGAACACACGTGCCACCCTCAGCCGCAGGGAAATATCAATGGCCTGTGCCGCATCGCTTTCCAGGTAGTGGGTATGGCGACCCGCCAGGATGGCGTCAGCTTTGTGCGCCGTGGTTTGCGCCACGGCGTGGCGCGCAGGATCGCGCATTGCCAGCGGGCCGTGGAAGCCATGACGGTCAAGCCAGGCTCGCGTGCGCGCGCGGTCGGGCTCCGGCCGGCCCGTGATGATCGCCACGTGGCCCAGGTCGAGGGCGGGGAGCGACGCGCAGGGTTTCAGTCGATCACGCCGCCATAGCGTGTCTTCGAGATCCCGCGCATAGTCGGTCGCCGGCAGGTCGGGCAGCAGGACGCCATCCAGATCCACGGCCCAGGACGCATAGTGGTGAAGCGGCTCGTTCGGACGGTTGCCCGTGCCGGCGAATGCGTCGGTGATGGCTTCGCGTTCCCAGGGAAACCAGGCGGCGCGACCCGGTGGAATCTCCTGCCCGTAGTCGGGACGCAAGCGTGACTCTCGATCATAGGCCAGGGTGAAAATGCCCACATCGTGGCCAGCGCCGCGCAGGAAAGCCAGGCAATCGATCAGAGTGGTGCCGCGGCCGGCGATGTCCTCGATGAGCAACAGGCGGCTGGCTGGTGCCGGCTGCGCCGCCGTGAACCAGGCCGTGTGGCGCCCGGGCCTGGCATACGACAGGGCGAACAAGGGGAGATCCAGCGCGGCCGCGGCCATGGTGGCGGGCACCAGCCCACCCCGGGCGATCGCGACGACGCCGTCGAATCCCCGCGTGCGCCACTGCGGGACGTAATCCATCACCACCGCCTCGACCCTCGCGTAGTCGTAGGGGAGGGCGGTGCGCCTTGGCGTCTTGGCCGTCTCGGCTGGAGGCGGCATGGATGGATGCGGGGGCATGCCCAGGAATGCTGTGTTCTAGGCGTTGGGGCGGTGCGCCAGCGCTTCGGGATTCAGGACGCCGGCGGTATCGCCCTTGGCGAAACGCACGAGGTTTTCGAACGCCGTGCCGTAGTACAGCTCGTAGTTGTCACGCTCGACGAAGCCGATGTGCGGGGTGCATAACGCGTTGGGCAGCGCCAGCAACGGGTGCGCGGCGCCCAGCACCGGCTCTTGTTCGTAGACATCCACGGCGGCGAAGCCCGGGACACCGTGGCGCAGGGCCTGCTCCAGCGCACCCTCCCGAACGAGTTCCGCGCGGCTGGTGTTGACGAACAGTGCCGAAGGCTTCATGCGTGCCAGATCGTCGCCGGTGACCAGGCCACGGGTGTCATCATTGAGGCGCACGTGCAGGCTGATGACGTCGCTGTCGGCGAAAAATGCCTCGCGCGAAGGCGCGACCTCGATGCCATCCGCGCGTGCCCGGTCGGTGGAACCCTGGCGTCCCCATACCCAGACGCGCATGTCGAAAGCTTTTCCAAAGCCCGCCACCATCTTGCCGATTCGGCCGTAGCTCCAGATGCCGAGCCTCTGGCCGCGCAATTGCTGTCCCAGGAACCCCTGCCACTGGCCGTCGCGCAGACGGTTGGCTTCATTCAGCAGGTATCGGCGGCTGGCTAGGATCAGTGCCCAGGTAAGCTCCGCCGTGGGAGAAGGATCGCCCCGTCCCTCCATGATGACGACCCCGTGATCGGTGCAGGCCCGCACGTCGATGTTGGCGGCCACTTTGCCGGTTTGGCTGATCAGACGCAGCCTGGGCAGGCGTTCGAGCAATTCCCGTGTGACGACGGTGCGCTCGCGGGTGAGTACCAGCGCTTCGGCATCGATGAGTCGCGCGGCCAAGGCGTCAGGGGCTTTGACGGTGTCGTTGAAGATTCGCACGTCGTGCGACTTGAGCAGCGCGAAACAATTCAGGGTGCGGACGCAGTCCTGATAGTCGTCCGGTATGGCAATGTTCATGGCTACTGATGCCTCTGGCGCGGTGGCGGGGTGGGGTTCCGCGTTCGAGTGTATCAGAGCGCCGTGGCGCCGCGTGCCAGGGCCCCGATGCGCCGAATCATGGAGAGTCGTACTATTTAGCAATTCTGAGAGGAACCCTCCACCATGCCAAGCTTGTTCGACCCGATCGCTATCGGGGATCTCCTTCTTCCCAATCGCATCGTCATGGCGCCGCTTACGCGTAATCGCGCGCCTGACGCCGTGCCCACAGACTTGATGGCCACGTATTACGCCCAACGGGCTTCGGCGGGGCTCATTGTCACGGAAGCCACCGCGATTTCGCACCAGGGACAGGGCTACGCCCAGGTGCCAGGCCTGTATTCCGAGGCGCAACTGGCCGGCTGGCGCCGTGTGACCGACGCCGTGCATCAGGCGGGTGGCCGTATTGTCGTGCAGTTGTGGCATGTCGGACGTGTGTCGCATACGTCTCTGCAGCCTGATCAGGACGCGCCGGTGGCGCCTTCCGCCATTCAAGCCAAGGCGAAGACATATCTGGTGCATGCCGACGGCACCGGTGGGTTCACACCCACGTCCGAACCCCGGGCCCTGCGTCTCGATGAGTTGCCTGGCATTGTCGATGACTATCGGCGTGCCACCCGTGTCGCCATGCGGGCGGGTTTCGATGGGGTGGAAGTCCATGCCGCGAATGGGTACCTGATTGACCAGTTTCTGCGCGCCGGCACCAATCTTCGGACGGACGGCTATGGGGGGGCGCTCGAGAACCGTGCGCGTTTCCTGTTCGACGTGCTCGACGCGGTCGTGGCGGAGGCGGGAGGCGGTCGGACCGCGATCCGCATCTCTCCGGTGACACCCTCCAACGATGCAAGTGATCCGAACCCGCAACCGCTGTTCAATCATGTCGTCGGCAGACTGGCGGATTATGGTCTTTCTTACGTGCATGTGATCGAGGGCGCCACCGGTGGCGCGCGCGACTTTCGTCAGGGTGGCGACGCCTTCGATTACGCATCGCTGCGGCGGGCCTATGTGGCGGCGGGCGGTCGCGGGGCCTGGATGGTCAACAACGGTTATGACGCCACCCTGGCGAAACACGCTATCGAGAACGGTGATGCCGATCTGGTCGCCTTTGGAAAGCTGTTCATCGCGAATCCGGATCTGGTGCGGAGGTTGCGTGATGAGGCAAACCTCAACAGCGCGGACAACGCCACGTTCTATGGTGGCGGGGCGAAGGGGTACATTGATTATCCGTCGCTGGCTTGAGTTTCATGACTCCAATGTTTCCATGTCGTGGCTTTGGCCTGTGCGGGTTCCATGAAAGATAAGCGTGATGTTCCCAAGGCGGATCGGCGGCCAGGCTCGACGGCTGAAATCAAGCCTATCCACCGCGGAATGGTGTTCTTCATCGTGGCGCTGGCGCTGTTCATGATGGCGGTGGACGCCACCATTGTCGCGACGGTGCTGCATACCCTGCAGAACGGATTGCATACATCGGTCAACTGGGCCGGGTGGACGCTCACGGCGTATTCGTTCGGCTTCGTCCTGATGCTCCCGGTCAGCGGCAAGCTGAGCGAACGGTATGGGCGTCGCAGGGTGTTTCTCGGATCGGTCATCACTTTCACCGTGGCATCACTATGCTGCGGGCTTGCCGGCAACATCTTCGCGCTCATCGTGCTGCGTGTGGTACAGGCGGCGGGAGGGGCGGGCTTCACACCGTCGGCGACGGGGATCATCGTCGACTACTTTGGCGACGCCCGTGATCGAGCGGTCAGCCTGTTCGGCAGCATCTTTCCCGTCGGGTCGATGGTCGGACCCATTTTCGGCGGGCTGTTCGTATCGTACTGGACCTGGCGGGGTGTGTTCTTCGTCAACGTGCCGATCGGAATCGCCGTCATTGTGTTGGCGTTGCGTCACATACCGCCAGATCGCCCCAAGCAGACACGGATCCGTTTCGGGATGGACGTCCTTGGCATGGGGTGGATGGGGATCGGCCTGCTTGCGGGCATGCTTGCCGTCAGTTACCTGGGTGAGCAAGGCGTTCACATCTGGTCGCCTGGATTCGTGTTCGCGGTGTTGATCGCGGTGATCTCGGTTTTAGGGTTCTTCCGCCATGTTCACCGCCGCGAAAACCCGTTTATCGCGCCGCACCTGATCCACGGGCCCGGGTTTGGCCCGGTGAACCTCGTCAACATGATCTACAGCGGCATCACCATCGGTTCGGTGGCGCTCATCCCGTTGTATGCGACCAATCGCTACGGCATCAATGCCCTCGACTCAGGCACTTTGCTTATCGCCCAGGGGGCCGCGGCCATCCTCTTGTCGGTCATGGCAGCCTTGGCGCTGCGGCGCACCGGTCATCGGCTTCCCATATACACGGGGGGTCTGGTCATCGTGGTGGGTATGTTGTTGCTGGCTGTGAGCCCGCCATCCGGCTTTCCGCCATATGCCTGGCTGGCGGTGTCGGCGTTTCTGGTGGGCGCGGGGGCCGGAGCGCTCAATCCGGCCACCCGCAATGCGGGGCTGCAATTGGCGCCCGAGCATTCGTCGACTCTCGCGGCTTTGCGCTCCCTGTCACTGCAGATCGGGTCCATCACCACGATCTCGATCGCCACGGCGATTCTCACCGATTCGGGCAACCCGGGAGGGGCGCAGGCCTGGGTCTATGTGGTGGCCGCCTTGCTGCTGATTGTCGCCCTGCCGTTGATCGCCCGGGTGCCTGAGCATCGGGGCTCATGGTAGCCCGCGCCCGATGTGCGAAAACGCGGTGGGTGGGTGGCGTATCTTGTTGGCGTGCCCCGCTGGGGTGCGTCGCTGGTGTGCGTCGCTGACATGCCAACTGACCACGGAATGGACAAGGGCTTACAGACGGAATCTGTAAGCCCTTGATTTATATGGCGCGTCTGGCAGGATTCGAACCCACGACCCCTTGGTTCGTAGCCAAGTACTCTATCCAACTGAGCTACAGACGCGTTGAAAGAGGCAAAACTATAACACAGTTTTTCCATGGTGTCCCGTGTTCATTCTGCGTCATCGTGAAACGTCGCTGGCGGCAGCGGGGGAACCGGCTGGATTTTCCTGTTGTTGTGGTCGTTCAACCTTGTTGATGAGGCCTGCCCGATCGGGGTTTCGCATGCGGCCGCGCAAATTGTTCATCTTGTTGTAAGCAAGGTTTCATGCGGCTTTCGGAGATTCCCTGACCGCTACCATGGGTGAAAGTCCGTCTTGACGGCGCAGGCTCCCCGCCGGCATACTACCCCGGCAATCAAGTGCATTAATGTGCATGAATGTTCTTCAAATTGTTCCGGCCCGCAAACAGGCCGTGTTCGTCCAAGTCTTAAGGAGACACCTCTTGAAGAAGGAATCAATCATCACGCTGGTCGCGCCGTTGATCATGGGCATGGCGTTTTCCGTCAGCTCTCCGGTGGCGACGGCGGCGGAAACACACGGCAAGACATCGATTCTGGTGGGTGCCGACACCACGTTCCCGCCTTTTGAAACAGAAAAGGACGGCAAGGTCACCGGTTTCGACATCGACATGATCCGCGCCATCGCCAAGGCCGAGCACATGGCGGTCAAGATCAAGACCATGCCGTTCAACGGCATCATTCCCAGCCTGCAGGCTGGGTCCATCGATGTCGCGGTGGCGGGTATCACCATCAAGAAAAGCCGCATGCAGAACGTCGATTTCAGCGATGCTTATTACAAGTCCGGCCTGTCGGTGCTGGTCAAGAAAGACTCCAAGATCAAAAGCTTCGCCGACCTGAAGGGCCATGTGATCGCCACGAAGAAAGCCACGTCGTCGGTTGACTACATGACCAGCCATGGCATCGATCCCAAGTACATCAAGGAATTCCAGAACATCGACGTGGCCTATTCCGCTCTTGAAACCGGCGGCGCGGACGCGGTCGTCTTCGACAACCCCGTCAACGTGAATTTCAAGACCAGCCACAAGAACGTGAAGATCGTGGGGCCCCTGCTTACCGGCGAATACTATGGCATCGCCATCAGCAAGAAAAAGCCCGAACTGGCTGCCAAGATCAACGCCGGCCTGGCCAAGATCAAGAAAAGCGGCGAATACCACCATCTGTTCGTGAAGTACTTCGGTGGCGACGTCAGCGGCGCTGTGAAGGGTGTTGAAAAGCCCGCTGCCGTGGCGGTGACCGACTAAGCGTCTTCATATTTGAAGATGCCTGGAATGGCCGACTCGTACCAAGCTTGGCACCTCGGGCCCGACTATATTGTTCGGGCCGGGTGCCGGGCGCCATGAGCCGGAACGCGCGGTACGCACCGCGCGTTTTGTTTTCGGACTCGGGCCTGCCTCCACGTCGGTCAACAATGAAATAAGACAAGGCTTATGAATGTAATCTGGCAGAATCTCCCGCAAATACTGGAAGGCCTGCGCCTGACCATCCAGTACTCGATCGTGGCCATCATCCTCATGGTGGCCATCGGTCTCATCGCCGCGCTCATGCGGCTGTCGAAAATCGGCATCCTGCGCTGGATCGCGTCGGTCTACGTCGAGATCTTCCGTTCCACGCCACTGCTGGTCCAGCTTTTCTTCATCGTGCTGGGTCTGCCGGCCATCCTGCCGGTCAACGAATGGTTCGGTCAGTTGTTCTACCCCATTCTTGCCGCGGCCATCACGCTCAGCCTGAACGAAGGCGCCTACGTCACCGAGATCATCCGCGCGGGCATCCTGGGCGTCGATCGTGGCCAGAAAGAAGCGGCGGCCAGCATCGCCATGACGGGGTTCCAGACGATGCGCTACATCGTCCTGCCCCAGGCGTTCAAGCGCATGATTCCGCCGCTGGTCAACCAGGCGGCGCAAACCATCAAGGACACCTCGCTGCTGGCGCCGGTAGGCATCATCGAGCTCGTCTACAAGGGCGAAGTCGTCATTGCCTCCACTTTCGCGTCGTTCACGATCTGGGGGCTCATCGCCGTTCTGTATTTCATCATCATCTTCTCCGTGTCGAAATGCGCGTCCTACCTGGAGAGGAGGCTTCAAGTTGATAAACGTTAAAGATCTGCATAAATCGTTCGGCCACAACGAGATCCTGAAGGGCATCACCAACCACGTCGAGGAAAAGGAAGTCGTCGTCGTCATAGGCCCGTCCGGCAGCGGCAAGAGCACGTTCCTGCGTTGTCTGAACGGTCTGGAAACCGTCACCAGCGGCGAAATCGAAATCGCCGGCATGAAGCTCACTGACCCGCACACCAACATCCACAAGCTGCGCCAGCACGTGGGCATGGTGTTCCAGCAGTTCAATCTTTTCAAACACCTCACCATCCTCGAAAACATCACCATCGGGCCGCGGAAGGTCAGGAAGATGTCGGTCGAAGAGAGCAACAAGATCGCCCGCGAGCTGTTGGCCAAGGTTGGTCTGTCCGGCAAGGAACCCAGCTACCCGGATGAACTCTCCGGGGGGCAGCAGCAACGCGTGGCTATCGCGCGGGCCCTGGCGATGGGGCCCAACGTCATGTTGTTCGACGAACCCACTTCGGCGCTTGATCCGGAGATGGTTGGGGAAGTGCTGCAGGTCATGAAAGACCTGGCGGTCGAAGGCATGACCATGGTGGTCGTGACTCACGAAATGGGGTTCGCGCGCGAGGTGGGGCACCGGGTCATCTTCATGGATGGTGGCTACATAGTCGAAGAAGGATCCCCCAAGGACATTTTCGGCAATCCGCAAATGGATCGCACCAAGAATTTCCTGGCCAAGATTCTCTAGAGAGTTCGTGGTGGCGGCATGCGTGGGCGTTGGCCGACCCACCGCAATGCTCACTCAGAAATGGCACCGCGTCGGCGTATGGCCGACGTGACGCTATTTCCTCGAGATGAACCTGTTGCCTTCCACGTAGAAACGCAAGGGCTTGGCCGCCCATTCTCCTGCGTAATCCACCCCCACGCGAGGACGCGCGACGATGGTGAAGGGTTTCTCTTCGTTCGGCGGCTGTGCGATATACAAGGTATCGCTGCACAGATCATGCCCGTAATGGCCCAGATCGATGCTCATGGCCTTGCACAGACGCCCGGGGCCGCGGGTGTTGGTTGACAGGTTGGCAAGTGGTTCCAATGCGCGCAACAGCACGGCCGTGCCCACGCCTTCGGGCTCGGTGACGACGTTCATGCAGTGATGCATGCCGTAAACCAGATACACGTAAGCGTGGCCTGGCGGGCCGAACATGGCTTTGGTGCGGGCGGTCAGCCCCTTCGACGTATGGGCGGCGAGATCGTCCGGCCCCAGATAGGCCTCTACTTCGACAATACGCCCCACGCGCCGCACGCCGTTCACTTGATGCACCAGCAGTTTGCCCAACAGCTCCCGAGCCACAACCTGTGTGTCACGGTCGTAGAATCGCCGAGGCAGTTTCGCCAGGTGTGGAGGTGGGGCAGCGGCTCCGGGGGTGGATGCGATGGGGGTCATGGGCCTACGCGGGGCGTTGTGAAAACCGGGGTGTCCATCATAGTGCGGTTCACGCGGTGGCGCCGCACACCACGTGCCGGTGTCGGGGGGATGCGCCCAACCCACCCACTCCCAATATGCCGCCTATTTTACGAACTTGACTTTAAAATACAGCAAAACTAAAATTTACGGTCAGATTTTCAAGCTTGTTGATGTTGGTTCAATCCAGTACCGGCGGTTCAGTACTTTTTTGCTCTTATCTCTGTCTTGACAAGTCTGTGACCCAGGGCTATTTCGCCCTTTAAAAACTCTCAGGGATTGCAAAAAAATGCAAACAGAAACCGGTATCGTCAAATGGTTCAACAACGAAAAGGGCTTTGGCTTCATCAAGCCTGATTCGGGCGGCAAGGACTTGTTCGCCCACCACACCGAAATTCTTGGCACGGGCTTCAAGTCGCTGGAAGAAAACCAGCGCGTGTCGTTCGTCACCGCTGACGGCCCCAAGGGCCCGCAGGCCAAGTCGATCCAGGTCATCTAAGGTAAGGCCGGGTTAATCCGGCGTTACCCTGTACCTGTTTCTTCGATGAAAAAGCCACCCAAAAGGGTGGCTTTTTCATGGGACGGGGTGTTTTGCCATGGTGTGGGCCAGGTCGCTTGCCAATCTGGCTTTGTCCTTGGCCGGCAGGAATGAAGCCGCCAGACTGTTGGCGGCCAATTGGCGGATTTCCTCGGGGGTCAGGGCGAACGCCGTGGCGCTGGCGACGTAGTTGTCCAGCAGATAGCCCTCGAAATAAGCCGGGTCATCGGAGTTCAGGGTGACGTTGATCCCGGCGCGCAGCATGCGCGCCAGGTTGTGGCGGGAGAGGTCGTTCACCACGCGCAGTTTCAGGTTCGACAGCGGACACACCGTCAGTGGCACGCGCTGGTCGATGAGACGCCGCATCAGCGCCGGGTCGTCTTCACTGTGCACGCCATGGTCGATGCGTTCGACGCACAGCACATCCAGAGCGTCGACCACATAGGCAGCGGGCCCTTCCTCGCCCGCGTGGGCCACTAGATGGAAGCCCAACTCCTTGCAACGCGCGAATACCTGGGCGAATTTTTCAGGTGGATTGCCGCGCTCGGATGAATCCAGGCCGATGCCTGTCCACAGATCGGCGTACTGTTCGCGCAGAGGCAGCGCCGCCCGCAGCGTGTCGAAGGCCTGTTGTTCGCTCAAATGGCGCAGGAAGCTCATCAGCAGGTAGCTGGTGAAACCGTGGTGGTCGCGGGCTTCGCGCAGTGCGCGTGCCATCCCCGCGAAGATGGTTTCCATGGCGACGCCGCGCGCCGTGTGCGTCTGGGGGTCGAACATGATTTCCGCGTGGACGATGCCGTCGGCCCGGGCGCGCCGCACGTAGGCCATGGTCAGGTCGTAAAAATCCTGTTCAGTGATGAGCACGCTGGCGCCGGCGTAGTACAGATCCAGAAAGGACTGCAGATCGGTGAACGCGTAGGCCGCGCGCAGCGATTCAACGGAATCGTAGGGTAGGGTCAGGTGATTCCGGGCGGCGAGGCCGAAGATGAGTTCGGGTTCGAGCGTGCCCTCGATATGCAGATGCAACTCAGCCTTGGGCAGGCGACGAATGAACTCGGCCAGCGCGTGGGCGGGACAGGCGGGGGTGGGCACGATGCGGGCTCCCGGTCGGGTGAAAACGTCATTATAAGAAGCGGACATTTCCCGATCGCCTCCCGCCATCAAGGTGTGCGCTTTCCCTTGAGGCTTTTCTTGGTGCGCTCCAGGACCCGGCTGACATCCTTGCCCAGCGCCATGGCCACGCTCAGTGCCAGCAGGTCCACGATCACCAGATGGACCAGGCGCGACAGCATCGGGCTGTAGAGCTCCGTATCTTCCTGTGTATCGGCGCGCAACAGCACGTCGGCGGACTGGGCCAATGGCGTGTTCGAGGCCGTGATTGCGATGACCGGGCAGTCGTTGCGCCTGGCGGTGGCGACAGCGTCGAGCAGGTCCTTGCTGCGCCCCGAGTGGGAAATAGCGACCAGCACGTCACGCGGCCCCAGCATGGAGGCGGCCATCATCTGAATGTGCGGGTCCGAATATGCCACCGTGCAGAGGTCGTAGCGGAAGAATTTGTGTTGCGCGTCGGCGGCCACGATGCCGGAATTCCCCAGGCCATGAAATTCGATGCGCCGCGCACGGGCCAACAATGCCACAGCCTCGTCCACCCGTTCCGGGTCCAGATCGTTGCGCGCGCGCAGCAAGGCCGACACGGCATTGTCGAACACCTTGCCGGCCAGTGCGGCGGTGGATTCCCCCGAACTGAGCGAGGAATGCACATAAGGGATTCCCGACATCAGGCTGGCCGTGAGCCGAACCTTGAAATCGGGCCAGCCCCGGCACCCCAGCGAACGGCAGAAGCGAATGACCGTGGGTTCGCTGACACCCGCCCGCCGGGCGATGTCGCCCACGGCGGATTTGGCCGCATCCCCGGGATGCTGAAGGACGAACTCGGCCGCTTTGCGTTCGGCGGCGCTGAGGCTGGGGATTTGCTGTCGAAGTCGATCGAGCATGGTCAGGAAAGCGTGTTGAGTCCGGCGTCAGGCATGCCAGTACACATCGATGGGGGTGGAGGTCTGGTTCAGCACGAAGCTGACGGGATAGTCCACGGTCGTGGCGCTGGCTGCCTGCTCATAGATTTGTCGTTTGTTCTGACCCGCGATGGCCAGGATGAGCTGACTGGCGCCGAGCAGCGCCCGAAGTGTCATGCTGATGCGTTCATGCGACGCCGCCGGCGGTGTGACGTGAAGGTAACGGCCTGTCTGCGCGGGGTCCAGGCCCTGGGCAAGTTGTGCGGCGCGGGGAAACAACGACGCTGTATGCCCGTCGTCACCCATGCCCAGAACGACGAGGTCCAGATGCTCGGTTTGACGGTTGGCCTGCTCCAGGCTGCGGTCAAGATTCGCGGGATCGCAGACCAGTCCCGTGAATCGCGCGCTGCGGGCCTCGTTTGTAAGCAAGTATGTGCGCACCAGGTGCTCGTTGCTATCGGCGTTGTCCGGGGCGACGAAACGTTCGTCCACCAATCGCACCAGCACCCTGGTCCAGTCGACATCGGACCGTTGGCTCAAGGCCTGGAACAATGCGATGGGCGAGTGCCCGCCGGAAACGGCCAGGCATGCCCGGCCGTTGATCGTGATGGCGGCCCGCAGCAGCGCCGCGATGCGCGCGGACAGGGCCTCGACGTATCCCTCGTTGGTATCGAACGTGCGTAGCATGGTCAGGTCTCCTCGTGCCAGGATACGCCTGCGCGGGAGAGCAGGCTGCTGGAGGCCGCCGGCCCCCAGCTGCCGGCGGTGTAGGTGCGGGGGGCGATGGAGTGGTGCTCCCATGCCTCGATGATGGGTTCGACCCAGGTCCAGGCCTGGACGAGTTCGTCACGTCGCATGAAAAGGGCGAGCTTGCCTCGTATGACATCCAGCAGCAGCCGTTCATAGGCGTCCGCCCAGCGAGCCTTCGACATGGTGTGGAAGTCAAGGTTCAGATAGGTGGACTGCAGATGCATGGCGTCCCCCGGCTCCTTGGCGAGGAAGTACAGCTGAATGCTCTCCTTTGGCTGCAGGCGGATCACCAGGCGATTGGCGGAATGCAGATTCAGGGGCATGGGGAAGACGGCGTGCGGCACGTTGCGGAAGTTGATGACGATCTCCGCCACGCGCTCTTGCAACCGTTTGCCCGTGCGCAGGAAGAATGGCACGCCCGCCCATCGCCAGTTGGCGATTTCAGCCTGCAGGGCCACGAATGTTTCGGTTTTGCTGTCGGGCGCGATATTGTGCTCGTCCAGGTAACCCACGACAGGCTGGCCGTTGATGGCGCCGCTGCGGTATTGGCCGCGCACGGTACGGGCCACGACATCTTCTGTGGTGAAGGGTTTGAGCGATTTCAGGACCTTGAGTTTTTCGTCGCGCACCGCGTCTTCCGCCAGACTTGCCGGTGGCTCCATGGCGACGATGCACAGCAATTGCAGTAAGTGGTTCTGCAGCATGTCGCGCAGAGCGCCTGTGCGGTCATAGAAATCGCCGCGTTCCTCCACACCCAGTTGTTCGGCGATGGTGATCTGGACGTTGTCGATCCATTCCCGCCGCCAGAGTGGTTCGAACAAGGCATTGCCGAAACGTATCGCCATGAGGTTCTGCACAGATTCCTTGCCCAGGTAGTGGTCGATACGGTAGATCTGGTTTTCTGCGAAATGGCGTCCGACTTCGTCATTGATGGCATTGGACGACGCGAGATCGTGACCCAGCGGTTTTTCCAGCACGACACGCACGTTTGGATGATTCAAGCCTACACTTGCCAGGTGTGTGCAGATCGTGGTGAAGAGGTCCGGCGCCGTGGCCAGGTAGCACACCGTCACCCGGTTGCCAGGGCCGCCCAGCGCACCCACCAGTTGTCCGTAGTCGGCTGCGTTGCCGGCGTCCAGCCTGTGGAAATGAATGCGTTTGAGGAAATCGGCCCATACCAACGGGTCGAAGCTATCGCCCAGGCCGGGTTTGACGTGGGTCTCCACCAACGCCAGGTAGCCCGCCTGCTCGATGTCGCGGCGCCCCAGCGCGAAGATGCGCCCATCGGGATGCAGTGTGCCCGCTTTGTGTGCCTGGTATAGCGCGGGCAGCAGCTTGCGCAGGGTGAGATCCCCCGTGCCGCCGAAGAAAATGAGATCGAAACTCGGAGTATTGGCCATGGCCGGATTCCCTGTTTGGCGGGGCGCCGTCGGCCCGATTCGGCGGCGGCGGTTCATGCGTCGTGCATGACTGTAAGCAGGACGCTTGGAAATATGTAATTTAGCTACATGGTGATTGATTTGTAAAGCCCGCGTTTCGCGGATCCATAGGGTAAGTCCCTGATCGGGTCCCATGGTTCCCATGAAATGATGAAAATCACGTGATCGATTTCAACTTCATGGCCAATCGCGCGGTGCATGTTTTGCGGGATCCAAAGCCAGGCCCGTCGGGCCGTGTCTACATTTACAATACGAATGGGCCGTTCTGTCGGCCGGTCCGCCTCCCAGTGTCCTCATCTCCTCATGATAAAAAATTCCAGTCGCGCAACGATCGCTGATGTGGCACGCCACGCCGAGGTATCCAAGGCAACGGTCTCACGGTTCCTGAATCATCGTGAAACCCTGCTCTCGCCGGAAATGGCCACGCGCGTCGAGGCCGCCATCCGTGAATTGGGCTACAGTCCCAGCCCCATGGCCCAGGCGCTCAAGCGTGGCCGTTCCCGTCTGATTGGGTTGGTGGTGGCCGACATCACCAACCCGTATTCGGTGGCCGTGTTGCGTGGCGCCGAAGAGGCATGTCGAGAGGCCGGTTACCTGGTGATGCTGTTCAACCTGGGCAACGAGAGCGCGCGCGAAAGCGCGGGCATACGCGCACTGTCGTCCTATCAGGTCGAGGGTTTCATTCTCAACACCATGGGGCACGATGCAGGCGCGGTGGTCGAAACCGCCCGGCAGGGCAAGCCAGTGGTTCTGGTCGACCGCCTGCACCACGGTCTGGATGTTGATTTCGTCTCGCTGGACAACGATCAGGCTGTCCATCTGTGCGCGCGGCACTTGTGCGAGGGTGGGTACCGCGAATTGCTGTTGGTCAGCGAACCGCTGGGCACAGTCAGCTCACGCATGCAGCGTCTGGCGGCATTTCAGTCGTTTGTCCAGGACCCCGCCAATGCCGTGTCGGGGCGGGGGGTGGAGTGTGGTGAGGATGATAATCGGCTGGTGGAAGCCTTGCGAGCGTTGCGCGGCCGAGCCGGAACCGGCATCCCGGCCGTGATCAGCAGCAACGCGGTGGTGACCTTGCGCGTCGTGGCCGCGGTGGCCAGCCTGGGCTGGACCCTGGGGCGCGATATCGGGCTGGTCGGTATCGATGAGACCGAATGGGCGCCGTACGTGGGGCCCGGTATCAGCACCGTGTCTCAACCCACTGGCGAGCTCGGACGCTTGGCCACTCATTGTCTGCTCGAGCGCCTGGAGGGGCTTGAAACACCCGCAAGAACCATTCTGCTTCCAGGCTCGCTCGTCGTGCGCGGCTCCTCATCGGGTCAATGACGCGCCTGGAGGATTCAGATTGGTTAGTGCCGTGTCTCACAAGTTCGTTTCATTAGGAAGTCGAGAATCGCTGCCATGCGGCGTTGCAAATCCTCGCGATAGCAAAGGCCAGTGCTGCGGTTTGCGCCTTGCCTGATGACGATTTCGACTTCTTTTTCATTCAACTTGTGAGACGCGGAATTAGGGTAAATACGTATTTTTGAAGTTTCTTTTTGGCCGGTAAACTGTCAGAAAAAGGCATGAAACCGGTTTCATATATTTGTCGCACCGGCAGCTGGGCATCTCCTGGCAGCTTGTCGGCGGGGATTGAACAACGTCGTTTTTCGCGCATGCGGGTTGCTGAACCTCATGCCGGAGACGCACGGAACAAGGCAAGTATCCAACGTGCATTATTCATTTCAATTCGGTCCGGTCTTCGAGGCCTGGCCTTCGCTGCTGCAAGGCACCTGGAACACGATCGTTCTGTCGTTCCTGGCCATGCTCTTCGGGCTCATGGTGGCCATTGTCTGTGCCTGGGGTAAAACGTCGGGCCCCAGGGTGCTGCGCTGGGTCATCAACGCCTACATCGAACTCATCCGCAACACACCATTCCTGGTTCAGTTGTTCTTTTTCTATTTCGGGCTGCCAGCGGTTGGCGTGCGGTGGTCGGCCTACACGGCGGCCCTGGTGGCCATGATCGTGAATCTTGGCGCCTATGCCGCCGAGATCGTGCGGGCTGGTATTGAATCCATTCCAAAAGGGCAGATCGAAGCTGGCCTGGCGCTGAATCTGTCCCGCGTCGAAATCTTCCGTTTCATCATTCTCAAGCCGGCGCTGCGCGCCATCTACCCGGCGCTGACCAGTCAGTTCATCCTGCTCATGCTCGCGTCCAGCGTGGTGTCGGTGATCTCGGCCGACGACCTGACATCCATCGCGGTGAATCTCGTGTCGCAGACGTTCCGCAGCTTTGAAATCTACATCGTGGTCACGGTGATCTATCTGCTGCTCACCCTGGCCTTCTCATTCCTGTTCCGCCGCCTCTTCCTGCTGGGCCTGAATTACCCGGACCGTCGATAATGCGCACTTTTGGCTATAACGAATTTCTCTACGTCCTGGAAGCGGCCCGCTGGACTATTCTGCTGTCTCTTGTCGCGTTCGTGGGCGGGGTGGTGGTGGGCTTGATCATTGCCTTGGCCCGCACGTCCGATAGCAAGCTGGCGCGCACGCTGGCCATCGGCTACATCCAGTTGTTCCGCGGCACGCCGTTGCTGCTGCAGTTGTTCCTGATCTTTTTCGGGGCCCCGGTCCTGGGTTGGGAGATCAACCCCTGGTGGGCGGCGGGTATCGCGCTCACCCTCAACAGCAGCGCGTTCCTGGGCGAGATCTGGCGCGGCTGCATCGAGGCCATCCCCCAGGGGCAGTGGGAAGCCGCCGATGCATTGGGCTTGTCGTTCATCTGGAAGATGCGCGATGTGGTGCTGCCGCAAGCGCTGAAGATCGCGGTGCCGCCCACGGTCGGTTATCTGGTGCAAGTGGTGAAAGGGACGTCGCTCGCGGCCATCATCGGTTTCACCGAACTCACGCGGGCGGGGCAGATCATGAACAACGTCACCTTCCAGCCTCTGTGGGTGTTTTCCGTCGTGGCACTGATTTATTTCGTGTTGTGCTGGCCGCTGTCGCTGCTGGCGGCTTATCTGGAACGACGTCTTTCCGCCGGGATGGCCCGGTAGTTCCGAGTGTTCAATCGTTGTCTGGCTATTGGAGAACTTTCATGTATTTTTCCAGAAAAATCCGTACTTTCGTGGGGGCGGCCGCGCTGGTCACCCTGGGCTCCGTGGCGTTGGGCACCGTGTCGGCCAATGCCGCCGAAACCATCGATCAGGTCAAGCAGAAGGGGGAGCTCACGGTCGGCATGCTGGTCGACTTCCCTCCGTACGGCATTCTCAACAGCGACAACAAGCCTGACGGCTACGACGCCGACGTGGCCCGCCTGATGGCCAAGGATTGGGGCGTCAAGCTCAAGATCGTCCCGGTCAAGGGGCCCAACCGGATTCCGTATTTGCTGACGGGCAAGGTGGATCTGCTCGTGGCCTCACTGGCCATCACACCGGAACGCGCCAAGCAGGTGCAGTTCTCGCAGCCATACTCGGCGGCGCAGATCGTCCTGTTCGCGCGCAAGGGCGACAAGATCACGTCGCCCAAGGACCTGTCGGGTCTGCGTATCGGGGTGGCGCGCGCCAGCACACAAGACGTCGCCGTCACCAAGATCGCTCCCAAGAACGCCAATATCCGTCGTTTCGATGATGACGCCTCCGCCATGCAGGCGCTGCTGTCCGGGCAAGTGGACGCCATTGGCTGCTCCACCACGGTCGCCGCGCAGATCGCCAAGCGCGATCCCGGCAAGTTCGATGCCAAGTTCGTGCTGAAGCAACAGGAAATGGCCGTTGCCATGCGCAAGGGGGAACCCAAGACGCTCAAGGCCGTCAATGCCTTCGTCGAGAAGAACATCAAGAATGGCGACCTGAGCAAGCTCTACGAAAAGTGGCTGGGCACGCCGTTGCCCGACATGAAGGCCGCTTCCTGAAAACCTGGTTCGAGAGATTCGCATGACTGATGAACAAGGTGTTGCCTCGGGGCGTTCCGCGCCGCGCGGCGAGACGATCATCGAGGCCCGCGCGGTCGACAAGTGGTATGGGGAATTCCATGTTCTGAAGAGCGTGGACTTGAATGTCCGGGCGGGCGAGCGCATTGTCATCTGCGGCCCGTCCGGATCGGGGAAGTCCACGCTGATCCGCTGTCTCAACGGCCTCGAGAAGGTGCAGAAGGGACATGTGATGGTGGACGGCATCGAACTGACCAGCGGCGCGCGCCAGGTCGAGGCGGTGCGCCAGGAAGTGGGCATGGTTTTCCAGCAGTTCAACCTTTTCCCCCACATGACGGTGCTCAGAAACTGCATGCTGGCGCCGATGCGTTCGCGTGGCGCCGGCAAGGCGGAGGCGGAGAGCCTGGCCATGAAGTACCTGACGCGGGTGCGCATCGCCGATCAGGCGCACAAGTACCCCAGCCAGTTGTCAGGCGGGCAGCAGCAGCGCGTGGCCATTGCCCGGGCCTTGTGCATGACACCCAAGATCATGTTGTTCGACGAACCCACGTCGGCGCTCGATCCGGAAATGGTCAAGGAAGTGCTCGACACCATGATCGGCCTGGCCGACGACGGCATGACCATGCTGTGCGTGACACACGAAATGGGGTTTGCGCGCCGCGTCGCCGACCGGGTCATTTTCATGGCCGATGGCGAAATCATTGAACAGGCGCCACCAGACCAGTTCTTTGATAATCCTCAGCATCAGAAGGCACGCAGCTTCCTGGGGCAGATCCTGAATTCCTGATACCGGACACACACCTTCCATGAGTCTCGCAAGGCAAATCATCGTATCCCTGTCATCATTCGGGGCTTCCAACGTGCGCCTGCACGGCCAACGGCGTTACGTCGAGTTGTGCGCGGAGGCGGGCGCGGATGGCGTGGAAATCAGGGGTGAATTGCTGAATGATCCGGCGCGTGAGCTGCCCGGCCTGGCCTCCTGCCTGGACGGAGTGGGCCTGCGCGCGGTGTTTTCCAGCCCCGCGATGCTCTGGGATCGGACGGGGGCCCTGGATCGCGACGCACTCGAACTAGGTCTGGCCGCCGCCGCCACGCTGCGCGCCCCGGTGTTGAAGATGTCCATAGGCGGGTACGGCCAGGCTTCGCGGACATCGCTGGTCGAATTGCAAGGCGCGTTGTCCGACGGGAAGGTGGAGTTGTTGATCGAGAACGATCAAACGCCGCGTGCCGGGTCGGTGTCGTCGCTGCGGCGTTTTTTCGAGGCCGCCGACGAGACGGGCATCCACCTGGGCATGACGTTCGACATGGGCAACTGGCATTGGGTGGGGGAATCGTCACTGCAGGCGGCCGGCATTTTCGCGCCACGTGTGCGGTATGTGCATTGCAAGGGCGTTCAGCGCCAGCCGGGCCGTTGGGTGGCGGTGGCGCTTCAGGAGTCGTCGGCGCCGTGGCGCGCGGTGCTGCGGGCCATGCCGGACCTGGCGCCGCGTGCGATCGAATATCCACTGGTCGGGGAGGACGTTGAGGCGGTGACCCGCGGAGCCATCCAGGATCTGCGCACCCTTGGAGATGATTGATGGACCCGCTTCTGGATGTCGTCACGTTTGGCGAGGCCATGATGCTGCTCGTGGCCGATCGTCCCGGGCCACTCGAGTCGGTGCCGGCGTTCTACAAGCGGACTGCGGGGGCCGAGACCAATGTGGCTGTCGGCCTGGCGCGTCTCGGGTTGCGCGTGGGCTGGGTCAGCCGTCTGGGGGTTGATTCCATGGGGCGCTATCTGCTGGCCGCGATGCGGGCGGAAGGCATCGATTGCTCTCATGTCATCTGTGATCCAACGCAGCGTACCGGCATGCAGTTCAAAGGGCAGGTCGTGGACGGCAGTGACCCTCCGGTTGAATATCATCGCAAAGGCTCCGCGGCCAGCCACATGCAGTCGGACGACATTGACGTTTCGTGGCTTTGCGCGGCGCGCCATCTGCATTCGACGGGTGTGTTCGCGGCCATCTCGGAAAATTGCCTTGCCACGACCACCAGAACCATGGCGCTCATGCGCGCGGCGGGCCGCACGATTTCATTCGACCCCAACCTGCGTCCCACGCTGTGGTCGACCGAGGACAGAATGCGCGAGTGCGTCAATCGGTTGGCGTTCGCCGCCGACTGGGTGTTCCCCGGCTTTGCGGAAGGGCTTCTGCTCACCGGGCATGACACGCCCGAACAAATCGCGGCGTTCTACCGTGGCCATGGCGCACGTCTGGTCGTGGTGAAGCTTGGTCCGGACGGTGCTTATTTCGATGGCGAGCAGGGGCAAGGCTATGTGGTGGGCTGTCCGGTCGCCAAGGTGGTCGATACCGTGGGCGCGGGAGACGGCTTCGCGGTCGGCGTGATCAGCGCGATGCTGGAGGGGCGCACGGTGCGTCAGGCTGTCGAGCGTGGGGCTTGGATAGGGGCCCGCGCCGTCCAGGTGCTGGGTGATACAGAGGGTCTGCCGACACGCGCCGAACTCGAACTGGCGGAGTCGTGACATGAACAGAAAACAGGTGCTGGTCTTCAAGGCGCTGCCCGCCGATCAACTGGCGCGGCTGCGACACGAGTGCGACGTGGTCGTGGGCGACCCGCGCGTACCGCAACAGAAGGCGGCGTTTCAACAAGCCTTGTCCACCGTCGATGGCATGATCGGCGCGAGCCACCGGTTCGATGACGCACTACTCGACGCGGCACCGAACCTCAAGGTGATATCCAGTGTGTCGGTGGGTGTCGACAACTATCCGCTGGCGTCGCTCAAGTCGCGTGGGATCATGTTGTGCCACACCCCCGGGGTGTTGACCGAAACCGTGGCCGATCTGTATTTTTCCATGATTCTCGCAACCAGTCGCCGTATCGTCGAACTGGCGAACCTTGTGCGCGAAGGACGTTGGACGGGCAGTATCCAACCGGATATGTTCGGCTGGGACGTGCACGGCAAGACGCTGGGCATCCTGGGATATGGCCGCATCGGTCAGGCCATCGCGCGCCGCGCCGCGCGTGGCTTTGACATGCAGGTGCTGTATCACACGCGCACGCAGCCGTCCGCAGGCGATGCCGACAACCGCATCATGCCCGCGTCGTTCAAGGAGGTTCTGTCCGAATCGGATTTTGTGGTGGTGGTCCTGCCCCTCACCGGGCAGACGCTGGGCCTGATCGGTTCCGCTGAGTTCGCCATGATGAAGCCAGGCGCGATTTTCATCAATGGCGCGCGCGGCGCCATCGTTCAGGAAACCGCGCTGCTCGACGCACTGAACCGTGGCACCTTGCGTGCCGCGGGTCTGGATGTTTTCATGACGGAACCCTTGCCTGCGGATTCTCCGTTGCGCACGCATCCCAAGGTGGTTCCGCTCCCGCACGCGGGCTCGGCCACGCATGAAACCCGCCACGCCATGGCGGAAATGGCCACCACGAACCTTCTGCTGGCCCTCAAGGGGCGTCCACCGCTGGCGGTGTTCGACGCGTAGCGGTGTTGGTTGCTCATGGCTCCATGGATGGGTTTGTGAGCTTTGGCGCTGTTGGTATTTTAAGGCGCTGCCCCTCGGTGGATCCGTCGCACGCCTTACACCGGCCCCTCCCCAAACCCGAGGGGCAGCTTGTGGAGGTGGTATGTGAAAACAGATGAAGGCGATTCGACTCAGGCGTGTGAACCAGTCAGGGCGCAGGCTTCCTTGGCCAGTTGCGTGATGGCATCCCACTGTTTGTTGGTGACCACGGAGTCCGGGGTCAGCCACGAACCGCCCACGCACTGCACATTGGGAAGCGCCAGATAGCTTCGAGCGTTGCGTGGATTGATGCCCCCCGTGGGGCAGAACACCACGTCGGGCATGGGGCCGTAGATGGACTTCAGCAGCGCCACGCCTCCCACCGCTTCGGCGGGGAACAGTTTTTGCACCATGTAGCCCTGATCCGCGGCGAACATGGATTCCGATGGTGTGGCGATTCCCGGCAAGAACGGAATGCCTGATGCACGCGCCGCGGCGGACAGTTCACGAGTCAACCCCGGGCTGACTGCGAATCGGGCCCCGGCGTCGGAGGCGGCCTCTAGTTGTGCGGCGGTGCGCACGGTGCCGACGCCGACAATGGCATCGGGAACTTCCTGGCTGATGAGCCGGATGGCATCGATCGCGACGCAGGAGCGCAAGGTGATTTCAAGGCAGCGAACACCGCCCGCGACCAAGGCCTTGGCCAGATCGACGGCCAGGTCGACGTCCTTGATGACGATGACGGGGATTACCGGGCTTTGCTGAAGGAGTTCGAGTGCGTTCATGACGGGAAGTGGCTGTTCTTGGATGTTGGTGTTTGATTCATTTTGGCGCTGCATGTGGCGTGGGTCACGGAGAGTTGCACTTTGTTTACATCGCGTTCGCGCTTGTCGGTGAATCCGGACTGCCGAACAGCGTAGCCCCTTCTTCGGCCGACCCGACACTCTGTCGGGCCGAAGTGAACAGTTCGCGGCCAAGGCCGACCTGACGGCCATGAAGGTCGGCTGTGACCGGCTTGCGCCCTGGCCAGTCGAGTCCTTCTTCCACCGAGAGTTCACCGGTCGTGGCGTCGAGCCGGATCAGGTCGCCGTCGCGCACCTTGGCAAGCGGCCCGCCCGCCAGCGCTTCAGGGCACACATGGATGGCCGCCGGGATCTTGCCGGATGCGCCGGACATGCGCCCATCGGTGACGAGGGCGACATGCAGGCCCTGATCCTGCAGCGACGCCAGGACCGGGGTCAGTTTGTGCAGTTCGGGCATGCCGTTCGCGGCTGGCCCCTGGAAGCGGATGACCGCCACGAAATCGCGGTTCAGCAAGCCCTGCCGGTAAGCGGTCAGCAAATCGTCCTGATCGTGGAAAACCAGCGCCGGGGCCTGTACGACCCGATGTTCAGGCGCGACAGCCGAGGATTTGATCACGGCCCGGCCCAGGTTCCCGTGCAGAACCTTCAGACCGCCATCGGGGCTGAAGGGTTTCCGGACGGAGCGGATAACGCTGTCATCCCCCGTGACGCGCACGCCTGCGCGCCAGGCCAGACGGCCATCGCCGTCCAGGAATGGCTCCTGGGTATAGCGACGCAAGCCAGGACCCGCACAAGTGCGGACATCGTCGTGCAACAACCCGGCGTCCAGCAGTTCAGCGATGACCAACCCCACGCCTCCGGCGGCGTGGAAGTGATTCACGTCGGCCGGGCCATTGGGGTAGACGCGTGCCAACAGCGGCACCACCGCCGACAGCTCGGCGAAATCATCCCAATTGATAATGACCCCCGCCGCCCGTGCGATGGCAACCAGGTGCAGAGTGTGGTTGGTGGAGCCGCCCGTGGCCAGCAGGCCGACGATGGCGTTGACGATGGTGGCTTCGGTCACCACTTCGGCAACGGGCGTGAACGTGTCACCTTGCTGACTGATGGCCACCGCGCGTTGCGCGGCCGCGCGCGTGAGCGCGTCGCGCAGCGCCGTGCCGGGTGGCACGAACGCGCTGCCAGGCAGATGCAGGCCCATGATCTCCATGAGCATCTGGTTCGAGTTGGCCGTGCCGTAGAACGTGCAAGTACCCGGGGAGTGATACGAGCGCGATTCGGATTCCAGCAGTTCGGCCCGCCCGACTTTGCCTTGGGCGAAGAGCTGCCGTGTCTTCGCCTTGTCCGCATTGGCGATGCCACTGGGCATGGGGCCGGCAGGAACGAAGATGGCGGGAAGATGCCCGAAAGACAAGGCACCGATCAGCAGGCCAGGCACGATCTTGTCGCACACGCCCAGGTAGACCGCCGCGTCGAACACCTGATGACTGAGGGAAATGGCGGTGGACATGGCGATGACATCGCGCGAGAACAGACTCAGTTCCATGCCGTCCTGGCCCTGGGTGATGCCGTCGCACATGGCCGGGACGCCGCCCGCGAATTGTGCCGTGGCGCCGACGGCGAACGCGGCTTGCTTGATGACGGTGGGGTAGGCACCCAGCGGCTGGTGTGCCGACAGCATATCGTTGTAGGACGACACGATGGCCAGGTTGGGTGTGTCGCCGTGGTGGAGCCGGCCTTTTTCGGTCGCGGGCATCGCCGCCGCCGCGTGGGCGAGGTTCGTGCAACCCAACGCGCTGCGCCGGGTCTTGCCGCCATAGGCGGCACGAGTGCGTTCGAGGTAATGGCGCCGCGTGGATTGGCTGCGATCACGGATGCGCTGTGTGACGTTGAGAACAGCGGGGTTCATGGTCATGGAATTTCTCGGAAGGATGCGTACGAGATAAAATGTAGTTTTACTACATATTTTAGATAAAAAGAACCCCTGGCAAAGAAAATTATTGATTTTTTTGTAAATGGAGTAAGAGTTTTACCGAGAGAACTAGGAGTTTTATTGAACCGCGCTATGCCGGCTTTTATTCATGTGACAGGAAGGTCGATTTTCACAAATTTGTAATTTTGCTACAAATATGGAATGTGACAACTTATCTTTTATTTGTGGCTTGTGATGTGCGACTGGGGTCCGGGAGGCGGGTCAGGCGTGTCGATAGGCGGCAATCGCCACCATGGCCCAGGCGATGATGAAACCCAGCCCGCCCAGGGGCGTGATGGCACCGAGCCACCGTGTGCCCGTCAGGGCCAGCAGGTACAGGCTGCCGCTGAACAGCACGATGCCGATGAGCATGACGATGCTGGCGCTTGAGAGCAGCGGGGATCCGAAGCGTGATCCCAGGACGGCGATGGCCAGCAGACCCAGGCCGTGAAACATCTGGTAGGTCACGGCTGTATGCCACACGGCCAGCATGTCGGGGCTGAGTACACGCTTGAGCCCGTGCGCACCAAACGCACCGGCGCCAACGCCCACGAGTAGCACAAGAGCGGCAACGATTATCAGATGGCGGTCGGTCATGGGGGCGTCCGTATGGGTTGGCCCCGCCGGCCAATGGCGGAGCAAGGGGGGCTGTGCCAAGGAGAGCGTTTTCCCTGGCGTCGCGCAGCCAGATCGTCCATCCCCGGTTTCCGGGGCCGATGCTATCATGAATTTCCCTCATTTAGCGAGCGTCCCCAATGGCAGAGTTTGAGCAGCCTTCAGCGGTACCGGAAAAGGCCGTGATCGCGTCCGTGCTTTATCGCACTGGCCAACCACCGGTCGATGTGCCACTGGAGCAAGTGCACAGGCCGTCTGATGAACCGAGGCAGCTATTGTGGGTGGGGCTCAGGGAACCCGAACTCGAAACACTTCGCCTGATGGGCGAGCGGTTGGGGCTGGGCGCGCGGGCCATAGAAGAAATCACCGAACGTCATGTGCGTCCGAAGATTCTCGAATTCGAACACATGACGCTGGTGGTGGCGGTCACCATAGAGGTCGAGAACCTGCGCCCAGTGTTTGGCGAAACCCAATTGCTGATCGGTCGCAATTTCCTGATAACGGTGCGGCGCGGGGCGGTGGCCGCGCACAACAGCCTGCGCCAGTACCTGGAAGGCGTGCCGGAATTGCTCGGCCGGGGCAGCGACTACGTGGCGTCCATGCTGCTCGACCTGCTGGCCGATCGCTACTTGGCCGCGCTTACCAAGTTCGAAGCCACGGTGGAGGCGATCGAGCAGCAGTTCATGTTGCGGGGATTCGGCGATGTGGATGTGCGCAAGCTGTATCGCCTGCGCCGGGACCTGCTGCGCATGCACACGGCCATTTTTCCCATGACAGAGATCTGTCGACGCCTTGCGCGCGTCGACACGGGGCACATCGATGCCAATTGTCGTGGCTATTTCGGCGAGGTGGCCGATCGTGTGCAACGCATTGACGAACTCATCAACAGTCTGCGCGAGGCCCTGGCGTTCGCCTTCGAGGCGGGCAGCATGCTGGGGCAGTCCCAGCAAACCGACATCACCAAGAAGCTTGCCGCGTGGGCGGCCATCCTGGCCGTTCCCACGGCTGTCGCGGGTATCTACGGCATGAATTTCGTATCCATGCCGGAACTTAAATGGCATTACGGTTATCCGTTGATGATGGGGTGTACGGCGGTGGCCTGCGCCATACTGTATTGGCGATTCCGAAAGGCGCGCTGGCTGTAGGCGGAATGGAGGTGCTGGGATGGAATGGTCAACGCATCAGGTCACCAATCAAGTACCCGATCTGGTCGGCTACAACCTGTTCGACGCCGATGTCGCCCTGAACGACGCGGTGCGGCGCGAAGGAGCTGCCGCTTTCGAACAAAACCTGCGGGATTATGGCTCCCGGTTGGGAGGCGTTGAGGTCGCCGAGTTGGCTCTTCGCGCGAACCAGGATCGTCCTAAGCTCGAAACATTTGACCGATTGGGGCATCGGATCGATCAGGTGCGCTTCGACCCCGCCTGGCATCAGCTCATGGGCATGGCGTTCGAGCAAGGCATGCACGTGGGTGTGGTGACTGGCTCAGAGGGTTTCCAGGCCGGCTGGCCCGCGGCCCGCGCCGCTTTGTACTTGCTGCATGGGCAGATTGAAGCGGGCACCTTGTGCCCCCTCACCATGACGGCGGCGGCCGCGCCCGCGTTGCGCGACGAACCCTGGTTCCATGATCTCGCGCCACATCTGTACTCCCGGCGGTACGACCCCCGCGACATGCCTGTGCCGGAAAAGGCGGGGGTGACGATAGGGATGGGCATGACCGAAAAGCAGGGCGGGTCGGATCTGCGCGCCAATGCCACGCAGGCTTTTCCGCTGGAACAGGGGGCGGAACGCGGGGCGGCGTTCCGCCTGGTTGGTCACAAGTGGTTTTTTTCCTCGCCCACGTCCGATGCCCATCTGGTTCTGGCGCACTGCGGCGGTGCTTTGTCGTGTTTCTTCGTGCCCCGTTGGACACCTGACGGTACCCGCAACGCGGTGCGCATCCAGCGGCTGAAAAACAAGATGGGCAACGCGTCCAATGCCAGTGCCGAAGTCGAGTTCCAGGATGCGTTCGGCATCCTGGTTGGCGATCCCGGCCGTGGTATTCCCATTCTGGCTGAAATGGCCACCCGCACCCGGCTGGATTGCGTGCTGGGCAGCACTGCTCTGTTGCGCCAGGCACTGGTGCAGGCCCTGCATCATGCGCGAACCCGACAGGCTTTCGGCAGGAAGCTGGCCGACCACGGCCTCATGCGCCAGGTGCTGGCTGACCTGGCGTTGGAAAGCGAGGCGGCCACGGTGTTGGCCATGCGTCTTGCCGGGGCGCTCGAAAAAAGAGGCTCCTCTGCCGAGGAACGTGTCTGGGTGCGCATCCTGACGCCGGCGGCGAAGTTCTGGATCTGCAAACGCGCCATCCAGGCGGTGGCCGAATGCATGGAGGTCTGGGGCGGGAACGGCTACATCGAAGACGGCCCCATGCCTCGCCTTTACCGTGAAACACCGGTCAACTCCATTTGGGAGGGCTCGGGCAACGTCATGTGTCTGGATGTGTTGCGCGCCTTGAATCATGATGCGGACGCCGGCCGCGCTTTTGCCGATACGCTGGTTCGCGATGCCAGCGTCGATCGGCCTCTGCGCGCCCGGGCGGAGCGCCTGGTGAAACGCCTGCGCACGCCCGGCGCCAATCCGCAGCCCTGGGCGCGTCACATCTCGCGTGAAATCGTGCTGCTGTCGCAGGCGGTGTTGCTGCGCAAGCACGCTCCCGCGCCGGTGGCCGATGCTTTCATGCAGACAAGAATCCACTCGGAGGCTGACGGCGTTTTCGGCAGCGGCATGCCGGTGGGTGCTGCCGAAACCCTTTTGGCCCGGTCCTGGCCGGTGTAGATGAATCGCTTCCTGAATCCTCTCGTTCGCCAACTGTCCCGTGCGGGCGCATTGCATCGGCGACCCGCCGCCTGGGCGGTGCTGGCTGGAGTGCTCGTCGTGGCCGTGGGGGTGGCGTCAAAGGCTGGTTTCGTGGTCTCCGGGCAACGCGAGGCCGGAGCATCCGACAAGGTTGCGTACACCCTCGCGGGGCGGGTGGTGCACGTGGCGGATGGCGATACGTTCACATTGCTGGTTGATGGCCGCCGTGAACGCATACGCATGGCCAGCATCGATGCCCCTGAAACCAGGAAGAATCGCGAGCGTCCCGGCCAGCCTATGGCGCAGGCGGCGAAACAGGCATTGGCCGGCTTGGTCGCGGGCAAGACCCTTGCGCTTTCGTGCTTCGAGCATGATCGGTACGGACGCAATGTGTGCGACGTGCCGCTGCCTGACGGCTCCACCGCCAACCGTGAGCTCGTGGCGGAGGGGCTTGCCTGGGCCAACGGCGAAGGACAAGGCCGGTACATGCGCGACCGGCGCCTTCCAGGATTGGAAGCGGCCGCGCGCGAGGCGCGCAAAGGTATCTGGAGCGAACCGTCGCCCGTGCCGCCCTGGGTATGGCGTTACCAGTGCTGGAAACATGGGCAGTGTTGATGTGTGGTTTCGCGATGACAATGGCTATTGCCACGTCTTGCGGCGTCCCTATTGATTTTTTTTCATTTGGCCCCATCATGAGGGTATGTCACTGAAAGTATTCGACCTCCAATGCGATTCCGGCCACGTTTTCGAGGGCTGGTTCGGCTCGGCCGATAGCTACGAATCGCAACGTGAAAATGGGCTGCTGACCTGTCCGGTCTGCAACAGCCATAACGTTGTGCGCAAACTGTCCGCGTCGCGCGTCAACACCGGCGCCGGCCGGGATCCGGCCGCTGGCGAGAGCCGCCCCGCGCAAGCCCAGGCAGTTGCCGCCCCGGCGGGGCGGCAACTGGCCCAGCTTCAGGCCGAAATGCTGCGCCAGATTCGTGAAATCGTGCGCGGCGCCGAAAACGTGGGGCCGCGCTTCGCCGAAGAAGCGCGGCGCATGCACGAGGGCGAGGCCCACGAACGCGCCATTCGTGGCACGGCAACAGAAGAAGAGCGCCAGGAATTGGCAAGCGAGGGAATCGCGGTCATGCCGGTTCCCGACTTTCTGGATGACGACCGCCTGCAATAAGGCGTGTCCCGCACGGCCCGTGGCGCCGTTCCGCCCATGGCGGGCGGCATCGGGGGAATGAAAGGCCCGGCATAGCCGGGCCTTTCGTCTTACATCACGCGGCTGCGGTATTCGCCGGTGCGTGTGTCGATTTCGATCTTGTCGCCGATTTCGCAGAACAGCGGGACGTTGATGTCCATGCCGGTGTTCGTCTTGGCGGGCTTGAGCACCTTGCCCGACGTGTCGCCGCGCACCGCGGGTTCGGTGTAGGTGATTTCGCGCACGACGATGGTGGGCAGGTCGACCGAAATGGCCCGGCCGTCATGGAAGACGACTTCCACCGCCATGCCTTCTTCGAGGTAGCTCAGGGCGTCGCCCATGCTGTCGGCTTCGACTTCATGCTGGTTGTATTCCGCGTCCATGAAGACGTACATGGGGTCGGCGAAGTACGAATACGTGCATTCCTTCTTCTCCAGAACCACGATGTCGAATTTTTCATCGGCCTTGACGACGGATTCACTGCCCGACCCGGTCAGCAGGTTCTTGAATTTCAGCTTCACGACGGCCGCATTGCGCCCGGACTTGTTGTATTCGGCCTTCTGGACGACAAGGGCGTCGCTGCCGACGGTCACCACGTTGCCAACGCGCAGTTCTTGTGCGGATTTCATCAATTTGAAGTGCTCCATGCAATGGCTTCGCCAGAAAGGGAGATGCGAAGGGGGCGTGGCGAAAGCGTAATAAAAGTGCAAAACCCGGAATTTTAGCGCGTTTGCCGGTATTTTGCGCAGAAGGCAAGAAGCGCTTGCGCCAACCCGGAACTTTGGGCCAGAGAGCCGGCCCATCGGCCGCTGGCAGCCTGCCATCGGGCCCACGTGGCGGGCTGCAACGTCTGTTCCAGGCTGTCGCGGAATGCCGGCGTGTCCCCGGCGTTCCAGGCGCGCAGGCCGGCATCTGCTTCCGCGGGGTAGCTCGCCAGGCGCAGCCAGGCATCGAGCTTGTCCATGTGGGTGTTTTCGTCCTGCGGGTAGATGTGCCAGATCAGCGGCTTGCCCGCCCAGATGGCGCGCACGAGCGAATCTTCGCCCCGCACCAGGTTCAGGTCGCTGCTCCACAACAG